>NZ_JAPUVO010000094.1 GCF_029255185.1 Propionivibrio sp.
CAAATTCGGCTCGGAGAAGTCGGCGCTTGGCCTGCCAGTGCAAGCGCAGTACTGGAGCGGCAGTACCTGGGTGATCAACGATGGCGACAGTTGCACAACCGTGCCGGCCAATGCCTTCGCCCTGTCTGGCGGCATCGCCGCCAACACCAGCGCCGCGGCGCTCACCTTAGTCGCCGGCAATGGCACCGTGACGCTGGCCGCGCCCAGCCCGCAGGCCGTCGGCTACGTCGATGTGGCGGCCAACCTGGGCAGCAGCGGGGCCGACCAATCGTGCCTGACCAGCCACGGCGGCACCGCCGCCAATCGCCCCTGGCTGCGCGCGCAGAACGGTGCGTGCGCAGCGACCTACGATCGCGACCCGTCGGCGCGCGCGACCTTCGGCATGCGCTCGCCTGAGTCGAGGAAAATTATTCACGTGCGGGAAATATTCTAAGGCTTGGGTTACAAGGACAGCCGTTTGAAGACCCGCTCGGGGATATGCCGGATGATGGTCATAATCAGCCACCAGAAGGCGGGCAGGTAGACTTCGTCGGACTTCTGCTCGATGGCCCGCACGATGCCGCGCGCGATGGCATCCGGTTTTGCCCATAGCGCGCCTTTGGGAAAGGCTGCCGTCATCGGCGTATCGACAAAACCGGGCTTGATCGTCAGCACCTGTACGCCAAGCCTGGCCAGACGATTGCGCAATCCCTGCAGGAAGAGCGTGACCATGCCCTTGGCCGCGCCATAGACGTAATTGCTCTGGCGGCCACGATCACCGGCTACCGAACTGATCACCGCCAGACTTCCCGCACCCTGGGCGGCGAATTTGTTGCCGAGCAGGGTCGCCAGCGCGATCACCGACAGACCGTTGACATTAATTTCGCGCAGCGTCAGGTCGACCGAAGCTTCGCACGCCTTCTGGTCCGGCAGCGAGCCGTACGCAATCAGCGCGACATCGAGCCCGCCGAGCGCTGCCACGGCGGCGTCGAGCATCGCCGCGTGACTCTCGCTGGCGCAGGCATCCATCACGCAGCAGCCGACGGCAGCGGCGCCGCGCAGGCGCAGATCGGCGGCAATGGCGTTAAGCCGCCCGGCACGGCGTCCGACCAGAAACAGAGCGTCGCCACGCGCCGCCCACAGCCGCGCCGTCGCTTCAGCGATGGCCGATGTCGCGCCGATGATCAGAATTTTTTGCATAGGGTTTCTCCGCAAACTACGGCTTCAGGAAATTCAGAAATCCACCGCAAAGGCGCTAAGGCGCGAAGAGCGCAAAGATAACGCAAAGGGAAGCAAGTTGTTGCTTCGCTCTTCTTCGCGGCCCTTTGCGCCTTAGCGCCTTTGCGGTAGGTGTTATGCATCACAAAACCCGGCGTGAAAAATTCGATGAGAACTTCGGGTCGATGAAGGGCAGGAACTCGGAAAGGCGCGGGTTGCTGCGCTGGAAAAACTCGCCGCTCATGCGTGTGTCCTTGGCCGCGTAGAGCCGGCCGCCAGCAGCGGCGACGATGGCGTCGAGCCGCTCGAAGAGCGCCAGCGTCGGCGCACTCCGGTTCGGAAAATCGAGCGCCAGCGTCACTCCCGGCATCGGAAAGGACAGCAGTCCGGGGCTTGGGACATCGCCAAAGGTCTTGAGCACCGCCAGAAACGAGCCCTGCTCGCTTGCCGCAATGCTCGCCAGGATATCGACCAGCGCCACGCGCGCCGCCAGCGGCACGACGAACTGGTACTGGTAGAACCCTCTTGGGCCGTACAGCCGGTTCCAGCGGGCAATCCCGTCAAGCGGATAGAAGAACGGCGCATAGTGCGTCACCGTCCGCGCCGGCAGCGGGCGATGGTAATAGGCCTGATTGAAGGCGCGCAGCGACAGGCCGTTAATCAAGGAAAACGGCGGCGTCAGTGGCAGGCTCAGCGGCTTACCGGGCGCGACGGCAAGTTCGCCGCCACCCAGGTGATCACCGGCCATGAAGATACCGCGCGGCCTTGATGCCAGGCAGTCGATCCAGGCCACCGTATACTCGTGGCTGGCCTCGGCGGCGGTATTGAGCGCGAAGAACTCATCGAGTCCGTCAAAGCGCGTGTTGCTGACTGCCATGCTAACGCCGTCAATGCGCCTAAGCCTGATCTCGGCCCAGGTGATCAGCCCGGTCAGACCCAGTCCGCCGATCGTTGCCGTAAACCATTCGGCATTTTCGTCCGGTGAACAGAGTCGGCGACAACCATCAGAGCGCAGCAGTTCGAAACGCCGCACGTGGCAGCCGAAACTCCCGGCGCGGTGGTGGTTCTTGCTATGGACATCGTTGGCGATGGCGCCGCCGATCGTGACAAAACGCGTTCCAGGCGTCACCGGCAGAAACCAGCCACGCGGCACAAAGATAGCGAGGATCTCGTCAAGCAAGACCCCGGCCTCGCAGGCGAGTACGCCACTTTGCTCGTCAAAGGCGATCAGGCGATCCAGGCCGCGCGTATGCAACAAGGTAGCGCCGCTGTTAAGACCAACGTCACCGTAGCTGCGCCCGTTGCCGTAGGCCAGCATGCTGCCATCGACGGACGGCAGCGCGGCGGAACGATCACCCCACCAGCGTTCATCGGCGGCCGGCTGGGCCGGCAATTGACCCCACGAGCGCAATGTCATATCAGCGTTGCCGGGCCAGAAAAATGGCGCCGAGCGCGACGGCAAACCACAGCGTCGCCAGACGGCAGATCAGCGTCGCGCTGACCGCGACCGGCTGCGGGAAGCCATTGATCACCAGCAGGCCGATCATCACCGCCTCGCTGCTGCCCAATCCGCCGGGCAGGAAGGAGATGCCGCCGACCAGCATGGCAAAGGCATAGATAAACACGGCCGTGGTCAGCGGCAGCGGATGGCCCAGCGCGCCGAGCAGCCACCAGAAGCCAAGACCTTCGGCGAACCAGGCCAGGGCGCCGAGCATCAGCCCCATCGCCAGCGCTGACAGGCTAAAACAGCGGCGAAAATGTAGCACGATCGCGCACAGATGGACGATCAGCCGCGCCCATTTCTGCGTGCGGCGTGCGGCCCAGTGGTCAATCGCCGCAATCAGCGCCGTCCATTGCACCAGCAGTAGCGCCACGACGACCGCCGCCAGCGCCAGGCCTACTAGCGGACGCGCTGGCGCGTAGGCCAACAGGCCGACAGCGGCGAGCACCAGAATCGACAGCAGGTCGCTGGCGCGCTCGGCAAAGAAGGCGGCGAGGCTGGCCGGTGTCGGAACGCCGTGCGGCTTGAGCAGTACCGAGCGCAGCAGCTCGCCGAGCTTGCCCGGGCTGGTGGTCAGCGCAAAGCCGGAAAAATAGACTTGAAGATTGATCCGCCAGGCCACCGGCGCGTCGAGCAGGGCCAGGTAACGCGACCAGCGCAGGAAGCGCAGCAGGTAGTTGGAGAGCGACAGCGACAGCAGCCCGACCAGCACCCACGGGCCAACCACGACAACCGCCGCCAGCACCTCCCGCCAGCCTGCCCACAGCGACAGGCCAAGATAGCCGAGCGCAGCCAGCGCGACGCTCCAGAAAACGGCGCGCAGCGGGAAGGTTGGCAAGGCCGAGAAAGTCAAAAGCAAGCTCTTTTAACGCAGAGAGCGCAGAGACGCAGAGAACGCAGAGTTTTTTTCGGAGGCTTTTCCGTTTGTTTTTTCTCTGCGAACTCTGCGCCTCTGCGCTCTCTGCGTTGAAAGAGGTTTTTGTTGCTAACTCTCAAGCAATCACCCCCCCACCCAGGCAAACGCGGCTTTCGTAGACCACCACCGACTGCCCCGGTGTTACCGCCCACTGCGGTTCGGCGAACTTGATGTGGCATGCAGCGGCATCGACGTGCTCGATCTCGCAGGGTGCATCGGCCTGCCGGTAGCGCGTCTTGGCGCCATAGACCCAGTGCGTGTGCGGCATCTGGCCGGAAATCCATGACAACTGGTCGGCGCGCAGTTCCTCGGCAAACAGGGCCGGATGATCGTGCCCCTGCACCACGTAGAGCACGTTGCTGGCCATCGCCTTGCCGGCCACGAACCAGGCATCATGCTCGCCGTCCCGGGCGTAGTTCTTCGTCCCGCCGATGTGCAGGCCCTTGCGCTGGCCGATGGTGTGAAAGGTCAGCCCGTCGTGCTCGCCGATGACACGGTCATCGTCAAGGCAACGAATCTCACCTGGCTTGGGCGGCAGATAGCGCATCAGGAATTCCTTGAACGGCCGCTCGCCGATGAAGCAGATGCCGGTCGAATCCTTTTTGACAGCGACGTGAAGATCGGCTTGCAGCGCCATTTTCCGTACATCGCGCTTGTAGATGTCGGCCAGCGGAAAAAGCGTCATCGCCAGTTGCTGCTGGTTCAGGCGGTGCAGGAAATAGCTTTGGTCCTTGCTGCCATCCTCGGCCTTGAGTAACTGGAACATGCCGTCAAATTCGCGCACTCCGGCATAATGGCCGGTGGCGATTTTGTGCGCGCCCATTTTGACGGCGTGTTCGAGAAAGGCGCGAAACTTGATTTCCGAATTGCATAACACGTCGGGATTGGGCGTACGTCCGGCCTGGTATTCTGTGAGGAATTGTGCGAAGACACGCTCCTTGTACTCCCTGGCGAAGTTGACCACTTCAACGTCGATGCCGATCTTGTCGGCAATGCTCATGACATCGATCAGGTCCTGACGCGACGAGCAGTACTCGTCGCTATCGTCGTCCTCCCAGTTCTTCATAAACAGGCCGATCACTTTCCAGCCCTGCGCTTTCAGGAGCAGCGCCGCCACCGCAGAATCGACGCCGCCGGACAAACCGACGACCACCGTCTTGCTCTCATTCACCGACATTCGGACTCTCTCCCGCACGCCATTGCGCCAGCGGCATCACCACCGCCGGCTGGCCGTTATCAAAAAACCAGCTATCCACCACGTAGCGCCGCCCGCCCGCCTGTTCAACTTCCTCGATCAGCGCCGTGTAGTGCTCGAAGATCAGGAAGCTTCGCCGCACCACCGGTTCGAGCACCCGGTGATAACGCAGCAAGCCCCGCCGGTCCATCAGATGCAGCAGGCGTGTCGTCGTCGTCGAGTGGTCGATGCAATCCATCTTGCCATAGACGCCATCATCGGCGTAGTTGCCGCCGCGATCGGCAAAAATCGGCGACTGCTTGCCCGCCCAGTCGAGCAAACGACCGACGGCAATGCCAATCGCCACCCGCTCCTGCGCCGCATCGTGCGCCTGCCCCAGAATCAGGCCGAGCTGGCGTAACTGCTCGTCGCCATAGACAACCTCCGCCTGCGCCAGGCAACCATAGTTGAAACACACCATGACCCGCTCTTCGGCCCTCACGCTCAGAGTGCAGAGCAGCAGGATGCAGGCCAGCCACCTCATGCGTAGTGCGTAATCAGTTCAAGCGGATAACGCTTGCCAGCCTGCCAGTCTTCGATGCAGCGCAGAATCAGCGGGCTGCGGTGCCGTGCTTCGAGGCCGCGAATTTCATCGAGCGCCAGCCAGCGCGCAGCGATGATTCCGGTGTCGAGCGGGCGTTGTGCATCGTGCCCGGTGATTTCGCCAGCAAAGGCAAAACGCAGGTAGGTCACGTCCCTGGCCTCGTTGCGCCAGTTATAGACGCCAACCAGAGACTTCGGATTGAAGCCGTAAGCAGTCTCTTCCAGCACCTCGCGGATCACCGCATCGGTCAGCGATTCACCGCACTCGAGGTGGCCGGCCGGCTGGTTGAAACGAATTCCGTCATCGCTTTCTTCTTCGACGAGCAGAAACTTCCCGTCGCGTTCAAGAACGGCGGCGACGGTCACATGCGGCTTCCAGATCATGGTTGGCTTCGAGACAATGCAAAGCGCCTATTTTACCGCCAAGCGGGCAGCGAAATCGGCTAGAATTCCGTTTTCGAAAATTGCGGCTGAGGAAGAGAACACCATGTCCATGGCGGATCGCGACGGATTTATCTGGCATGACGGCAAACTGGTGCCCTGGCGCGAAGCCACGACCCACGTCCTGACCCATACCCTGCACTATGGCATGGGCGTCTTCGAGGGCATTCGCGCCTATCAGGCCGAACAGGGCACCGCCATCTTCCGCCTGCATGAACACACCGAACGGCTGTTCAATTCAGCGCACATTTTCCAGATGAAAATGCCCTACGACCGGGCCACGCTGATTGAGGCGCATAAGGCGGTTGTGCGCGCCAACCGCCTCGAGTCCTGCTACATCCGGCCGATCGTTTTCTATGGCTCAGAAGCCATGGGCATCGCGGCAACAGCGCTGTCTACGCATGTTGCCATCGCCGCTTGGCCCTGGGGCGCCTACTTGGGCGCCGAAGGCATGGAGAAGGGTATCCGCGTCAAGACCTCGTCCTTCACGCGCCACCACGTGAACATCAATATGTGTCGTTCAAAATCGGTTGGCACCTACACCAACTCGATCCTGGCGCACCAGGAAGTCGCCCACGACGGTTACGACGAGGCCCTGCTGCTCGACGTTGATGGCTATGTCGCCGAAGGCGCCGGCGAGAACGTTTTCATCGTCAAGAACGGCCAGTTGTACACGCCGGACCTGACGTCCTGCCTTGAAGGCATCACGCGCGCTTCAGTGCTGACGCTGGCTGACGAACTTGGCCTGACGGTGATCCAGAAGCGCATCACACGCGACGAAGTGTATTGTGCCGACGAAGCGTTCTTCACCGGAACGGCCGCCGAAGTAACGCCAATCCGTGAACTCGACAACCGCCAGATCGGCACCGGACAACGCGGGCCGATCACCAGCCAGATCCAGAGCCTGTTCTTCGACTGCGTCAATGGCCGGGCGCCAGCGCATCAGGACTGGCTCAGTTACATTTGACCCGTCCGGCTTTTTTCACCGCTTGATTTCAGATCACAAGGTTGTGCACCATGGCTGAGAATACCGCATCGAAAACCATCAAAATTACTACCCATGATCTGCCGCTGCACTGCCCGCTGCCGGATGCACCGCTGTGGTCGCGCCATCCGCGCGTTTTTCTCGACCTTAGCCATACGGGCGAAGTCGTCTGCCCCTATTGCAGCGCACACTATGTGTTCACCGGCGAGTTGCCCAAAGGGCAGCACTGAGCTTGCCAAAACCCGGCAGCACCTGGGCGTCACACCATGAAAGCACTACTTGTCGCCCCCGCCTGGATTGGCGACACTGTCATGGCACAGCCACTGTTCATGCGTCTGCACGAACACACTCCGGGACTGCAACTTGATGCACTGGCCCCCCCCTGGGTGGCGCCAGTGCTGCACCGCATGCCGCAGATCGGGCAGGTCATGGACAATCCTTTCGCGCATGGCGAACTGTCCCTGGCAGCGCGTCACCGTCTGGCGCGCCAGTTGGCGCAGGCCGCTTACCAGCGCGCCTACATCCTGCCCAATTCGCTCAAGTCGGCGCTCATCCCCTGGCTGGCCGGCATTCCCGAGCGCATTGGTTTTACCGGCGAATTCCGCTACGGTTTGATCAACCGCCGCCACCGGCTTGATGAAAGCGCGTTGCCGCAAATGAGTGAGCGCTTCGCGCAGCTCGCCGAAGCCCCTGGCACCCCCTTGCCGCGACCGCTTCCCGTACCGCGCCTGGTCTCCAGCAGCGCGCAGCAAACGGCGACACTGGCTGCCCTGGGCATGGTGCGCCCGGAACGAGTCGCGGTTTTCTGCCCAGGTGCCGAATACGGCCCAGCCAAGCGCTGGCCGGCACGTCATTTCGCGACGCTGGGTGACGAACTGGCCAAACGCGGTTATGCCATCTGGCTTCTCGGTTCGCCGCAGGACAGGGCGATCGGCGACGATATTGTCCGCAGCGTGCGCCAGGCAGCGGGCGATGGCGCGCCAGTCAACCTCTGCGGAAGAACCTCGCTGACCCAGGCCATCGACCTCATCGCGGCGTCCAGCGTTGTTGTCTGCAACGATTCCGGTCTGATGCATGTCGCTGCGGCGCTCGACCGTCCTCTGGTCGCCGTCTACGGATCGTCGTCACCGGGCTTTACCCCACCGCTGTCGCCACATGCGCAAATCATCAGCCTCAACCTAAAGTGCAGCCCCTGTTTCGAGCGCGAATGCCCGCTCGGCCACCTCGATTGCCTGAACAAACTTGAGCCACAGCGGGTGCTGGCGGCCTGTCTGAATGCCCAACCCCTGGCTTACCCGACGGGAGCAAGTCGATGAGTGTCATTTTCACCACCGCCGAAGACGCTGAAAATGCCTTCTATGGGGCTATTGGTCGCGGCGACCTCGAAGCCTTGATGAGTGTCTGGGCAGATGACGAAGAAATCGTCTGCATTCACCCGACCGGGCAGCGCCTGACCGGGCCCGCGGCCATCCGCGACAGTTGGCGGGCAATTTTCGCCAACAATCCCCGCCTTACCGTGCACGTCAAGCGCAGCACCCGCTGGAAAAGTGTCATGCTCGACGTGCATAGTGTCGTCGAAATACTCTACCTCGGTGATGAGCCAAAACCACAAGGCCCGATGCTGTCGACCAACGTCTTCCAGCGTGGCCCCAACGGCTGGCGCCTGCTCTCGCACCACTCCACGACCGCCGCCGATGATGCCGCAGCGGAGCCCGGCAGTGAGCCGGACCACAGCCGCTTGCGCACACTGCATTGATCGTTTGAAGTCACCACGCAGCCGAGCACGGCCATTTCGCTAGTGCTAAGATTTGCCGCTAGCAGGTCGCGCCCGACGTCAAAAAGGAATCAACATGCCCAATAACGAGCAGCTGGAAGTTTTTCTCGGTCGCCAGCCTATCCTTGATCGCAACCAGCAATTGTTCGCCTACAAATTGCTTTTTCGTGATGGCCCGCTCGCTACCGGCAACCGCGCTGACATCCTTGACCCAACGCAGGCAACGGCAACGGTGATTGCCAATACCTTTACCGAATTGGCAACCAATAACGCGCTCGGCCCCTATCGTGGCTTCATCAGCATTGACCACGAGCTGCTGTTCAGCGACCTGATCGAAGCGCTGCCGCCGCAACTCGCTGCCTTTGAGATTCTCGATACTGTTGCGCCGACGACAGAAGTCGTCGCGCGTTGCCAGCAACTTCATGAGCATGGGTTTACCCTGGTCATCGACGACATCGAAGATATCAGCGCGGACTATCTTCCGCTGCTGGCCCTGGTCGATATCATCAAGGTCGACATCATGAAAATGGACGCCGATCGCCTGCGCGTCGTCGTGGCCCAGTTCATCCCCTTCGGTAAGAAGCTGCTGGCCGAAAAAGTGGAAACGATCGAACAGTTTTCCTTGTGCCACAGTCTGGGCTTCGACCTGTTTCAGGGCTACTTTTTTGCCCGGCCAACAATCATCGTCGGCAAAAAGCTCAATCCTTCACAACTGTCACTCATACGCCTGCTCGGGCTGATCCTTGAAGATGCTGAAACCGACGCCATCGAAAACGCCTTCAAACTCGAGCCCGGGCTAACCGTCAACATGCTGCGCCTGACGAATTCGGTCAGTTGCAGCCTGGCAACGAAAATCACCTCGCTGCGACATGCCATAACAATTCTCGGTCGCCGGCAGTTGCAACGCTGGTTGCAACTACTCATTTACACCGACCCCAAGGGCGCGACGCAAGATACCCCCCCTCTGCTACAGTTGGCCGCAACCCGTGGTCGGCTGATGGAGCTGCTGGCCGACCGCGAGCACGCCAGGAACCGCGAATTCTCGGATCAGGCCTTCATGGTCGGCATCATTTCCTTGATGCCCGCCCTGATCGGCATGGCGATGGAGGATATCGTCGAGCAGTTGCCCGTCGCTCTGCGGGTCAAACAGGCACTGACCGGGTACGGTGGAGCGCATGGTCAACTGCTGCGTCTGGTGGAAGCAACTGAACAGACCGACCCGGTGGTGCTTGAAGAAGCGCTGCACGGCCATCCGGCAATCAACATGGATTTTCTTGGCAATTGCCTCACGCAGGCCCTGTCCTGGGCCAATCACCTTGGCCAGGAGCAAGCGTAATCGCCCCTTAAGCAAACCCGCCATCCTCATGAGTGACTCAGCCATCAACGAAGCCCTGCTCAGCCGCCAGCCAGTTGTCGACCTGCAGCATGAACTCTTTGGTTACGAACTGTCGCTGCAATCGCCGGCGGAGGCCAGTCGGCCCGCCACCTACGACCGATCGCGTGCGGCAACGCTCGTCTGTGCGGTCTACGCCGAACTGGGCATCCGCAGCGCACTGGGGCGCAGCAAGGCTTTTCTGCGCGTTGACCCGGACTTTGTCCACGACGATGCGGTCGAGGCGCTGCCGTCCGATGCCGTCGTTCTCGAACTCGTTCTTAATGCCGCGCCGGATGAGCGTACACTCGAGCGCTGCCGCGCCCTACGCGATCGACACTATGCGCTGGCGCTGGCCGATTACGTCGGCCTTGATGAATGCAGCCGGCCGTTGCTGACCATGCTCGACATCGTCAAGATCGACATCACTCGATGCGACGATGCCATGCTGCGCGAACTCGCCGGACCCCTGGCCAAACTTCCGCTCAAACTGCTGGCCAAAGGCGTTGATACGCAAGAGCAAATGGAACGCTGTCAGAAGATTGGCTTCCAGCTTTTTCAGGGGCATTTTTTTGCCCGGCCTGAGATTGTCAGCGGACGTCGCCTTTCGGCATCGCAGGCCGCCCTGATTCAACTGATCAACCTCGCCGGCCGTGATTCGGATACCGCCAAGATCGAAGAAGCCATGAAACACGAGCCGGCGCTCGCGGTGAATCTGCTGCGCATCGTCAATTCAGTCGGCTACGGCCTGTCGCGACCTATCGCTTCCCTACGCCACGCCATCACGCTGCTTGGCCGACGCCAATTGCAGCGCTGGCTGCAATTACTGCTCATGGCCCCCTCAGGAAAAACACCCGACGCCAGCCGTTCCCCTCTGCTGCAACTCGCCGCGCTGCGCGGCCGGATGATGGAAATGCTAATCGCATACGACCGCCCGGCTGATCAAAAACTGGCTGACCAAGCCTTCATTACCGGAATCATGTCGATGATGCCGGCAGCCCTTGGCCTACCCATGAACGAGATTTTCGAGCAGATTGCCCTCGAAGCTGAAATCATGCAGGCACTGATATCCCGTGCCGGCAGGCTCGGCAAAACACTGGCGCTGATCGATTGCTTTGATGCCGATGACGGTGCAGGGTGTGACGCCCTGCTCGCTCAACTGTCCGACCCCAGCCTGACCCGCAGCACGCTCAATACCTGCCTGATGGAGTCGCTGCGCTGGGTCAACGGCAACAGCGACGAGAACTGACCTGAATCTTGCCATCACACAAGCTCAGCCCGCCCTTCCTGGCTCAGCAACCAGGCCCGATACACCCGCAGCGCGACATGGGCATCGTTGGCCGCATACAGTAACTGCCGCTCCGTCAGGCGGGGAGTGGCCCAGTTGCTGGTGCCAGTTTTCTTGGATTTGTGCAATTTCTCGCCGAAGAAATGCGCCACTGCCACTTTCGCACCTACCGTTCCCCGATGCCCTTGTCCGCGCAGAATCTCTCCCAGATCAAGGACGTTGGCAAGCTCGATGCCCAAACGGGATTTAAGGGCACTGCGATCATTGCCCAGGCCAAACCCGACCTTCAACAGGCGCGGCGACTCGAGCATGATTTTTAACTCGCGGGTACTGGGCAGTTGGGCGATCGGGAACAGGTAGGCCCGGTTTTCGCTCGCCATCTGGATCAGATGCGGGCCGGTCGACACCTCGCCTTTCAGAAAGGTCGGTTTTGATTCCGTGTCGAAGCCGATGACCTCGGCCGCCATCAGTGCCGCAAATGCCTCGGCCGCCAGCAGTTCCGAAGTGACCAGCGTAATATTGGCCAAGGCAATGCCCACGTAGGCTGGAAGCTCGGCGGCACTGAGCGCGGCACGGTTGAGGACGACGCCGCTCAACTCAGCATGCTGCCATGATGTCACCGAGCCATTTTCCGATCACCTTGATCTCTTCAAGGCATACCGAGTGTGGCATCGGGTAGTCATGCCACTCAAGCCGGTAACCGCGCTCGAGCAGGAAATCTCGTGCCGCCAGACCAAGCTCGATCGGCACCACCTCATCCTCAGTGCCATGGGCAGCGAAGATCGGAATCGCCCGATTGGCCAGCACAGCTTTGTCGGCGAGCAGGCCGGGGAGCGGGAGGTAGGTTGACAGGGCGAGGACTCCAGCCAGTTTCTCCGGATACGTCAGCGCTGTGGCGTAGGCGATGGCGCCACCCTGCGAGAATCCGGCGATGAAAATTCGATGGCTCGGAATCCCGCGCTGATTCTCGCGTGCAATCAAACGGGCAATCGCCTGGCAAGAACTGAGGATTCCGGCTTCGTCAACCAAGCGGCTGCTGATCTCCAGCGAAATAATGTCATACCACGCCGGCATCACGTAGCCCTCGTTGCAGGTGACCGGGATCGATGGCGCATGGGGAAAGATGAAACGGATTGCAAGCTCGTCAGGCAAGCCCAACTCGGGCACCACTGGCACAAAATCGGAGCCATCCGCTCCCAGGCCGTGCAACCAGATCACCGAGAATTGCGGGTTTGCGGCGGTTTCCACTTCGCTGGCGGGCAATAAGGTTTCCAATGAAAGCTCCTGTAAAGATTAGTCCGGGCATTATCGCAGATGTGCGGGCCGCATCGGTGTAGCGTTGCCGGCGGCGTAAATCCGCATAAATCTGGCGGCATTAATTGACGAGGGCGTTGGGCGGCGCGAACGGTAGCGGAGCAGACAACACAGGGGCCACGAAGCCCCTGTGCGTAACTGAGTCTGATGCCGGTCAGAAAGGTCAGAGCACCTGATCTCGAAGATATGCAAATTCACTTGCGAAGACTCAAGAAGCCAATAGGCATAAGCGTTACTCGAAATTTTTAGCGCAAAAGTCAAAGAGTAGTACGCAGCGGGGTGCGGAATTTGCGACGATACGGTTTTCAGATTGACGACACGTTCAGTGCCTCATTTCGCAAGGACTTCCCCGTGCCACAACTTCATTTGCCGATATTTCCGCGAGGCTCGACCGAGATCACGGCCAGCTTGTCGTTTAAGCGGGAAGACGATTGTCACGCACCCTCGACGATTACCCAATCCTCAACGACTGCCCATTGTCCTTTGCCGTCAGTTTAAGAAAGAACGGTACCGCCCGTTTCATCCACACATTCGGCGCATCGTGTTTGTTGGCGTCAGCTCCAAGCACCCGTATGAGCATGTCAGTGGCGATGACACCGGGACTCACCGCGATGGCCGTGAATCCCTTGCCAACAGGGCGATTGAAAACCTGCACCGAGATGCTCGTAGTTAACAGGTTTCGAGAAAACTGGCGTCTAAGAGCGCAGAATTCAGAGAATGCGGGGAGGCGAGGTTAACAGGTAGAAACGAAAAACCCCGCACAGACTGGCGTCTGGTGGGGGTTTCGTGGTGGTCTAGAACATTTGAGTTGCTACTTATGTTCTGGCGGGCCAGAAGGTACGCCAACACAAACCGTCTACGTTTCCTTGAGTACGCCTTCAGCAGAATGGTAATTAGGAAATATATTTTGAATCAGCAGATTAAAGGAGTTTCTCCTAACTCGTTTGATTCGGCTCATCTCTTAGCCATGCAGGTATATCTCGGCTATCGTGAAGCACACGCCACACTACAAGATTTGGCAAATATTGGCAAGACGACGAGCCTCGCTTGAAGCCTTATTTGTTGTCCGTGCTCAGGCCACAATCCTGAACGATGGCTTTCATTTTTGTCTCGCCTCCTTCAAACCCGGGCGACCTCTTCTTCCCTTGGTTATAGCCGTCAACCGCAACATCCAATCTTGACGACGTCTGCACCCACCTTTGGCGTCCTTGACTTCTGAGCCCGACTACGCGGTTATGCGGGCACGTTATCAGAGGGGAAAATCATGCCGACCACTTCGTATCCGATGTCACCTATCCGTGCGATTGCCATCATTCTTGCCTATGGTGCCTTGCGCTCAATGAGGACCCGATCAACGGGTTTGAGCGCCACACTGGTTGGAACTGCAGCAGTCACGCCTCCGTTGCTCCTTGGACCTTTGCCGCTGATGCCAGCACTGGCATCAGGAATTCACGTAGATACGTTACTACCTCTGACAGTGGCTTTGGATCGATAGCATTTTTTCTCAAGAAGGCGTTCCACTGCTTGACCTTCTGCGGATCACTGGCGAATTCGTTGCTCAATCCGATGGGCACTCCATCAGGAAATCCGGTCTGCCGGCGTTGAAAGGTTGCGGCAATCGCTCGTGTCAAAATCTGGCTGTCGAACTCGGAATGCCTCGCCAGTACCCACAGATCGAAATAGTCCTTCATCCGGCTGTTGAGTATGCCGAGTGACGTCAGCGCCTCGAACTTCTCGGCAACCACTGTGTAACGGGGATACACCCGCAGGTGGGGTGCCGGCAACTCAGCAAGGAGAACCGGGTAATCAACTTCATCGGGGCCGGGAACGACGGCATCCCCGAAGCCGATGTCAGCTTGGACCGGGCAACGCGCCTTGTCGAGCATGCCCAACAGCGTGACCCGGACTCCGGCGTAGTTGGCTTCCTTACGAATTTCAGACGCCTTTACAGAATCCGGATCGAACACGATCCCATCTGCCACCTCGATCCGGCAGATGTCCCGGAATACCGCTTCTACCTGCGGAATTTCCGCCGAACCGAAACCAAGAAAATCGGCGTCGTGTGTCGGACGGTGCGGCACATCGAACCACAAGTCGAACAGCAAAGCTCCCTTCAACAGAAACCGATCCCGCTCTGACGAGATGCTCAGACGGTAGATCATGCGCTCCAGCGCATACCGGATTAGCAGCAGGTTGTAGTCCAGTTTTTCCGCTCTGGCCTTGTTTAGCAGCCGGTCACGGATCGACGCCGCAAGGTTCCGACCGCTCATGACAGGCTATCCAGATATGGGCGCATTACGTTGGCCACACGGCAGACCTTTGCGTAATGCCAGAGGTCATCACTGGTCATGCGTTTCGCGTGCCACGCATCACGCAGGGCTTCCAGGGCAACGTCGAGGCCAATCTTGTTACGGTACTTGAAGCAGTCGGCGACGGTCTTGGCGACAGCAGTAACGCGGACCGTGACGCCGTCGACACCATGCTCTTCAATGCCCTCCGTCAGCGCCGCGCCGGAGAACCGGACAATTCGCAGCTTCGGGTAGTCCAGTTTGGGGGCCAGTGCTTTGTTTTCGATGGCGAGCCACACCTCGAAGGGGGCTTGAGTCGTCAGGCCGTGAAACCTCAGTGCCGAGAGCAGGCACACGACCCCTTTGGGGACGCGGCGAGCCACCTCGGCGAGTGATCCGTGTTCCGACACCTGCCGGCCCGGCAGTCTGTAAAGTCCCCGACCGACGCGCTCCAGATCTCCACGGCGGACAGCCCGAGTCAGGGAAACCCGCGGGATTCCCTGCGCAGTCAGATCTCTGGGACGAAGCAGTCCCAGAGATCGCACGAGTTCGATAAGCCGGTCGGTGGTGGTGTTCATATGGTGCATAGTGTTGCACAACATCGGTAGAAGTCAATATTTACCAATGTAGCGAAACAGCCATGGGAGAACATCTCTGTGCTGCGCAGCCTTGACTTCCTTCTGGGAGTAGGTGAGTTATACGGCCATCGCGAAACCAAAAGGTATCCATATGCAGGCACCGGCTTACCCCATAACTCCGCTGCGCCAAATCGCAATCATTCTGGCGCACTGCGTCTTGCGAATTCAGAACAAACGATTGACTGACTTACCGCCTGCTTGATCCGTACCGGTGCCCGATACAAGCTTCATGCAGTGGGTAGCAACTTTACGCCTAGGTCCAAAAGGAACTGCGGATTTCGATCAACCGCTTCATCATGACGGTGTCTTCATCGTCATAGGCTTGCTCGATCTCGTGGGTCTTGTCCAGGGCTTGCTTGCTCATGGCCCGTTCTTCATCCGTGCGCTCTTCATGGAGGACTTCGTCGCCATATCTGACGCGCATGTAGTCGCAGTAGGCCGACCAACCTCCCACATCCATGGGATCCGGGCGCTTCGGGCGGACATTTACCCACCAGTCGTAGAGTTCGCCAATTTCGGTGGCATTCTTGGCTTGTGGCATCAGCTGCCCGTAGTCCGGGTAGTTGGCTTTTTCTGCATCCGTGAACACGCGATCGGGATAGCCATACCAGCTTTCGTTGTACGCCAGGCCCTTCTCCCACTCCAGGTACACCAGCCCCAACTCGGGATAGTTGAAGTGGGTGAAGTGGCGAAAGGGCCACGTTGTCTTCCAGAACGGAAGGTGGCGGTACTTGTCGGAATGGCTGATGTATTCCATCCAGGATTTCTGCTCTCTCACGAACCAGACCAGTTCGTTGAACAGGCCGTGCAGCATGCGTTCGCCGGTCTCGTGCCACTCCCCCTTCTTCAGCCCGGTGCGGCACACGTGGGTCTGCTCGACGAACCGGTTGTTGATCCAGTACGTCAGATTGTGTAGCCGGTCCATGGGCCAGTTGACAAAGTCCTGGGCTTTATCGAGAAACTCCTCTGCAAGCCAGAAGCGCAAGGGTTTCCGGGCTTTCGCATCCTCCTTCCAATCACGCCAGCCCCCGGCGGTTTCGCTGTGCGGCTTCGTAGTGCCGCGCATCCAGTCGGCAAGCCGGGAACAGCTCCAGTAGCGAATTCGCTGTTTCATGTGCCCTCCGCCACGTTCACGATCTTCAATCCCAGCGTCTCCGGCGCATGATCCAGCCAGAGGTCATCACCCGCACGATAGAGGAAGGCATCGTTGTCGACGATCCGGATTTCCACGTCAGAGTGGGCCAGTCGGTAGTCCCGAAACTCCGTTCCGTGACGCACGCGCAGAAAGTACCCGTCGTCCGCACCGGAAACCAGCAGCATGCCGTTCACGAAATAAGCCGAGAACTCGGTGCACTGGTTTTCGCCGACGTGGCAGTAGAAGCGGATCTCACCAGTAAACGGCACAGGCTCCCAGCGCTCGTTGACGCGGCTTAGCCTGCCGACCAGGCGAGCGAGTCCCTCGGCATTCGAGTCGCTCCTGTCCTCGATATCGTATTCCAGGTGCCACAAAGAGCCGTCCGCGCGGATTTCGTAGTTGTCCAGAAACTGTGCCGGCGTGTCCTTGGTCTGGAATTCCAGATCGTTATCGCCGGCATCAGGCAATGGATATTTGCACTTCAGGTGATCGAACATTCCCATGATGTCATCCTTTTCTATAAACGGCCGGGACCTTGAAAAGCACGAGGCCCGGAGTCCTTTCGGAGCATCCGGGCCTCGTAGCCTGAGACCTTTCGGTCTGTCGGGCTAGGCTATCCATTTCCCTCCCGGATGCTTTTTTTTGCGTATTCGTTCCAACCGTTGCACTGCGCGCGATCGTGATCGTATTCAAACTGGGCGAACGTACTGGTCGGGCAAACGGGTGACGGACCAAGTACGCACGGCAACGCACGTAGGGACATCACCGCTACAGGCTGCCGCTTGTGTGATCTGTCGATGTCGACACGCGTGTGTTGCACGTCATACTCCTGGATGGTTTTCGGGAACTATTGCCCGTGACACATTGGCGCGAATTGTGCCGGAAAGGGTGGCATGCAGCAAGTAACAGGCTGGTAGGCTTCCATATTTCAATCATGAAACCAACTGCCAGCAAGAACAAACGCAAACCGAATGACGGTTACGAACCTCTGACGTTCAGGCAGAACGACGTCAAGAAGATGACGGCCAAGGAGCAAGGCGAGGATCTCTTGCGCATCCTGATCACCGGTCTGCAACGAAAACTCAACCTCCCGCAGACGACAACAAATCCGCAAGCTGCGAGGCCAAGAAAGAAGGTGGCAGATGAATCTGTTCAGTCACCCCTGCCTCCCTTGCCTGATCGCCCGCAGGAGATTTGCAAGTTCCATTCGGTGATGGTGATCATCTCGGAAGAACTACTGGCCGAACGCTGGTTCTGTTCGGTTTCGCGGATTCAGCGCTGGCGCTCACAGAAGATTGGGCCACCCTACATCAAGATGATGGGCCGCATCCTGTGTCGGGTGAGTGACATCGAGGCTTACGAACAGTCCTGCCTAGTTATCCCAGGGGCGGAGAATTATGCCTATTTTTGCAGCTCAGATGCAAGCCGTTACAAGTATTTCCAACAAACCGCGGCCATTTCCAAGCAATGGCCAAAAACCTGCACTAAAGACGGTTTGAAGTACAGAATTTTGGGTGCCAAAAGGCGAAAAAGCCGCTTCTGAACGGTACAGTTCAGGTTCGTCAAAAACTCGGAAGATCATGAGGTTTTGCTCGGAACCCCTTGCTGCAAGGGGCTCCGGCAGTTTGATACGCCAATTTCAGAGAGTTCGCGTTGGCGTATCTCTTGGTATTTGGCGGAGACGGAGGGATTCGAACCCTCGATTCAGGTTTTGCCCGAATGCTCCCTTAGCAGGGGAGTGCCTTCGACCTCTCGGCCACGTCTCCAGAAGGGCGCGATGATAGCTTTTCCAACACGCTCGGTCAAACCATAACCGGAATCAATCCGCTTTTTCGAGACCGAAGGCCTTGTGCAGGATGCGCACGGCCAGTTCAAGGTATTTTTCTTCAATGACAACGGAAATTTTAATTTCGGACGTGGAAATCATCTGGATGTTTATCCCCTCGGCACCCAGCACACTGAACATCTTGCTGGCGACTCCCGGATGGGATCGCATGCCGACACCAACCGCCGACACCTTGCAGGTTTTGTTATCGCCGGTCACACCGCGCGCATTCATCCTGGTGGCGACGTCCTTGAGCAGTTCCAGCGCTTTGGTGTAGTCGGCACGATTGACTGTAAACGAGAAGTCGGTGGTGCCATCGTGACCGACGTTTTGAATGATCATATCAACGTCAATGTTGGCGTCAGCAATCGGGCCGAGAATCTGATAGGCGATACCCGGGCGATCAGGAACGCCGAGTACGGTGAGCTTGGCCTCGTCGCGATTGAAGGCGATTCCGGAGATGATCGGTTGTTCCATTTTCTTGTCTTCCTCAACAGTGATCAATGTGCCTTCGCCTTCGTCCTGAAAACTGGAAAGCACACGCAGTTTGACTTTGTATTTGCCGGCGAACTCGACAGAGCGTATCTGCAGGACCTTTGAGCCCAGGCTGGCCATTTCCAGCATTTCTTCAAAGGTAATGGTGTCGAGCTTGCGGGCCTCTGGGACAACGCGTGGATCCGTGGTATAGACCCCGTCGACGTCGGTATAGATCTGGCATTCGTCAGCCTGCAACGCCGCAGCCAAGGCCACGGCCGAGGTGTCGGAACCGCCGCGACCGAGTGTGGTGATGTTGCCATGCTCATCGGCGCCCTGAAATCCGGCAACGACAACGACATGGCCTTCGGCCAGATCCTTGCGAATTCGCTCGTCGTCGATATGCAGAATGCGCGCCTTGGTAAAGGTGCTGTCGGTCAGCACGCGAACCTGCGGGCCGGTATAGCTTTTCGACTTGAGGCCCTCTTCGTGCATGGCCATGGCCAGCAGGGCGATGGTCACCTGCTCGCCAGTCGAGGCAATGACGTCGAGCTCACGTGGATCGGGCGTGGAAGAAATCGCTTTAGCCAGCCCGATCAGGCGATTGGTCTCGCCAGACATGGCCGAGGGAACAACGACAATGTCATGCCCCTCTGCTTTCCAGCGCGCCACCCGCTTGGCTACATTTTTGATGCGGTCCGTTGTGGCAACCGACGTGCCGCCGAATTTCTGAACTATCAGCCCCATTAACAATCCAATTTTTACTTTTCGAAAGGTCGCGATTTTACCTCAATGCCTGGTTGAAACGTAAAGGGTTTTTCTTTTTCAGGATGCTGGCCCTATTAGTCATATGGTCTTATTAAATGCTGCTTGCAATTTTTATGTATTTGTTCTACGCTGCGTGCGCTATATTGAAGGTTGTAAGTACAGGATCATCGAACGAGGTCGAAAGAGCCTCGACTTCACTACTGCAGGCTAACCGCACGAAAGGAAAAAAATGAACAGCACCAAAACCATGGACAAAACCGATCCGCGCGAGATTCGCCGCAAGCTTGGTCTGAATCAGCAACAATTTTGGTCAAAGATTGGCGTCACGCAAAGCGGCGGTTCCCGCTATGAGAGCGGTCGCAACATGCCGCGCCCGGTACGTGAGTTGCTTCGCCTGGTGCACGTCGAACAGATCGACATCCAGCGCATCAAGCGCGAAGATGTAGATGTCATCGAGTACCTGAAGAGCGAAGAGTCCGAGTTGTTCAAGACCCTGAAAAAGTCCGCCAAGAGCAAGAAAAAAGCGGCCTGATCTAACTAGGCATCAGGGGTTGGCAACAACTTCGGTGCCCTGGGAGGAGACACGTTTGGCAAAGCGTTGAAAATTTTCCTGACTCAGATTCGACAACCTTGATGCATCAGGCTGCAACGAAGGGCGTGCCAGACCGTAAAGGTGCACGCCCTTTATCTTTTCCTTGACTGATTCGATGAGCTCAAGATAGGCCGACTGCTCCGTTTCACTGGCTACTTCGCCATCAATGGCGAAGTAGCAGGTTTGCACCCAGGTTGGCGCCAATTCCGCACACAGCAAAAGCGATTCCCTGATTTTCTCCGGCGTCAGGCGGACACCATTGACGCACTCGATGCCGTCCGCTGTGGCGCGATCAATTTTGAACCAGACCTCCCCGCCCAGCGCACCGATGCGGGCAATCCCCTGCCGCACCAAAGGACGGTGCATGAGGCTGCCGTTGGTAATCAAACGTATTTTGACGCTCTCCAGCAGACCAAATTCCAGCAGCACACCCCCGACACGCTCCACAGCTTCGGCAAACTCCGGCGCGCTGGTTGGCTCGCCATTTCCGGAAAAAGCCACATCGACCAGTCGCCGCGCTTTCGGCGGGGCGTTTCTGAGCAAGAAATCGCCGTCGGTGGCGTCGTGCAGAAAGCGCCTTAGCTCAATTTCAAGCAACTCCAGATTAATCGGTGGCGGCCCGCCACGCGTCAGGTTGGGAACCTGGCAATACACGCAGGCCCAGTTGCAGGCGTTGTTGACGTTCAGGTTGATGCCCACCGAGACACCGCCGGCGCGGCGTGATACGACGGGGTATACATAGGTCATTCCTGCACTTTCGCGGCTGTGATCGTTAATAGTCAACATGCTTGGCAAACTCCTCGGCGCGCCAGACAAGGCGCGACGGGGCGCCCAATCGGGCAATGATATAATCCGCGCTGCTCTTTGCTCCGAGTTTTTTCAATGCTCGTCACCCGCCGCCTTGAATTCGATGCCGGTCATCGCATACCTGACCACAAAAGCCAGTGTCGCCATCTGCATGGTCATCGCTATGCGCTGGAGGTCACGCTGGCGGGTAACATCATCGAGCAGGCAGGCGATCCGGCCAATGGTATGGTGATGGATTTTGGCGAAATCAAATCGTTGGCGCAACAACACCTGGTTGACCACTGGGATCACTCCTTTCTGGTCTATGCCGGCGATACGCCGGTTGTCGAGTTTCTGCGAACCCTGCCGGACCACAAGACCGTGGTGCTCGATTGCATCCCGACGGCCGAGAATCTCGCCGGGCAGGCTTTCGCCCTGCTCAATGCCGTTTATCGCGACACCTACGGCAATCATCTTCGCTTGGAGCGTGTACGCCTCTACGAAACACCCAACTGCTGGGCAGATGCGGTTCGCCAGTAGGAATTCAGGCGTGAGACTGAACGGCTTTGGACAGTCTCATTTCACGTCGAACTCAAAACTTGCCGCCACCTGGCCTTCAATGATCACCTGAAGATGCCGATGGCCGGCGGGTTCGCTTGGCCCCACAGCCCATTCGCCGTAAATCTTGCCGTCTACGGGAACCAGTTGTCTTTGGCTGACCTGGTTGCGCCGCTGTGGTCGAATGCTCAAGCTTTCGCTTACGGGGTCGGTGTCGTTCGGAATCTCGACTTCGGTGGGCAGCAGGTATTCTTCGCGTACACTCAAGGTACGCCTGGCGGTGCCGACTTCGATGATCCAGCCGTAACGCTGACCCACCTTGTGGGGAACAACATTGGCCGGCTCGAAGCGGAGTTCACGCGGATTACTGGCGTCGAAGAGGCCAAACTCGGCCTGAAGGACAGCAACGGGTGTTTGTGCCGACAGCGGTGTTGCGGCAACAGCCATGAAGACGACAATCAGGATCAAAATTTTTCGCATCAGACACCCTTCCATGATCGGTATGACCTACAGTTCCCGACTTGATCCGCTGCGCGCCAGGTCGGCCAGAAACTCCGCATAGATCCTGCTCAGCGCCTGCTCCATGGCCACGACAAAAGCGTCTAGCGAGTCGTCGGCGGCGGCCTGTTCCGCCTGATAAGTCTTGTTCAGCAGTGGTTTGCCGGCGGCATATAGAGACAGTTCAAGTGCGACTACGGCTACGGCTACGGCCTTGCTATTCTTGCCCGACAGCACGCGTTCGAAGTTGAGAATGCGCCCATCCAAAACATTCGCTGCCGTGTTGCCGCCGGAAAGGTCCACCGCGTTGCCAAGGCTGGCCAGCAGATGCTCACGCACCATCTGTGCCGGCGGATAGAGCCACAGGTGATAGTAGTACTGGCGTAACTGGCGCAGGCTGGTCGCTTCGCTATAGACGATGGGGCGTTCCGCGTACAGGCTGTCGGCGCGGAACGGCTGAACGGCCACCGCACCAGGTAACGCTTTGGCGGAGGATGAAAGACTCACCGGCTGCAAGCGGTAGAAGCGATCGATCGGCGCCGGCGGCACGTTGCCACAGGCGGAAAGTAGCAGGGAAAGCGACAGAAGGATGGCGTGCAGTCGGTTCATTGCGTTGCTCCTGCGGCATCGGTTGGCGGTCGGCTTTGCAGCAGCGCGGCCGGATTTTCGCGGATGGTGCGGGAAAACTCGTTGAGGTTGCGTCCAGCCGCCTCAAGCTGGTAGAGCGTCGCATCGACGCGGCGCAATGCATCTTTCAAATCCTTGCCACTGCTCGAGACGATGCCGCGGGAGTCCTTGATCAGCGCTTCCACCTCGTAGCGTACCCCCGACAGATCGGTCGACAGTTTCAGGGCATTGGCCGACGCCCCATCGGCATTTTGCAACAGCCGGCCCCAGTGCTTCACGTTCTCGTCGTTGAACAGGGCGTCAATGCGCCCTGCCGTGCGGTTGATGCGTTCCATCATCGAGCGCATATCGGCCAACGCTGGCGACACGTTCTGGTTGATTTGCGCGAGCATTGGCTTGATGCTGGTTTCGGTGATCTTTCCAAGATCGGCGGCCAACGCAGCGACCGTCTCCATCAGATCAACGCGGAGGCTGCCGGGAATATCCTCACCGATGGCCACGATGTCGCGGCTATGGCCTTCCTTGATCTCAACTACTGGCGCACTGAGCAGCCCCGGCGTGGCAATCACGGCGCGACTGTCAACCGGAATCCTGACTGGCGCGCGCAGGTTGAGGGTGATGCGGTACGTGGTGTGGTTGTCACGTGTCAGCGGGCTGATCTGTGCCACGTTCCCCACTTCAAAACCCTCGTAGGTCACTACCGTCCCCTCCTTGATGCCGGCCACGTTTGGGAAATGGGTGAAGTAGATATCGCCCTCTTTACTGTGACCGGTGATCCGGTACAGCGCGTAGAACAGCATGGCGGCCATCAGCAGCACAAAGCTGCCGACCAGCAGGTAATTGACGTTGTCGCGCTTCATTCGATAAGCCTCATGGTCAGAAAATCTCTCGGGTCAGTCGCTCCATATACTCATCCGGGTTGATGGCTTCGTTTCTTGGCGTGCGGTTGAGGAGCGACTGGATGCGTTCATTGTCGCTGGCGCGCACGGCGGCAACGGTATCCGACATCAGGATGCGCCCCTGATCAAGGACGGTAATGCGGTCGGCGATCTTGAAGGCGCTCTCCAGTTCGTGCGTGACCACGACAATCGTCATATTCATCGCATCGCGCAGAATCAGGATCAGCTCATCGAGTTCGGCCGAAACCACCGGGTCTAGTCCCGCCGAAGGCTCGTCAAAAAACAGCAGGCGCGGGTCCATGACAATGGCTCGGGCCAGCGCCGCGCGCTTGATCATGCCGCCTGACAACTCCGACGGCATCAGGTTTTCAAAGCCGGCCAGATGCACCACCTCGAGCTTCATGCGGCTCATGATGCGCATGGTATTTTCGTCGAGCCGGGTATGTTCGCGCAGCGGCAGTTCGACGTTCTCGCCGACCGTCATCGAGTTAAACAGCGCGCCGCCTTGAAACGCCACACCCATGTTCTTGCGCAGGTCGTACATCGCGTCGGCACTGAGCTGGGTAATGTCCTTGCCAAGCAGACTGATGCTTCCCGAGGTCGGCTGATGCAGGCCGAGCAGATGGCGCAGCAGGGTGCTCTTGCCCGAACCGCTGCCGCCCATGATGACCATGATCTCGCCCTGCCGTGCCTGGAAGCTGATACCGTCGAGAATCTTCCGAGTCCCGTAATGGGTGACCAGATTTTTGACGTCGATGGCGAGGTCGGAGGCGTTCATTAAATGCCCAAACTCTTCAAACGCAGAGGGCGCAAAGAGCGCAGAGGAAGAGTCTTGAAGTCTTGATACCCCTTCAAGAAAACTCGCCTATTCATTCTGTTTCATCTTTCAAGTATTTCTCCGCGCACTCTGCGCCTCTGCGTTCTCTGCGTTGAAAGAGCTTACCTGCTCATCAGGAAGGTAAAAACCATGTCGGCGAGAATGATGCCGATACAGCCGAGCACGACCGAGCGCGTTGTTGCCTGCCCCACGCCTTCGGCGCCGGCGCTCACATTGAAACCGTTGGCAGTGCCGATCAGGGTGATGATCACGGCGAAGATGAAGCTCTTGAGCACTCCGTGAATGACATCGTCGGCGACCAGCACTTCGAAGCTGCGGTCGAAGAAAATTCCCATTGGCAGACTCAGTTCGCCAGCGCAATACAGCGCTCCGCCGAACAGCGCAATCAGGTCGGAGAGGATAGTCAGTGCCGGCAGGGTAAGCAGCATGGCGGCGAGCAGCGGCGCCACCAGATAACGCACCGGGTTGATGCCGATCACACGCAAGGCGTCGATCTCCTGCGAAATCTGCATGGTGCCGATACGTGCGGCAATCGCCGAACCGGAACGTCCGGCGACGAAGATGCCGGTGATCAGCGGCGCGAATTCGCGCGTTACCGACAGCGAAATGCCGAGCACCACCTGCCCCTCGGCGCCAAAGGTACGCAGCGTATAAATGCCCTGGATGGCCAGCATCATGCCGACGGCAAATGAGGCCAGCGCGACAATCGGAATGGCGTTCACACCGACGCCAACTGCCTCCTTGAACACCGCAGAGAGGCGCACCGGCTGCCGGCGCCAGCGCCCGAACAATAGCCAATAGAAGGCCTCGACCAGCAACGCGGCATGATAGCCGACCTCCCTGACCGCTTGCAGGCTGCGCTGACCGACTAGAGCGACAAAGGACGTGAGAGGATCAGGCACTTTCCAGGCGCTCCTCGATTGACGCGTGGATCGGGAACACCTTGTCGAGCCGCGCCAGCTTGAGCACGTTCATCGCCGACTGCGCCACCGCGACCAGACCGAATTCCAGCCCCTGCTTCTTGGCAGTTTGATAGCCCTCGACCAGGCTCGCCACACCGGAGCTGTCCATGTAGCTTACCGCCGAGAGCTCGACGAGCAGTGGCGCCTTCAGCTTGAGGCAATCCAGGATGGCCTCGCGCGCCCGGGGCGAGGAATGCAGGTCAACGTCGCCGCAGAGTCGGACAATCTTGAATGGCGGCCAGTCTTCGATCTTAATATCCACTGCGATTCCTCAATAAATTCGTTTGGTGAGTTGCAAGCAGTTGGTAAAGCCTTGCGGCGCTTCAATGTAAGCCACGCTGTCCATCAACTCGCGCATGAAGCGCACACCGAGCCCGCCAGGTCGTAATTCATCGAGTTCCCTGGGGCGCAAATCCACGTCGCTTACCGGCAGGCCATTATCCAGTAAATGCGCCACCAACACAGCGTCATCAACAGCAAGACGCAGCGTGAAATGCTGCCCATCGGCAAACCGATAAGCATGCTGGATAACATTCATGCACGCCTCGTTGATTGCCAGCACGACCTGCTCGCCGCATTGTTCACTATTGCCCGCGTGCTGGCAGGCAGCGCGCACCGCCGCGCGAACTGCGGCAAGTACCCCGGTGCTTGCCGCAAAGTTTTGATCGAGCAGGGTCTCCATCAGCCGATCACCAGCAGGGTCAGGTCGTCATGCAGACGCACGCCGGGGCGAACCAGCGCCTCGGCGACGCGCGCCAACTGATCGGCCGCTGGCAACGCGGCATGCCGATCGAGCAGCGCTTGCAGGCCGGCAAGCGCCAGCATTCTGCCATCATCGGCCCGGCCTTCCGTCACCCCGTCGGTAAACAGATAAAGGCGTCCGCCATCAAGTTTCAGGCGCTGTTCGGCGTAGCTCATGCCCGGCACGATGCCAAGCGGCGGCGAGGATTCCTCAAGCTCGTGGTAGGCGCCCATCCGGTCCCGATAGAGTGGCGGCTGGTGCCCCGCGTTGGCAAACAAGATCTCTCCGCTCGCCGGATCGAAGACCCCCAGCGCCATAGTGACGAACATGCCGCGACTGGCTGTCTCGGAAATTTCGTCGTTGAGGATGGACAGCAATTGTGCGCAGTCATGCACTGTCTTGCCGAGGCAACGGAACAGACTGATTGTCTTGGCCATGAGCATGGCCGCATTCATTCCCTTGCCCGACACATCACCCAGCCCCCAGGCGATACGCCCATCAGCGAGAGTGAAGAAATCATAAAAATCGCCGGAAACCTCCAGCGCAGACAGGTTAAGCCCCTGCAAGGGAAAGTCGACCTTCGGCGGGGCCGGCAGCAGATCGCGCTGAATCTCGCGCGCTAGATCGAGTTCGCGCCGCATGCGTTCCTGCTCAACCAGCGCTTCGGTCATCTGAGCGTTGTGCACGGCCAACGAAACCATTCCGGCCAGCACCTGCAGAAACCGCTTGTCAGCCAAATCAAAAAGCCCGTCGCCCTTGCGCTTGTTGATAACTTCCAGGGCGCCCAGCATGCGCCCCTTGACCATCAGGGGAGCACACAGGATAGAGCGGGTGGTAAAGCCGGTATGGTCATCGACAGCGGTGCAAAAATCGCCATCAACCGACACGTCGCGCACCATCTGGACTGAATTGCTGGCCAGCGCGCGGCCGATAATCCCCTGATTTCTGGCGATGGTCAGCCCTTCGATGGAGACCGGTCCGGCGCAGGCCAGGCAGGTCAGCTTCTCGTTCGGCGCATCGAGCAGGAAGATCGAAGCCGCTTCGGTATTCATGTAGGCCATGATCTGGTGAATCGCGTTGGCCAGCGTTTCACTCATCGCGGGAGATCCCACGAAGTCCTGGCTGATCGCCAGAAGCAGTTCCATATCGCCCGTCAACGGTGGATTGGCGCTGTTTTCGACCCGTTGTTTAGCGTGTTCGATCGTCACTGAACGAAGCTCCGATTCGGCATGCGGTGATTATCGCATTACGTAACCGCTGCGTACGTTTTCCAGAATTTGCCATGCAGTTAAGTACAAAGGCATAATGCGAAGGCAGCACTTTACCAACAAGGACAAAACCAATGAACAAGACTTCATCACTGCCATGGCACAATTTTCTAGTGCTTGCCTTGGCCCTGGCCTCCGCCACAACGTACGCTCGCAATACAAGATTGCTGTTTCCGATCACTGAAGTGACAAAATCGTCGCGCGCTCAACAGATCATTGGGCAGGACATGCGGCTCTATTTTGGGGAGTCTCTACCAAAAGAGATTGGCACGCCCGACATAATCGAAGAGGTTTCGGTAAAGGCTGTGGCAAACCCGGTGCGATCCCCAGGAGCAAAATATAACGAAGAAGAATCCGATCAACGAACGTGTCGTGAAGCATTCCGTATGGCCCTGTCGGACCTTAGCCAGAAAAGTCGGAACAAAGGCGGGGATGCGGTTATAAACATTGTCAGTTTTTATAACAGTGTCGAAATGAGCAGTCCTACAGAATACGAATGTCATTCCGGAATGACACGTTCAGTGGTTGAATTGAAAGGGCGTATCGTAAAGCTCAATCCGTCCGCTGCCCTCCATAGCGGATCACAGAGGCTACAGAGCAACGCTGGTGAAATTATGCCTCGTCAGTAGAATCTGTGGATAAGTTCGGACCGTCGTGAGGTTGTAGCGAAGCAGATCACGCAGGCGAACGCGCTGGTTGCCGGTAAGCTTTGTCTTGCGCTTGAGCAGGCACCATCGCGACTTATGGAAGACCGGTTCAAAGCCATCCTGGACGAGTCGGCGCGCCTCGGCGGCGCGAACCTCATCGAGCGCGTCATTCATCTTGGCGACGATATGAAAGCGGCCGAGGATATTGAGGGCGTTAGTACAGCGCTCGCGGATGACGCGCAGGTACGGCTTCCACATGTCGGAGCAGACGAACTCGATCTTCGCGGAAAGCGCCTTGCCGATCCACAGTAGCCGAGTGCAGTGCCCGTCGATCTGGTAGACCAGGGTCAGGTACTTGTGGCCCTTGGCATACGTCACTTCGTCGACGCCGATCGCCTGGATCGGTCCCAGGGTTCGCTGTTCGAGGCCCCAGGCAACGCCGTATTCGACGGCCTGGCAGACCTTCTCCCATGACGTATGGAATGACCGTGCGGTCTCCGTCCACGACAGCTTTCTCGCCCAATGGGCAAGAAACAGCATATAGGCCGTCGTCAGTTGATGCTTGCCGCAACCCCACGGCACCTGCTCGACCTTGACGCCGCAGGTCCGACAATCGATCCGGCGCATGCGGTAAAGTAGCAGGACCATGAAACCCCAGAAGGGGACGAATTCGAAACGACGTTGCGCCAGATGATCGTAGGTGGGGCCGGGTACCGCGTTTATTACGCGCAGGTTGGCAATCAGGTGATATTGCTCACCAGTGGTGGTGACAAGAAGTCGCAGAACAGGGAAATCCTGAATTGAAAACGCTTTCTGCGATTCTCAAGGCCATGGGGATGCGGCTGGCCGTACAGCCGATTTATCAGTTGCATGCCTGACCACATTTACGCATCGCCAGCTTCAAGGCCAGGCGCGTGCGCCCCAGATCATCCGTTTGGCGACGAAATGACGCAGTGGCGGGTAGAGGTCAAGGGCCAGCAGGCCGAGACCGCGCGCGCAACGTAGCGGCGCCAGGTCATTGGAAAAGAGGCGCACGATGCTATCCGTGAACGCCATGCTGTAGCGTCGGTCGATCCGGCGACCGCGCGCGTAGGCGGCTAGCGCTGTCGTGTTGCCGGCATCGTCAGGGCCATGATCGAGCAGCGCTGTGGCAAGTTCGATGGCATCGCGCAGGCCGAGGTTGAAACCCTGGCCGGAAACCGGGTGCAGGGTTTGTGCGCAGTTGCCGATCCATACCTGACGCGGCCGGGTGATCTGCGACCGGACGCGCAGCGCCAGCGGGAAGCCGGAACGCGGGCCGCAACTGACGAAATCGAGGCGCTTGCCAAACTGCTCGCGCAGCGCGGCGAGGAAGGCTTCGTCGCTGTACGCGAGCAGCCGTGCCGCCTTATCCGCAGGTGCGGTGAACACCACCGAGTAGTCCTGCCCAAGCGGCAACAGCGCCAGTGGACCATCCGGCGTAAAACGCTCCCAGGCGCGGTTGTGGTGCGGCGATGCCGGGCGGGCTTGCGCGACGATGGCGTGCTGGTGGTAGTCACGTACCCTGATGTCGGGGTTGCCCTCCGGCGTGCCCTCGGCATGGACGATAAGTTTGGCCGTGATGCGCATCGCTGCGCCTTGGTGCGCAAGCGTTGCGGTGATCTGATCTTTACTCATTTTGCTGCCGGTTTCGATAGAATCGACGACGCACTCGGAGATCAACTGCCCGGGCGCGATGCGTGCGGCGAGAGCGGCGGCGAGGTCGCGGTAGGGCATGACATAACCGAGCGCCGGGGCGCCGTAATCCTTGGCGGTCAGCAGCGTTCGCCCGAAGCCGCCGCGCTGCGACACATGGATTTCGCTGATCGCTGTGCCGGCACGGGCATTCCAGGCGTGCAGTCCTTCGAGCAGTTGCTGGCTGCCGTGCGCCAGCGCCAGGGCGCGCGGGTCGTCGGCCCAGGCGTCGCGCCGACGTGCGTCAATCAGCAATACGCGCAGCGTGCTGTCGGCCAATGACAGCGCCAGCGCCATGCCGACCGGGCCGGCGCCGATGATCAGGACGTCGGTATCGAGTGCGGTGGGGTCAGTCACGACGCATCACTTCTTCAATCTCGGCAATGGTTTTCGGCGCACTGGTGTAAACATCGCAGCCATCGGTCGTAACAAACAGGTCATCCTCGATGCGGATGCCGACGCCGTGCAGCTGCTCCGGAACGCCGGCGGCGGGGCGGATGTAAAGGCCAGGCTCAACGGTCAGCGCCATTCCCGGCTCAAGTCGAACCCAGTCGTCGCCGGCCTTGTAGTCGCCGGCATCGTGCACGTCAAGGCCAAGCCAGTGCCCGGTACGGTGCATGTAATAGGGCTTGTAGGCTTCACTTTCGATAGCGCCATCAACGCTGCCGGTCAGTAGCCCGAGGTCAATCATTCCCTGCACCAGAACGTGCAGCGCGGCTTCGTGGTAGGCAATGAAGGGCGCGCCGGGTTTGACTTCGCTGACTGCCGCGTTCTGTGCGGCGAGAACGATTTCATAGGCGTCGCGCTGGACGCCGCTGAAGCGGCCGTTGACCGGGAATGTTCGCGTAATGTCAGAGGCATATCCCTGTACTTCGCAGCCAGCGTCGATGAGTACCAGCGCGTGCTCGGCCAGCAGCTTGTTGTTTTCGATGTAGTGCAGGACGCAGGCATTGTGACCGGCGGCGACGATCGGTGAATAAGCATGGCCGTCGGCGCCACGTTTGCGAAATTCGTAGCCAAGCTCGGCTTCGAGTTCGTATTCGACCATGCCTGGACGGCATGCGCGCATGGCGCACGCATGCCCGGCCGAGGCGATGGCGGCGGCGTGGCGCATGATTTTTGTTTCGTAACTGTCCTTGAGCAGGCGCATGTGGTCGAGCGTTCCTCGCAGGTCGTAAAGTTCGCCGGGCGCGCGCTTGCCGGCACGGCTTTGCGCGCGCACTGCGTTGAGCGCGCTGACAATTTTTGTGTCCCAGGCGGGGTCGTGGCCAAGGGCGTGCCATAGTGCGCTGCGATTGGCAATCAGCTCGGGAAGCTTTTGCTCGAAGCTGGTGAAGTCATAGGCTTCGTCAAAACCGAAGGCATCGCGCGCCGCTTCCGGGCCGTAGCGAAAGCCATCCCAGACTTCGCGTTCTTCATTCTTTTCGCGGCAGAAGAGGATGGCTCTGGGTTCCTTGCCGCCGACCAGAATGATAACTGCCTCGGGTTCGGGAAAGCCGGAGAGGTACCAGAAATAGCTGTCAAAACGGTAGGGGTGGTGCGAGTCGCGATTGCGTACGCGTTCTGGCGCGGTCGGAATGACGGCGACGCCATCGCCAATCCGTTTGAGCAAGGCATTGCGGCGTGTCGAGTAGGGTTCATGCTTCATGATGTTGTCCTCAATTGTGCGCGCACTTCCTGGTCGAGTTCGGCAAGGCGTTGGGGTGTTCCTACGTCGACCCAGCGGCCGGTGTGGCGTTCCCCGCTGACGGTGCTCCGGGCGATTCCGGCGTCGAGCAGGGGGCGCATTTTCATGATTGCACCAGGGGGCACACCGGCGAAAAACGCCGGCGAGAAAACGCCGGTGCCGGCGTAGGTCAGCGTCGGGCCGATACCGCTACTCGCGTATCTGACGGTCTCGCCGTCGAGGCAGAAATCACCGCCGGCATGTTGTGGTGGGTTGTCGACAAAAACCAGATGTGCGGTACGTCCGGCCAGCGCGTGGGCGCGTTTGAAATCCCAGTCGCACCAGACATCGCCATTGACTACCAGAAACGTGTCGTTGCCAAGCAGGCCCAGGGCCTGGGCAATGCCGCCTGCGGTTTCCAGGGCGCCTGGCGGTTCCGGCGAGTAGCGGATGTGCAGGCCGAATTGGCTGCCGTCGCGCAATAAGGCTTCGATCTGCTCGCCAAGATGGGCGTGGTTGATGACGACGTCGTGGAAGCCGCTGGCGGCAAGCCGCTCAAGATGCCAGACGATGAGCGGCTTGCCGCCAGCGCACAGTAGTGGCTTGGGCGTGCTGTCGGTGAGTGGTCGCATGCGTTCACCGCGGCCTGCGGCGAGAATGAAGGCTTTCATTAGAAGGTATAAGCGGCATCGACCGGCCGCTGTTTGAGCTGGTCGAGCAGGCGCGCCAGGGGCCGCAGTTCGAGGTAGCGTTCGCAGGTCTGGCGCAGATAGGCCATGACCGTCGGCATGTCTTTGAGATAGCCATCCTTACCGTCACGCTGGCTAAGACGGGCAAAAATGCCGAGAACCTTGATCTGGCGTTGCGCACCCATCCATTCGTAATCACGGTAAAAATCGTGAAAGTCGGCATGCACCGGCAGCCCGGCCTGGCGCGCCATTTCCCAGTAGCGGATGACGAAGTCGAGTTCTTGTGCCTCTTCCCAGTGGATGTAGGCGTCACGGTAGAGCGAGGCGAGGTCGTAGGTGATCGGGCCGTAAACCGCATCCTGAAAATCGATGATTCCGGGATTGGTGGGAAATGAGGAAACACCACCTTCAGCACAAACCATCAGGTTGCGCGAGTGGTAGTCGCGATGGACGAAAACCTGCGGCTGCGCCAGGTTGTTGGCGAGGATCTTTGCGAATACCGAGCGCAGCGTGGCCTGCTGGCCGCTGTCAAGCGTGATGCCAAGGTGGCGGGCGACATACCAATCGGGGAACAGATCGAGTTCACGGGAAAGCAGTGCGTGGTCGTAGGCGGGGAGGACGCCAGGCCGGCTGGCGAGCTGGATGCCGACCAGCGCGGCGTTGGCGTCACGATAGAGCGCGGGCGCGGTGCTGGCGTTGAGGACGTCGAGGTAGGTGGTGTGGCCGAGGTCGGAGAGGAGCAGAAAGCCCTGCGCCAGGTCTTGGGCATAAACGTCAGGGACGTGCACGCCGGCATCGCGCAAGAGCATTGCAACCTTGAGAAAAGGGCGGCAATCTTCGTGCTCGGGAGGCGCATCCATGACAATACGGGTGCTGTTATCCGGCAAGGTGAGACGGAAATAACGACGGAAACTGGCGTCGGTCGATGCCGGCGCCAGGGACAATTCCTGATCTGGGTACTGGGGCAAGAAGTGGCGATCAAGCCAGTCGCGCAGCAGGACAGTACGCGGCATGCCGCTTCTCCTTGAGCTATGGTGCTAAAATGCGACGATTTTACCACTCGTACCACTTGCCCCGCTGGTCGCTGCGCTGTCGGGAAACAACCCGAGTTCGCTGCATTTTTTACTGATGGTTCCGGATGAATTTTCCTTCCCGGCGCAAACCGCTCGCGCTGTTCTTCTATTACGGTTTTGTCAGCGTTCTGGTCGGCGGATATGCCGGGCAGGTACAGGCGCAGGCGCCTGTACCGCTGCGCGTTGACCCGGCACTGCTTGGTCTGCCACCGATAAAGCCGGCAGAAGCGCCCACGCCGGCGGCTTCTCCGGGCCCGGTCGACAGGCCGCGCAGCGAAGTCATGCCGGTAGAAGCGCCTGTTGTTGAGGCCCGTCCGGTCGAGGCGCAGCCGCAGGCCAGCAAGGCGTCGGCGCAGGAGATTTCCGCCCGTTCGCCAGCGCCGCAAGCGGTGCCCAGCGTTCCTGTAACTTCGCCGGCGAAACCGCCAGACTCCGTGCCGCAGGCGCCGAGGCCAACGGTTCAACCTTCGGCTCAGGCCGCTGCGACAGCCTCTTCAGCCACGAATTTTTCCACATTGGCGCCCTTGCGCGTCGACCCGGCGCTGCTCAGGCAGCCCACGGTTTCGGCGACGACACCCGTCGCTCAAGAAGCTCCCGGCGCGGTCGTCGCCGGTCGACCAGCGACTGTGGCTTCAGCGGCCCACGCCGCCAGCGGGGCAAAATCGGCTGGTGCTGACAAATCCTGGTTCCGGCGCATCTGGGATCCAGTTGCCGACGCTTATGACAATGGGGCCTGGGAGTTTTATCTGCCCGTGCACACACACCATTTGCGTAGCGCGTATAGCGCAGAAAAAATCGCCACCTACCAGGAAAGCCCATTGGGTTTCGGTGTGGGAAAAGGGCTTTATGACGAGAAGGGGAACTGGCAGGGCGTTTATGCGATGGCTTTCCAGGATTCGCACTTCAAACCAATGTACATCGCCGGTTACGGCTGGAAGGCGATCTGGCGCCCGGCCGAGGATGTCCGCCTGGGTCTGGGTTATACCGCCGGCCTGATGTCGCGCACCGATATTGCGCACTACATTCCATTCCCGGCCGTCTTGCCGTTGGCTTCGCTGGCCTACAAGAATCTCAATCTGGAGACGACTTTTGTTCCGGGTGGGAACGGAACAGGCAATATTTTCTTCATCTGGGCCAAGTGGGAGTTGGGCAAGACTGGAGAAGCCGTCGGCACGCCGGCACGTCCGCCAGCGCCGAGCGAAATCGCCAACACGGCCTTTGGTCAGGCCACCACGCCAGCTCATCAGCGCGTGCCCTATGGCCCTGCCCTAGAGGTTGGTGCAGGCTCGCGCCTGGCATCGTCAGCACAAACCGTTCCGCCGCAGGTGCCGGCCACCGGTTCGCGCGACGAGGAAGAAGTTCCCGATGCCCTGCCGCCGCTGGCCTTGCGTAGCGCGAAGACCATGGTGCCGCCAGCGAAAGACAGTGCTGTGCCGCGACCAGTATTCCTCAGTGCATTGCGCATGGGCGGGGATGTTGATCGAGAGTTCAATGCCGAGGGTGATGCAGAGTTACGCAAGATTGGTACCGTCGTCAATTCTGATCGCCTGACCTACTGGCCGATTGACGATGAGATCGAGGCCGAGGGCAATGTGCGCCTTGAACAGGGCGCGGATCGGATTACCGGTCCAAAAATGCGACTCAAGCTGGAAGACCAAATTGGTTTTTTCGAGCAGCCTTCGTACACCATCAAGCGACAACCGCAAGCCGGGAGCAAGGCGGCCGCGGACAAGGCCTTTGCAACGAACTTTACCGAACAGTTGCGCAACGACGATTCATGGCTGACCTCAGGCTTCGCCTCGCCGCGCGCTTTCGATATCAGACCCGGCCAGACCACCCTCGACGATTCGACCCGGATGCCCAAGGGGATGACCGAAGGGCGGGGTGATGCCGACCGTATCGATTTTGAGGGCGAGAATCAGGTCCGGCTGACCAACGGAAGTTATACGACCTGCGCGCCGGGAAATAACGATTGGTATCTCAAGGCGAGTGAGCTCAAGCTCGATTACGACCGCGAAGTGGCCGATGGTCGCGATGGCGCGGTGTATTTCAAAGGTGTGCCGATTATCTATTCGCCATGGCTGTCGTTCTCGCTCAACAACGAACGAAAATCGGGCTTTCTGGCGCCGACTTTTGGCACCAGCAGTACCAGCGGCATCGATCTCGCGCTGCCCTACTACTGGAATATCGCGCCGAACATGGATGCGACGATTGCGCCACGGGTATTCACCAAGCGCGGCGTCCAGATCGGTAGCGAGGTCCGCTATCTCAATACTGCGTTCGGTGGTTTGTATGGATCGCAGGCGCGTTTCGAGCTGCTGCCAGACGATAAATTACGCAACGGCGATAACCGATATGCATATTCTCTGATGCATACCCAGGCCACGGCAAATGGGTTTTCCGGGCTGATCAACTATAGCAAGGTATCCGACGACAACTACTACACCGACTTGTCGAGCAGAATTGCCAGCACTTCGCAGGTCAATCTTCTGCAACAGGGTATGCTGAGCTATGGCGGCGGTGGCTGGTGGACTGCAACGGCCAATTTTCAGTCTTACCAGACCCTGCAACCCGATCAGGCCACGGTGAATCCGAATCCGTACCGGATGTTGCCGCAGATCACCTTCACTGCCCGCAAGCCCGATCTGTACACGACCGACAGCAGTTTCCTTGGCCAGTACACGGCGTTCACCAAGCCGAAACAGGTGATCAACGGCGTTGTGACGACCGATCCAGACGGACAGCGCACCGTGCTCTATCCGCAGGTGGCGCTGCCTTACGTGACGCCGGGCTGGTACGTGACACCCAAGATCGGCGTCAATGCGACCCATTACGCACTGTCGGGTCAGGCGGCGGGCATCCCGGATGCGATCAGTCGCACCCTGCCGATTTTTAGTGTCGATTCGGGAATGACCTTTGAGCGCTCAAGCAACTGGTTCGGGCGGGATTACACGCAGACCCTTGAGCCGCGGCTTTTCTATCTGAACGTTCCGTACAAGAATCAGGACCAGATTCCGATTTTTGATACCGGTCTGGCCGACTTCAATTTCGCGCAGATTTTCTCGGAGAACCAGTTTTCCGGATGGGATCGCGTTAGCAACGCCAACCAGCTAACTGCGGCAGCGATGACCCGCTTGCTTGAACCGTCTACCGGCAACGAAATCATGCGCGCGATGCTCGGGCAACGTTTCTATTTTACGCAGAACAGGGTGAAACTCCCTGGCGCCGCGCCTGATAGCGGAAAGTGGGACAAATCCGATTTTCTGGCCGCCTTTAGTGGGCAACTATTGCCCAGGGTCTATGCCGATACCGCAGTGCAGTACAACCTGAGTGATCAACAGGTCAAGCGCTATTCGATCGGGACGCGCTATCAGCCTGAACCGGGCAAGGTGCTCAACCTGGCGTATCGCTACAATCGTGATTCGAATGCACCAATTGACCAGATCGATCTGTCCGGGCAGTGGCCTATCACGGGAGGCTGGCATGCTGTTGGCCGGATCAACTACTCGTTCAAGGATGATGCAAGCAATACCTCGACCAGCAGCCAGGGGGGGCGTCTTATCGAGTCGATCGGCGGTCTGGAATACAACGGCGGTTGCTGGGTAGTGCGCGGCGTTATCCAGCGCATCGCCCTGACCCAGGCGAGTAACTCAACGGGATTTTTCATCCAGCTTGAACTCAGTGATTTTTCGCGCATCGGCTCCAATCCGCTGAATCTTCTCAAACGCAATATTCAGGGTTACAGCCTGATCAATCAGCCAACGGCCGACCCTGTCTTTGGTCAATAGAAGGTGTTACGCATGACGCTACTGCTTCGTACTCTGGTTCTCTTCCTGTGTTCCGTCGGACTGGTTTCGGCGCAATCACCACAACGTCAGACCAACAATGCGCCCCTGCCGGCTGACCGCATTGTTGCCGTCGTCAATGACGAAGTGATTACCCTGCACGAGTTGCGCACGCGCCTTGAACTGGCTCTCCAGCAACTACAGCGGCAGGGTACGCCATTGCCTGCGCGCGATGTGCTTGAGCGGCAGATGCTCGAACGTCTGGTCATGGACAAGGTTCAGTTGCAGCATGCGCGGGATATCGGTCTGCGGATTGACGATACGCAACTCGATCAGGCGCTACAGCGCATTGCCGCCAGCAACAAGATGTCGCTCACCCAGTTTCGCGAGGCGCTGCAAAAAGACGGTATTGCCTTCGTGAAGTTCCGTGAGGAAATTCGCGAAGAAATGGTCATTGCGCGGGTTCGCGAGCGTGAAGTGGAAAACAAAATTGTCATATCGGAAGGCGAGATCGACAACTATCTCTCCGATGATTCGGCCAAGGGCAGCGGACGTGAAGAGTACGAGGTCGCCCATATTCTTCTGCGCACTCCCGAATCGGCGAGCCCGGAGCAGATTCAGCGGCTCAAGGCCAAGGCGGATCAGATTTTTGACCGGATCGGGAAGGGCGACGATTTCTCGCAGCTTGCGGCGTCCTTTTCCGATGCGCCGGATGGCTTGCAGGGTGGAAATCTGGGGCTGCGCCAACTTAATCGTCTGCCCGCCATTTTTTCGGAAATTGTCGTCAAACTCAATGTTGGTGAGGTGGCGCCGATTCTGCGCAGCCCCAACGGTTTCCATATCGTCAAACTGGTTTCAAAGCGGGGCGGGGCGGTGGCGACTGCGGTTCAGCAAACGCATGTCCGGCATATTCTGATCAAGGTCAACGAAGTGGTTTCGGAATCCGATGCCAAACATAAACTGACCGGTCTGTATGAACGAATCAAGAATGGCTTCAGTTTTGCTGAACTGGCCAAGCTCTTTTCGCAGGATGGTTCGGCGTCCAAGGGTGGCGATCTTGGCTGGATCTATCCCGGCGATACGGTGCCTGAGTTCGAGCGGGTGATGAACCAGTTGCAACCTGGTGAACTGAGTCAGCCTATCCAGTCGCCGTTTGGTTATCACCTGATCGAAGTGCTTGAGCGACGCGTTCAGGACGCCTCGGCTGACCGTCAGCGCTCGGCAGCACGCCAGGTCTTGCGCGAACGCAAAATGGATGAGGCGTATCAGGACTGGTTGCGTCAGGCGCGCGACCGCGCCTACGTCGAGCTGCGCCTCGAAGAGCGCTAAGCCATGCCTCCGGCGATCTTGCCAACCATCGCCGTCACCTCGGGTGAGCCAGCCGGGATTGGCCCGGAAATCTGCTTGCGTCTCTTTGAGCGTGCTTTGGGAACGCTCCCGGCACACCTGCTAGTCCTTGCCGATCGAGAGCTTATGGCCGAACGGGCGCAGGTGGTCAATTTCCACGGGCAACTGCGCGACTGGACGCCCGGTTTGCCAGCAGCCCCGGGAACGCTCGACATTCTGCATAGTCCTCTGGTCATCACTTCGCATCCCGGTCAGCTTGATCCGGCCAATTCACCTTATGTGCTGCATTTGCTCGATCGGGCTATTGAAGGGTGTCGCTCAGGCGCGTTTGCAGCAATGGTCACAGCACCGGTGCATAAAGGGGTGATCAACGATGCCGGTGTGGGCTTTACGGGACATACCGAGTATCTGGCCGAGAAAACCGCGACTCCACGGGTGGTGATGATGCTCGTCGGCGGCGGCCTGAGGGTTGCGCTGGCGACTACCCATTTGCCGCTGAAGGACGTATCCGCAGCCGTGACGCAGGAATCACTTGAACAGACACTGCGTATACTGCATGCCGATCTGGGCAGGAAATACGGCATCTCCAGCCCGCGCATACTGGTCGCTGGGCTTAATCCACATGCCGGTGAGGGGGGCTATCTTGGGCGTGAGGAAATCGAGGTTATTACGCCGGTGCTTGATCGTCTGCGTGCCGAGGGCATGGCGCTGATCGGCCCCTTGCCCGCCGACACGATGTTCACTCCACCGCTGCTGGCGCAGGGGGATTGCGTGCTGGCCATGTACCACGATCAGGGGTTGACGGCGCTCAAGTACGCCAGCTTCGGTAATGGCATCAACGTGACGCTTGGCCTGCCGATCATCCGTACCTCGGTTGACCACGGTACGGCGCTCGAATTGGCGGGCACCGGTCGCGCTGACCCGGGCAGCCTCTTCGTCGCCGTCGACCAGGCCATCGAGATGGTGCAACGGGCAGGATTGAGCCGATGAGCAAACATATTGCGCGCAAGCGCTTTGGGCAGAATTTTCTGATTGACTATCAGGTGATCGCCGACATCGTTAATGCCGTTGCGCCAAAGCGCGGCGATTGTGTCGTCGAGATCGGTCCCGGGCTCGGTGCGCTGACCGACCCGCTACTGAACAGACTGGACCATCTGCACGTCATCGAGATTGATCGCGATATCATCGCTCGTCTGAAGCCACGTTATTCGCCTGAAAAGCTCACCATCCACGAAGGCGACGCGCTGAATTTTGATTTTGCGTCGCTGCTTGATGATTCTGGCAGCCGACTGCACGTGGTCGGCAATCTGCCCTACAACATTTCGACCCCGCTGCTTTTTCACCTGGCCAGCTTTGCCAACGACGTTTACGACATGCACTTCATGTTGCAGAAAGAAGTCGTCGAACGCATGGTTGCCGAGCCGGGAAGCTCGGATTTCGGCCGCCTGTCGGTAATGCTTCAATACCGTTTTGTCATGGACTGGCTGCGTGATGTGCCGCCGGAGTCCTTTGCGCCAGCGCCGAAGGTTGACTCGGCCGTGGTGCGGTTGATTCCCCGTCCGCCCGAGGAACTTTTGGCAAAGGACGAAGCCAAGTTTGCGGCGCTAGTGTCGGCGGCGTTCGCGCAGCGACGCAAGATGCTGCGCAACAACCTCAAGGGAATTCTTGGCGGTCTTGGTTTTGAGCAGCTCGGCATCTCCCCGACGGCGCGGGCGGAGGAGTTGTCGGTTGCCGACTACATTCGTGTTGCCAACACGCTGCAATGAATCAGGCTGAAAAGTCGCGTGCGAGTCGTGATGCGTCGTTTCCGCTTACCCAGCGATTTGACTCAGCTACTCTTCTTTATCGTGCAGGTGCTCATGCCGAGCAGCGGATAGAGCGGACACCAGCCAATCAGCCCGGTCAGCAAGGGAACTACGCCGATCCAGCCCCAGTCGCCAATGGCGCCTGTTGCCGCCAGCGCGATGAGCACAATGCCGACTACGATGCGCAGGATTTTGTCGATGCCACCAACATTTGTTTTCACGATGTGTTCCGCAAGGGGTGTTGATCAGAGGAGCAGTTTATGCCTCTGCCGGAGCCCTGTATATACGACAACAAATCAGCACCACCCGCACCATCTGCTACTTGGCAACGCAGCGTACGAACTGGCTTCTCCTTTGCGGTGAGGATTTAGTCGGCAATGTCTGCGGTAACAGGTGCGTGGTCGGACGGGCGCTCACGCTTGCGCATTTCGCGGTCTATCCCCGCTGTCGTGCAGCGTTCGGCCAGTGGCGCCGAGAGCAGGATGTGGTCAATACGCAAGCCCTGGTTCCGCTGGAAGCCAAGCATCCGGTAATCCCACCAGGAAAAGCTTTTTTCCGGCTGTTCGAAGAGTCGGAAGCTGTCCTTTAGACCGAGCGCCAGCAGACGCGCAAAGGCAGCACGCTCCGCTTCTGAGCAGAGAATTTGTCCGGCCCATGCTGCCGGGTTATGCACGTCGCAGTCTGCGGGAGCGATGTTGAAGTCGCCGGCCAGCGCCAGCAAGGGGTGTTTGGACAACAACTCGCCGATCCAGGCATGCAGGGCATCCAGCCAGGAAAGTTTGTAGGCATACTTTTCGCTGCCTACCTCCTGGCCATTGGGTATGTAGGCACAGACCACGCGCACGCCACGCACCGTGGCAGCGATTAAACGCTTTTGCGGATCGGGGAAAAGAGGGTTGCCGCAGACGACGTCGGTCGGCGCTTCTCGTGCCAGCAGGGCGACGCCGTTATAAGTCTTTTGACCAGAGAAGACGACGTGATAACCAGCCGCCTTGATGTCATTGTGCGGGAAGTTGTGATCCTCAAGCTTTGTTTCTTGCAGGCAGACGACATCTGGACGTTGCGCGGCAAGCCATTCGAGCAGTTGCGGCAGTCGAACCTTGAGCGAATTGACATTCCACGCGGCAATCTTCATTTGTCGCTACATCCTTTGAAAATACTCACCAGTTTGAATCGCACCCTGCGGATGTTGCGGATGGCTTTGCGCGAACTCAGGTTGTCGTATGATAACAACCTTGCGACTTTGCGACCTAATATCGACAGATGATTATCGTAATTGAAAATTTTCGTCTTGCCGCCCGCAATCTCCGGCGTAACTCAAAGCGTACGTCGGTGGCCGTGCTGACTGTAGCCGGCGGTATTATTGCCTTTCTCCTCGCTGGTGGGTTCATCAACTGGATATTCGACAGCATGCGGGAAGGCGTGATTCATTCGCAACTGGGCCACATCCAGATTGTTCGCCCCGGATATTTCGAGAAGGGAATTGCTGACCCCTATGCTTTTTTGCTGCCAGAACAGTCTGAGGTGCAGCAACTCATAGAAAAAGTCCCAAGTTTCAAGTCGCTTGCGCCTCGTCTGGCATTTAGCGGACTGGTCAGCCATGGTGATACCACCATTGCTTTCGTCGGTGAAGGCGTCGACCCCGTGCGTGAGAAACCGGTGAGTACCTTTGTTTTCATTTTTAGCGGTAGTGATCTTCAGTCAGCCAATGACAAGGCAGTTCTATTGGGAGAGGGTCTGGCCAATAGCGTGGGAGTGAAGACGGGGGATACTGTCGTTCTGCTGACTACTGCGGCCAATGGGAGCGCCAACGCGGTCGAGGTGAGCGTAGCCGGTACATTTTTTTCAGGTTCCAAGGGCTACGATGATGTTGCGCTACGTTTGCCGATAGGCCTGGCGAGAAAACTGATGAAGGTCAATGGCGCGACATCCTGGGTTGTCTTGCTCGATAAAACAGGACACACAGCAGAAGGTGCAAACCAACTGGGCGCCGTATTGTCGAACCGAAACTTCGAGATTGTTCCATGGACTACTCTGGCAGATTTCTATAACAAGACCGTTGTCCTGTTTACAAAGCAGGTCAATGTCGTGAAATTCATCATCGGACTGATCATTGTGTTGACCATTTCCAATACGCAAACGATGAGTGTTCTGGAGCGCACAACTGAAATCGGAACCAGCCTTGCCATCGGGCAGCGACGCAATAAGATACTGAGCATGTTCATTACCGAGGGCGCGTTGATCGGGTTTTTCGGTGGACTGTCAGGAATTGCTCTGGGCTATGTCCTGGCGCAGGGGGTTAATGCACTTGGCATACCTATGCCGCCGCCACCGGGAATGACGCATGGATTCGCTGCGATGGTCCTGATTTCACCACAACTGGTTATTGACGCGCTGATTCTGGCGCTGGTCAGCACACTTCTTGCCAGTGTCATTCCCGCCTGGAAAGCCAGTCGCATGGCTATCGTCGATGCCTTGCGACACAATCAATGAGAGAGGATGGTCGGCCCTGCTGCCCGCATCTGACACGTTGATGAAGAGTTAGGCTGTGCAGTGTCGACCCGGGCGACGCGAAGCGGAGTAAGACAAGGGTTGTGCGCGCTCCTGGGCGGCCTGCAGTCATCGCCTGGAATTTTCCAGATAGTAGTTCAGCACCTTGTCGAGGTAGGTGGAGGGTGCCGGCAGGCCAAGTCCAGCGGCAGAAAGCAGGGCTTGCGTACGGCTGTTGGCAAAGGTCTGCTCGGTGGCCAGGTAATCGAGAAATACTGGCAGGGTCTTGATCGCCCGCCGGGTTTCAGCGGGCATGAAGACACTGACTCCGTTGAGAAGTGCCCGAAAAACGCCAGTCGGCAAATTGATGACTGGAGGAAGCCTGCGACCGGCAGAACGAAAGGCGCGTCGTACGTTTTCGCGCAAAGGCTCGAGAAGCAATGCCATTTCCGGCCCCGAGCAAGAGTGAATGATCCGGCCGGTGGTCGCGGTAGTCGTGCTGGACCAGGCGATGGCCTTGGCGACGTAATCTGCCGGCACGATATCGAGCCGGGCAACACCGAAGCCCGGGGCCAGCCCCAGCGTGCGTCGTCCGCAGAGAAACTCGCATAGGTGATAGAAAATCTGGAAATGAATGATGCGCCCACTGCGTGTGTCGCCGACAACCATGCTGGGTCGATGAACGGTGAGCGGCAGGCCACGTTCAAGCGCTCCTCGTATCGTGTCTTCGGCTTCCGCCTTGGCTTGTTCATAGGTGTTGTGGAAGCCGCGCGGGGTCAGGATCCAGTCTTCGGGAACCGTGCCGTTGGTGCGTCCGCCAACGCCAACGGTACTGACGAATTCAATTTTTTCCAGGCGCGGGCAGTGCTGTGCAAAATCAATGATATTTTGTGCTGAATCGACTGAAGAGTGCCGCGCCTGTTCGATCGGCAGGTTCATCCGAACATTGCCTGCCGAGTGAACGATGTGGGTGCACTCACGGCAAAGTGACTGGTAGGCCGCATCATCAAGGGCAAACTTGGGCAGGGAGACATCGCCACGCAAGGCCTCCACCCGGCTACGGGTGGTCACGTCAGCGGGTTCGATCTGCCAGAAACTGAACAGGTCTTCAAGTCTTGACGGCAAGTCTTCGGCGGATTTCGCACGCAACAGGATGCGGACACTGCTTCTTGCATCTTGCAGCAGGATGGGTATCAGCGCACTGCCGATAGCGCCGGTGGCGCCGGTGACAAAGTAGGTTTTCATAGGCTGAAGAATAGTACGCGACCATCCTTGCTTTGCGCTTCAAAGGGAGCGCCGGCAGCGTTATCGATGGTCATGCAAAGCTCGTTCAAGGCAGAAGAAAAATTTTTCTCGATCGTGCCTCTGCGCAGTTTCAGATTAGCGGTTAGCTCCCCGCCGGCGATTGTCAATGCTTGTGGCGTGACGGCCAATCCGGCCGGGCGCAGGTAAGTGGGTAACGCCGCCAATGCGAGTGCCGCTGCCGCCCGCAAATGCTCGCAAAGCTGATGCCGATCTGCCTGCCAGGCGGCTTCACTGACGACTAGCAGAGCCGTTGGCAAAGTACGGCCCGCACCAAATACTACGGCGTAATCAACCTGTGGTAGTCGGTGCAAAAGGCTTTCGATGCTTGCTGGTGCGACCCGGCGGCCGGTTGAGGTCTTGAATATCTCCGATTTTCGACCGATCAGCGTGATGAAGCCGTCATCATCAATGCGTGCAAAATCGCCACTCGATAGAAAACCGTCCTGGTCTATTCCGGTATCGGCCGCGTCTTCACCAAAGTAGGCGCTGAAAACTCCTGGTCCGCGCACGAGTAGTTCACCGTCGCTGGCAAGGCGAATATCGCATCCTTGCAGTGGGCGGCCAACGGTGCCAAAACGGAATTGGCCGGGCCGGTTCATGGATACCGGGATGATGTTTTCACTCAAGCCGTAGGCTTCGAGAATTGGCAGCCCCATGGCGTGAAAACGTTCAAGCAACCACAGGGGCATCGGTGCCGAGCCACTGACCATGCACTGGAGGTTGACACCCAAAATTCCCCTCAGTTTTCTCAGAACCACGAGTTCAGCCAAGGCAAATTGCAGCTTGAGTAAAAGGCCCGGAAGCTGACCGGCGCGCAGGGCGACTTGGTGCCGGTCGCCAACACGCAAGGCCCATTGCGCAAGCCGTTGCTGCCAGGCAGGCTTTGTTGCCAGGGCCTCCTGGATGCCGACGTAGAGCTTTTCATAGAAGCGTGGAACACCAATAAAAAGGCGTGGCGAAATATCGGGCAGGAAGCGCATGATCTGTCGTGGATCGGCGACGTAGAACGTCTGCGCACCGCAGCCGATGGCGCAGAGGTTGATCATGCGCTGGAAAAGGTTGGATAGAGGGAGCCAGCAGGCCAGATGGCTGCCCGCGCGGATATCGGAAAAAGCGGCCAGGACGGAGGCAGTGGCCAGGCACATCTGGCGATGGCTGTATTCGATGCCTTTGGGGGCGCCCGTTGTGCCAGAGGTAAAAATAATGGTCGCCACCGCATCCGGTTGGGCGTGGTTCCAGTCCTTGTCTTTATCGTCGACATTTTGAGAAACAAGGGAATCAAGTGCTATGACGTCAGGTTCGGAGCCAGTCTCGATGCTGACGACGAAGCGCAGGTTTTTGCGAACTTCACTACCCAGCTTGTCGAGAAGCGCCTGATTACCGACCACTATGCCAGTCAAATCGCAACGACGGGCAATCTCCTGAATGTGTTCATCAAGTCCGTAAGGGTCAAGGCCGATGGCGACGCCACCCGCAGCCAGAATGCCAAGCTGGGCATAGTCCCACTCTTTGCAACTGGCGGCCATGATGCCTACGCGATGGCCTTGAGCCACCCCCAGTGTTCTGAGGCCAATGGCAAGGGAGGCAACGGCCTTGTGGTAATCGCCCCAGGTACTTGCAAGCCATTTTCCGTCTGCAGCCATTTGCCATAGCGCCACATCGTCCGGATTGGCAGAGTTGCGGACACAGAGCAGACCGGGAACGGTCCAGCCGGCACTTTCCATTACTCAGCAGTCGGTAATATAGGCGACAGACGGTGCCTTGAAAAATGATCGGACGAGGTTGGGCAATTTTTGAAGTGTTGCAAGTTGCGCCTCTATTTTGTCGCGCAGTTTTTCGCCCTTTTGCAAAGGACGTCTTGCCGTGCCAGTACGTTTGACATGGCTCCATACCAGTTCA
>NZ_JAPUVO010000095.1 GCF_029255185.1 Propionivibrio sp.
TCGGGACACTGTCGTTGATGCGGGTGATGTCAGAAACGTCGCTGGCGCTTGCCGTATGTATCCCGTCCGAAACCTGGACGGTGATGGCCGGTAGTTGCGTCAGGTTGAGTGCATCGTTATCGACGGCAGCAACACCGGCAGCGGTCAGGCGAACTTCGCTGCCGATGATCTGGAAGTAGCCGTCAGGGTCATTGAGTAGCGTATAGCTGAGCGTGTCGCCAGCATCAGCGTCGGCGCCGCTGAAGGTCGCTACCACGGTGGCGGTACTGACTGCACCTTCGGTGACGTCGTTGGCGCTGACAAACAAGGTCGGGACACTGTCGTTGATGCGGGTGATGTCAGAAACGTCGCTGGCGCTTGCCGTATGTATCCCATCCGAAACCTGGATGGTGATGGCCGGCAATTGCGTCAGGTTGAGCGCATCGTTATCGACGGCAGCAACGCCAGCAGCAGTCAGGCGAACTTCAGTGCCGACGATCTGGAAATAACCGTCAGGGTCATTAAGCAGCGTATAGCTGAGCGTGTCGCCAGCATCGGCGTCAGCGCCGCTGAAGGTCGCCACCACGGTGGCAGTACTGACTGTGCCTTCGGTAATGTCCTGCGCCAAAACACTGAGCGTCGGGACACTGTCGTTGATTCGGGTGATATCGGCAACGTCGCTGGCGCTGGCCGTATGTATCCCATCCGAAACCTGAACGGTAATGCCCGGCAATTGCGTCAGGTTGAGCGCATCGTTATCGACGGCAGCAACGCCAGCAGCAGTCAGGCGAACTTCAGTGCCGACGATCTGGAAATAACCGTCAGGGTCATTAAGCAGCGTGTAGCTGAGCGTGTCACCAGCATCGGCGTCAGCGCCGCTGAAGGTCGCCACCACAGTGGCGGTGCTGACTGCGCCTTCGGTGACGTCCTGCGCCAAAACACTGAGCGTCGGGACACTGTCGTTGATTCGGGTGATATCGGCAACGTCGCTGGCGCTGGCCGCATGTATCCCATCCGAAACCTGGATGGTGATGGCCGGCAATTGCGTCAGGTTGAGCGCATCGTTATCGACGGCAGCAACACCGGCGGCGGTCAGGCGGACTTCATTGCCGACGATCTGGAAGTAGCCGTCGGGGTCATTGAGCAGCGTGTAGCTGAGCGTGTCACCAGCATCGGCGTCAGCGCCGCTGAAGGTCGCCACCACAGTGGTGGTGCTGACTGAGCCTTCGGTAACGTCCTGCGCCAAAACACTGAGCGTCGGGACACTGTCGTTGATTCGGGTGATATCGGCAACGTCGCTGGCGCTGGCCGTATGTATCCCATCCGAAACCTGAACGGTAATGGCCGGCAGTTGCGTCAGATTGAGCGCATCGTTATCGACGGCAGCAACTCCCGCAGCGGTCAGACGGACTTCGCTACCGACGATCTGGAAGTAACCATCGGGGTCATTGAGCAACGTGTAGCTGAGCGTGTCGCCAGCATCGGCGTCGGCGCCGCTGAAGGTCGCCACCACGGTGGCAGTACTGACTGCGCCTTCGGTAATGTCCTGCGCCAAAACACTGAGCGTCGGGACACTGTCGTTGATGCGGGTAATGTCGGCAATGTCGCTGGCGCTGGCCGTATGTATCCCATCCGAAACCTGAACGGTAATGCCCGGCAATTGCGTCAGGTTGAGCGCATCGTTATCGACGGCAGCAACTCCCGCAGTGGTCAGGCGAACTTCGCTGCCGACGATCTGGAAGTAACCGTCGGGGTCATTGAGCAGCGTGTAGCTGAGCGTGTCACCAGCATCGGCGTCGGCGCCGCTGAAGGTCGCCACCACGGTGGCGGTACTGACTGCACCTTCGGTGACGGCGTGCCCCGTTAGCGTAATGGTCGGGGCGTTTTCTGTTGCACCCGTATCCGCACCCACACTCGTACTCCCCCCCGCTGCGTTGGCCGCAATATCGTTTCCGACACCCTGGTTTTCATCAACAGCCGCGCGCCGCGCCGCGTCAAAGTCAAAGTTCTGCGGATCAATGGTTTCTGCAATACGCAACAGCCGCACGAAGGAGGCGCCCCCGTCTGAACTTCCGGCATTGTCTCCAGCAGCCGGATCTTCGAGCAGGTCGTCCAGACTCGAACCCTGGGCAATTGCCTTGATCACCGTGCTGACATCGGCGCCGACGGCCAGCACGGCTGAATCGGTCATATCCGGCTGAACCGAAGCCGCCACTTCGGCATCAACGGTCAGCGTTTCATTGGCTCGCATAATCAAGGTGCGTCCATCGCCTGTGGCCAAATCAACTCGACTATCGGCCGCTGCTACCAGAACGTCGGCCTCGAAGATCAGGTCGCCGACATGAAGGACGCGCAATGCGCCATCCTTGCCTTTGGCGAAGGCCTGACCCTGAATGGCGGAGATACGGGCGACTGGTGTGGGGTTTGCCATGATGTAACCTCGATACGAAGTAATGGGTGACACAACAGTAGCCAATTGCACAACGGCTGCCTACTGTACTGAAGTACGATGGGCGGCCGCCCGTGCTAGCCTTGTCCGACGTGATCAGGAAGGTGGGCCATTGACGTAAATTTGGGTCGAGTACGGCGCTCAGGTCTGGATGCACACGTGCATCCAACCAAAAATCGGATCGATCATGGCTGGGGGAATCGGGCAAGTTTAACTCCACATCAGTTTGAGGCGCATCCCATTGCTCGCGTTGTCCGTTACCGGCCTTGACCCGCGTGGTACAATCAGCCTCTTTTCAAAGGCTTGTGAGGCAAATGATGTTTTCCGCGAAAGACACCCTGGCGAAAGTTGATCCTGAACTCTGGCAGTCGATTGAAAACGAAAATCGCCGTCAAGAAGAGCACATTGAGTTGATCGCCTCGGAGAACTACGTCAGCAGGGCGGTCATGCAAGCCCAGGGTTCACAGTTGACCAACAAGTACGCTGAAGGCTATCCAGGCAAACGCTACTACGGCGGTTGCGAGTACGTTGACGTGGCCGAGCAAATTGCCATTACCCGGCTGAAGAAGCTGTTTGGTGCTAATGAATACAATTACGCGGCCAACGTGCAGCCCAATTCAGGCTCACAGGCCAACCAGGCAGTGTTGCTGGCGTTCGCCAAGCCGGGTGATACGATCATGGGCATGAGCCTGGCTGAAGGCGGCCACCTGACGCACGGCATGGCACTCAACATGTCCGGCAAGTGGTTTAACATTGTCGCCTACGGCCTTGATGAGAAGGAAGAAATCGACTACGACAGGATGGAGGCGCTAGCCCGTGAGCACAAGCCGAAGATCCTGATTGCCGGCGCCTCGGCCTATTCACTGCGCATCGACTTCGAGCGTTTCGCCAAGGTGGCCAAGGAAATTGGCGCGATTTTCTGGGTCGACATGGCACACTATGCCGGACTGATTGCCGCCGGTTGCTATCCCAATCCTCTGCCGCATGCCGATGTGGTGACCTCAACTACGCACAAGACCTTGCGTGGTCCGCGCGGTGGCGTGATTCTGATGAAGGCCGAACACGAAAAAGCCATTAACTCGGCGATCTTCCCCGGTCTGCAGGGCGGTCCGCTAATGCATGTGATTGCCGCCAAAGCGGTGGCCTTCAAAGAGGCGCTGTCACCCGAGTTCCGCGCCTATCAGGAACAGGTGATGGCCAACGCCCGCGTGCTGTCGCGCGTGCTGGCCGAAGAACGCGGTCTGCGCATCGTTTCCGGGCGTACCGAATCGCACGTCTTTCTCGTCGATCTGCGTGCCAAGAACATTACTGGCAAGGAGGCCGAGGCGGTGCTTGGCAAAACTCACATCACGGTTAACAAAAATTCGATTCCGAACGACCCGCAGAAACCGATGGTTACATCCGGCATCCGTATCGGTTCGCCGGCCATGACCACGCGCGGCTTCACCGAAATCGAGGCCGAAGAGGTCGCGCACCTGATCGCCGACGTGCTCGATGCACCGAACGATGAGACCATCCTGGCGCGCGTGCGTGGCGATGTTTCCGCGCTGTGCAAGAAGTTCCCGGTCTACGGCAACTGATTTTCGGCGATGAGCCCGCAAGCTTCACCGCAAAGGCGCAAAGGCGCAAAGATTGCAAAGGAAGCGCGGGTTGCTTTGCGCCTTTGCGGTAACACAGGGTCGTCCGCATGAAGTGCCCCTTCTGCGGCGCGGCTGACACCACCGTTGCCGATACGCGGATCAACGATGACGGCGACATAGTTCGTCGTCGGCGTCGCTGCCTCACCTGCGACAAGCGATTTTCAACTTACGAGCGCGCGGAAATCCGCCTGCCGCAGGTGGTCAAGAAAAATGGCTCGCGCGTTGATTTCGAGCGCGAAAAGCTGGCGGCCAGTCTATGGCTATCGCTGCGCAAACGGCCGGTGACTGTCGAGTCGGTTGATGCCGCCATTGCCCGCATTGAAGAAAAGCTGCTAACTCTTGGTGAGCGCGAAATTCCTTCGGAAAAGGTCGGCGAGATGGTCATGCGCGAGTTGAAGAAGCTCGACAAGGTGGCCTACGTTCGTTTTGCTTCCGTCTATCGCAACTTTGAAGATGTCGACGAGTTTTCCGAGCTGGTCCGTGAAGTGACCCGTCCCGCCCAGCGGCGCAGCCGTTAATACCCACAATGTTTAGCGCCGCCGATCACGAGTTCATGGCGCGTGCGCTGCATCTTGCCGAACTCGGACTGTATTCAACCACGCCAAACCCGCGTGTTGCTTGCCTCATTGTCAATGCCGGCGCAGTAGTCGGCGAGGGTTGGCATCGCCAGGCCGGGGAGCCGCACGCTGAAATCCATGCCCTGCGCGCGGCCGGCAGTCAAGCCCGCGGCGCCACGGCCTACGTCACCCTCGAACCATGCAGTCATCATGGCCGCACGCCACCTTGCGCCGAAGCGTTAATTGCCGCTGGCGTGACGCGGGTCGTTGCGGCCATGCAGGATCCCAATCCGCAGGTCGCCGGTCGAGGATTGGCCTTGCTGGCGGCAGCGGGCATTACCATCGAATGCGGTTTGCAGGAAACTGCGGCGCGCGAACTAAACATCGGTTTCGTCTCGCGCATGACACGCGGCCGACCCTGGCTACGCATGAAACTGGCGGCCAGCCTGGACGGAAAAACAGCGTTGACCAGCGGCGTCAGTCAGTGGATCACCGGGACGCCGGCCAGACAAGATGGACATCGTTGGCGAGCGCGGGCCTGCGCAATTCTGAGCGGTATCGGCACGGTGCGTGCTGATGATCCGCAACTCAATGTGCGGGATGTCGACATTTCGCGCCAGCCCTTGAAGGTCGTGGTCGATAGCCGCCTCGAACTGCCCTTGCAGGCCAGGGTACTGAACGGCGGTGGTTTGCTGCTGGCCTGCGCGAGCGAAAGCAGCGAAAAATCCGCAGCCCTGCGCGAGCGGGGTGCCGAGATCTTGTGCTTGCCGGCCGCTGACGGCAAGGTCGACCTGCCTGCGCTGATGACGGAACTCGCACGACGCGGCATCAATGAATTGCACGTCGAAGGCGGCTTCAGACTCAATGGCGCGCTGCTGGCGGCTGGACTAGTCGATGAACTGGTGCTTTACCTAGCGCCCTGTCTGATCGGAGATGCAGCCCGTGGCATGTTTGACCTGCCGGTGCTTGAAGATCTGAAGGGCAAGCACAAACTGGTCATTCACGACGTGCGCATGGTCGGTGCTGATCTGCGCGTAGTAGCGCGTTGACTGGCCGGAAACTGCAATGAACAACAACGAGCACAACGAACGAAGAATTATTCAGGATTGTTAATCCAGATCAAACAGTTGATCCGGGTAGCGCACTAAACTCCGCGTGGACAGTCGTTTTAGGCTAACGGCAAGCAAACTAAAACCAAACAGGGGACACGGGGAGTCAGTATGTACGGAAAGATTTCACAACTGTGGGCAACGCTTAAACGCCCGAGCGTCAAATACTCGCTCCTTGGCCTGCTCTGCGCCGGTTTCATTGCTGGCGTCCTCTTCTGGGGTGGTTTCAACACCGCCATGGAAGCAACCAATACCCTCGAATTCTGCATTGGTTGCCATGAGATGAAAGACAACGTCTATCAGGAATACAAGACCACCATCCACTACAGCAACCGCACCGGCGTGCGCGCCTTCTGCTCCGACTGCCACGTCCCCAAGGACTGGACACACAAGATGATGCGCAAGATCAAGGCCAGCGCCGAAGTCTATGGCAAGATCACTGGGTCAATCTCAACCCCTGAAAAGTTCGAAGCCAAACGGCTGGAACTGGCGAGCAACGAGTGGGCGCGCATGAAGGCCAGCGATTCGCGCGAATGCCGCAACTGCCACAGCTTTGAGGCCATGGATATCGAAAAGCAGAAGGCTCGCGCCTCCAAAATGCACAAGATCGGCCTCGACGACAAGAAAACCTGCATCGACTGCCACAAGGGCATCGCACACCATAAACCAAAGAACATGCCGGAAGAAGCGGACGACTAAGCTTAGCCAATCCAATTACCTGCGCAGCAGGCGTCGTATCCCGGCCCTCAGTCGCCTAAACCGCATCAACTTTTCGAGTGGAGTCAGTCATGAAAAAATCGATCCTTGCCTTCACCGTCAGCGGCGTTCTCCTGACCGCCAGCGCTCAGGCCGCACCCGATTGGAGCAAAGTGCCCAAGCGTGATATCCAGGTCTTTCATGCCGGCATAACGACGATCGAATGGACTATGAAGAAGTCCGATCACAGCGGTCGCACCGGCATGGTCAAAGGCGAAAGCTGTGTCGGCTGCCACGAAGAAAAAGGCGGCCTCAACTTCAACATGAAGCGCATGGCCAGCAAGGAACTGGAGCCGGTCGCCGTGCCCCAGACGATGAACTTTCCGGTTAGCGTGCAAGCCGCCTACGACAAAGACAACGCCTATCTCCGTCTGAGCTTCAAGCCACCAGTCGGCAGCGCCAACAAGGATGACAAGGAAAACGATGTCAAGGCGACGGTCCTTTTTGCCAACGACAAGGTTGCCGTTTCCGCAGGCGACAAGTCGGTTGCCGGGCCGCTGGTGGGTTGCTGGGCAAGCTGCCATAACGATGCGCGCACCATGCCCGGCGCCGACGAGCACAAGACCAAGTACACCAAGGACGGCGCTTACGAATTGATGCAATGGAAGAGTGCCAAGGGCGCCAAGGCCGTGGACGGTTCAGTCAGCGACAAGCGCAGCATGGACGGCGGTACAGCTGGTGTCAGAGCCGAGGGCGACAACAAAGGCGGCATCTACACCGTAACCTTCACGCGCAAGCTCAACGGCGCGCTGGGCGAAGGCAAGACTGTCCCCTTCGGCGTCGCGGTACATGCCGATCATGCCACCGGCCGTTTCCATCACGTTTCAATGGGCTACACCCTCGGCTTCGGTGCCGACGGCGATATCAAGGTCACCAAGCAGTAAGCTCCAGGAGTAGAAAAGGGATTGAACGGGGCTTCGGCCCCGTTTTTTATCTTCCATAGCGGGGTGAGCACAGCGGTAATTTCCACTACTTTAAGCCTAAATATCAGCTATTCTCCGTTTCATAACAAATGCTTGCAAAGGCAACGCGGGGCGGCGCGTCGTCCCGTCGAACGTGACTGAAAGAGATGCGCCCCGTAGGAAATACTCTTGTGGGCGCAGAGCCCGGGACCTTGCATCGGAAAATGGTGTTAAATGATCCATCCTGACCGGAGGCTGTTTCCTTGACCTCGAACGATTCGAACCAGATTCCAACAGTCGCCCCAGAACCAGCCGGGTTCACTGCCGACTTGCGCGAGGACTTGCTGCATCACGACCCCCTATTGGCCTGCCTGGTTGAGCTGACCCGCTTGCATGGCCGGCCAAGTACCCGCGCCGCCCTGTCGGCCGGCCTGCCGCTTGCAGGCGGCTGTTTGACACCTTCCCTGTTCGCCCGCGCGGCAAGCCGTGCCGGGCTGTCAAGCAAGATCGTGCGGCGCCCCCTGGACGCTATCGACAGCATTTTATTGCCGGTCATTTTGTTGCTCAAGGGAGATCAGGCCTGTGTGCTACTGGGCTGGAACGAAACCGCTGGCACTGCGCAACTCCTCTTCCCGGAAACCGGACAGGGTGCAGTAACGCTGTCCCGTGACGAATTGACTGAACGTTATATGGGTATTGCACTGTTTGCCCGGCCGCGTTTTTCTTTCGACGCGCGTACGCCGCAAGTGACGAAGGTCGTTCAGCGCCACTGGTTCTGGGGCGCTTTGCTCGAGCAATGGCCGGTTTATCGCGACGTGGCCGGTGCGGCCTTGCTGATCAACATCTTTGCGCTGGTCATGCCGCTCTTTTCGATGAACGTGTACGATCGCGTCGTTCCCAATAACGCGACCGATACGCTCTGGATGCTGGCCTTGGGCGTACTGCTGGTGCTCGGCATGGACTTTATGATGCGCCTGCTACGCGGCCATTTTGTTGACCTGGCCAGTGCGCGTATCGACGTCAAACTTTCAGCGCTGATCATGGAGCGTGTTCTGGGCATGCGTCTGGAAACGCGTCCGGCGTCGGTCGGTTCCTTCGCCTCGAATCTTCGCTCGTTTGAATCCGTTCGCGACTTCATTGCGTCGGCCACCGTAACAGCGTTGATCGACTTACCGTTTTCGATCATTTTCCTGCTGGTGATCCTCTGGATTTCGTGGCCTCTGGTCCTCATTCCAATCGTCGGACTGGCCATCGGCCTAATCTACGCCTATGTCGTTCAGCACAAGATGCATGAATTGGCCGAGACCACCTATCGTGCTTCGGCCCTGCGCAATGCCTCGCTGATCGAGAGCCTGACCGCCCTGGAAACCATCAAGACACAGGGGGCTGAAGGCGTTATTCAGAACAAGTGGGAGAGCACGACGGCTTTTCTCGCGCGCACCAGTGCTCAGTTGCGCCTGCTGTCGGCAACAGCAACCAACGGCGCAGCGTCTGCGACTCAGGTGGTTAATGTGATGCTGATTGTTGCCGGCGTTTATCTGATCCAGGATCGCCAGTTGACCATGGGTGGACTGATTGCCATCACCATGCTTGGCGGTCGCGCCATTGCGCCCTTGGGGCAAGCGGTCGGACTGCTCATGCAGTTCCAGAATGCTCGGATGTCGCTCGAAACGCTCGATAAGCTGATGGCACAGCCGGTTGAACGCCCTGATGCCTCAGCGTTTATTCATCGGCCAGAGCTTGAAGGCGAGATCGAGTTTCGTAATGTGTCGTTCAATTATCCCGGTCAGGGCGAGGCAGCATTGCAAAACGTTTCGCTGCGCGTTATGCCGGGAGAACACGTGGTCATCCTGGGACGCACCGGTTCGGGGAAAACGACCCTGCAAAAGCTGATGCTCGGACTGTATCAACCGACCGACGGCGTCGTACGCATTGACGGCATTGATCTGCGCCAGCTTGACCCGGCCGACTTGCGGCGCAACGTTGGTTTTGTCGGCCAGGATGCCACCCTGTTCTATGGCACCTTGCGTGAGAATATTTCCATCGGCGCTACGTATGCCGATGATTCAGCGATTGTGCTGGCGGCCGAAGTGGCGGGCTTGACCCAGTTCGTCAATCGGCATCCGAAAGGATTCGATATGCTGATCGGCGAGCGCGGCGAGTCGCTGTCGGGTGGCCAGCGCCAGGAAGTTGCGATAGCCCGTGCCGTGTTGATGGATCCTCCGGTTCTTCTATTCGATGAGCCGACCAGCGCCATGGATTTTTCTACCGAGCACGGCTTCAAGGAGCGTTTGAAACGCTTTGCCGAACACAAAACCCTGATCGTTGTTACGCACCGTACCAGCCTCATCGACTTGGCCACCCGGATCATCGTTGTCGATGACGGACGGATCGTTGCCGACGGGCCGCGAGAGAAAGTGGTTGAGGCCCTGCAATCGGGTCGCATCGGGAGGGCTGCGCAATGAACTTGCGCTTGATTGCAGCAGGGAAGCGGGTTATCGACGGGCTGGAAGCCCTGCGTTTGCGGATTCAGCCGGGCATTGATGCCTGGCTGGCACGGATGGCGGTTGCCGAGAATGAACGCGAACAACAAGGCTTTACCGCAGATACCGATTACGCCATCTTGCAACAGGAACCGCTACGCGCCAGGATATTGCTCAAGACAATTGCGGTGGCTTTCGTTATCGCTCTGATGTGGTCAGCCGTCAGCCGGATTGACGAAGTAACGCGTGGCGAGGGCAAGGTCATCCCATCGCGCCAGTTGCAGGTGCTGCAAAGCCTGGATGGCGGAATCGTTTCCGAGATCCTGGTACACGAGGGTGAAATCGTCCAGCCAGAGCAGATTTTGCTGCGTATTGACCAGACCCGCTTTGTTTCTTCGGTGCGAGAAAGTCAGGTGCAGTACACGGCACTACTCGCCAAGGCCGCCCGCCTGCGGGCGCTGACTGAAGGTGTCGCATTCGTCATTCCACCTGCGGTTGAGAAGGAAGACCCGAAGACGGTTGATGAAGAACGCCGCCTCTACGAATCCCGCCGCACCGAGCTGGCGACGACAACGTCAATTGCCCGGCAGCAGTTGACGCAGCGCCAGCAAGAACTGGTTGAAGTCCGCGCCAAATACGAGCAGGCCGCCAGAGCCTACGATCTGTCAGCCAGGGAGCTCGCGGTGACCAAACCCTTGATTACTTCCGGTGCGGTCTCGGAGGTCGAACTGCTGCGTCTGGAGCGCGATGTCGGACGTTTCCGCGGCGAGCGTGACATGGCGGCGGCGCAGAGTTCGCGTATTCAGGCATCGATCAACGAAGCTAGCCACAAGCTTGAGGAAGTCGGCCTGGCCTTTCGCAATGAGTCGGGCAAGGAACTGGCCGATACCATGGCCAAGCTCAATAGCCTGGCTGAGAGCAGCGTCGGCCTGTCGGACAAGGTCAATCGTTCAGTACTGCGCTCGCCGGTCAAGGGGACGGTCAAGCGTTTGCTGATCAATACCGTCGGCGGGGTGGTGCAACCGGGCAAGGACGTTGTTGAAGTCGTGCCGCTGGAAGATAACCTTCTGCTCGAAGCACGCGTACAACCGCGCGACATCGCCTTTCTGCGTCCCGGCCAGAAGGCGGTGGTCAAATTCACGGCCTACGATTTTTCAATCTACGGCGGACTGGAGGGCAGACTCGAACATATCGGCGCCGACTCGGTCGTCGATGAGAAAGGCAACGCTTTTTACACCGTGCGGGTACGCACCAACCAATCCACGCTCGGCAATAACTTGCCGGTGATCCCGGGAATGGTCGCCGAAGTGGATATCATCACCGGTGAAAAGAGCGTCCTGTCGTATCTGCTTAAACCGGTGCTGCGTGCCAAGGCACGCGCATTTTCCGAGCGTTGATGGTGCAACAGATTTTTCTGTCCATTGATGCGCGTCCACGCGATAGCTGGCGTGAAGCCTTTCCAAAGTTGATCGCTGGCCGACTGGGCGCGCTTCCAGCCGGTGATGCTCTGGTCTGGGCCCTGTTGCCAGCGGGGCAAGTTGTAGAAACCCTGGTGACCAATTTGCGCAAAAGTCTCGTCGGGCGTTCGCTGGTGCTGCTCGCCGATGAACCCTCTGAAAATGACGCCATGGCGGCGCTGGCCGCCGGCGCCGCCGGCTATTGCAACGGCCATGCAGCGCCACAGGTGTTGCGACAGGTCGCCATGGTGGTCGAGAACGGCGGAATATGGGTCGGCCAAGGCCTCATGCAGCGCTTGCTGGCCGCAACGTCCCGTTTGCTTCCGGCACCGGAGCTTGAGGATTCCTCCTGGCGCCGCACCCTGACGGCACGTGAGCAGGAAGCGGCATCCCTGCTGGCCAAGGGTGCCAGCAACAAGGAAATCGCCCGTCAGCTTGATATCACTGAACGTACCGTCAAATCCCACGTCAGTGCCATGCTCGACAAGCTTGGTGTCCGCGATCGTCTTCAGCTCTCGCTAATCATCAACGGCATCGGGAAACAACTGCCGTGAATCCCCGCCAACCCGGCCCGGACGAATTTTTACAAAGATCGCCATGCTGATTCATCCGCAATTTGACCCCATCGCTATTTCACTTGGCCCGCTGGCCGTCCGCTGGTATGGCCTGATGTATCTGGCGGCCTTTCTCCAGTTCTGGTGGCTCGGCAAGCAGCGTATAGAAACTCAGCCACAACTTGCGCGAAGCGGCTGGACCATCACGCAACTCGACGATCTGCTGTTCTACGGGGTGCTCGGCGTCATTCTCGGTGGTCGATTGGGGCAGGTGCTGTTCTACGAACCCGGCTACTATTTTTCACATCCCCTTGAAATTCTCGCGGTATGGAAGGGGGGCATGGCCTTTCACGGGGGCTTTCTCGGCGTGCTGGTCAGCATGGGTTTGTACGCCCGCAAGACCCGGCGCACCTGGCTGGACATTACCGACTTCATCGCGCCGCTGGTGCCACTGGGCCTGGCCGCCGGCCGCATCGGCAACTTCATCAACGGCGAATTGTGGGGACGCGTCTGCGACCCGGCCTTGCCCTGGGCGATGGTCTTTCCCCAGGTTGACAACTTGCCGCGTCATCCGTCGCAGTTATATCAGGCAGGTCTGGAGGGCGTGCTGCTGTTTGTTATTCTGTGGCTTTTCTCGCGTGGCGCTCGACCACGTGGCGCCGTCTCCGGCGCCTTCCTTGTCGGCTATGGCTGCCTGCGCTTTGTAGCCGAGTTTTTTCGCACCCCGGACGATGGCATCTTTGGCCTATCGGAGGTCATCAGCATGGGGCAGTGGCTGTCACTGCCAATGATCCTACTCGGTGTCGCCATGCTCGTCTGGTCATTCTTCGCTCAGCAACGGCGTTTTATTGGATAAAATCATCAATTGGCTCATCGCCATTAAAGGGAAATACAATGAACTTGTCACACATTGAACATATCGGCATCGCCGTCAAAAGTCTGGACGAAGCCATCCCGTTCTGGGAAAAGCAGCTTGGCCTGAAGTGCTATGCCATTGAAGAAGTCAAAGAGCAAAAGGTGAGGACGGCTTTTTTCAAAATCGGACAATCCAAAATTGAGTTGCTCGAGTCGACCGATCCGGATGGCCCGATCGGAAAATTCATCGAGAAAAAAGGCGAAGGCATTCAGCATTTGGCCATCGCGGTTGAAGGTCTTCAAGCCAACCTGACCGAACTGGAAGGGAAAGGCGTGCAATTGATCGACAAATCTCCACGCCAGGGCGCAGACGGCTTGGATATTGCCTTCCTGCACCCGAAATCAACGCACGGCGTGTTACTTGAATTGTGTGAAGATCCAAAAATCAATCCCGAACCGAACCGTTAAATGGATGGCGGCTTCAACTCTTGAGTGGAATCGTCGATGACCTGGTTTGCATTGCCGGAAACACAATCTGATAGCACGGCGGCATTCCTCGACTCCGGCAGCGCGGCACGTTGGCTTGCCGAGCAACCGCAAGCCAACGTGTCAGCGATGCTGGCCGGTTTGGTCACGCAGATTCAGGCTTTTAACGTATATAACGTGGCGCCGCGCGAGCGCCTCAAAACTCTTGAAGTACTGCGCAAGGCTCTCTTTGCCGTCAGCGGTGAAAGTCAGCGCCGCTACGAACACAAGGCCCTGCCGCTCCTGCCCGCTGAGTACGCGACCTTCGACAGCGTGCGTCAACTGTGGCGTGCAACTACGGTGGCCTACCTGCATTGCCTGCACGCCTGCCTTGATCGTGACCCATCGATCACAGCGCACAGCGCCAAGGTGACGCACCGCGTACTGTCCTGTCTGCGCATGGAGCAACTGAACTGCTACGTCGCAGGAACAGAGCTCGATGGCGATTTCTGGCACATCCTGCATTCGGTGTTTGCCGCCGCCGAAAAACTGGGCGTCACGCGACAGCCAATTGAAGACCACCTGCTCAAAGAAACCTTCGAATCAACGGTTAGCGGCCAATATTGCATGGTGCTGATGCTACATCTGGCGCGCCCTGCTGGCCTTTCGCGCGGACAGTTCGCCGCCGTCACCCGCTGGCTCGCGCGCTGGCGCGAACAAGCGAAGATACTCAACGCGCCAGAGGCGAACCCGAAGTCCTGCTGCCTGGCTCTCGATCTGTCGTCCGATCAGCCCATCCTGGACCCGCTCCGGGTCGCCAGCGTCGGGCGCTGGCTTTGGCTCGACGGGGTGCTGCGCAAGATGCGCGAACGGCTCGAACTGTTGACCCGTGGCGCATCCCCGGAAAGTCTCAAACTCGGCAGCGTACTTTCGAGCGAGGAGTGCGTGGCGCTACTCAATGCACTTTCCGCACATCTGATGCATCCACAACGGGCCACTACGCAGATGCCCGGGCAACCTTTGTCGATCGTCATTGCCATAGGGCTGGAGAACAGTTATCGAATGCTCGGCGGGAGCCGGCTGAAGGATGAAGTGGCGGCCCCCACGTCGTCGTTTGCCAGTCAGCTCGTTGTCGAGCAGATTGCCGTATTCGGCCATGTCGTTCACGAAACGGACGCCAGCAGTGAGAGCGCTGCCGAGATCTGGCGGGTCGTGGCTCAGGATGCGGGCGAACTGCAACTGATCCGCCCGACCGAAAACGTCGATACTCGACTGACATTAGAAAGCCTGCTCGCCATTCGCCTGCCAGCGCATGCAGATTACCTCCTGGCGACGGTAAGCAGTCTGTATATGCGTCGTGACGGCCACCTGTGCATCACGGCTAGCCTGCTTTTCGGGAAACCGGCGCCGCTCCTTGCCGAGGTGCGCGAGAAACCCGCCGGGAAACTAAGCCGTCATCCGGCACTGTTGTTGACGGTGGAAAATGACGCGAGTCCGCCACAGTTGTTCATACCGGCGGGTGTGCCTGGCCGCTCACTGTCCATCCGCTTTTACGATGCCCGGGGGCAACTCTTGTCAGCACTGAGTCTGTTGGAGTGCCTCGCTTACGGCGACGACAGTGAACACTGGACTATTGCCGTCAACCGCTAGCCAGTTTGACGTTTTCTGCTCGCCCGATACGCGATCAGGGTAAAATCCCGGCATGAAGATGCTGCTTGTACTGACCAATCTGCCGGATCGGGCAACCGCAGAAACCCTGGCGGCAGCGCTTGTCGAAAACCGGCTCGCTGCCTGCGTCAACATCCTGCCACCATGCCAATCGGTCTATCAGTGGAAGGGCGCCGTCGAGACGGCTGACGAGGTGCCACTGCTCATCAAGACGACCGAAGCGCGCTATGCGGCAATCGAGGACGCAATCCGCGCACGGCATCCGTATGAAACGCCAGAAATCATCGCCGTACCTGTCGTCTGCGGCCTGCCCAGCTATCTTGGCTGGGTGGCGGCAGAAACCCAGATCGACCACTGGCCCTCGTCATGATGCGCCAGTCCTTCCGTTGGCTGGCCCTTGCTCTGATACTGCTTGGCTCCGCTGTTAATGCCGAGGATTTGCTGCATCCCTCGATGGCGTTCAGACCTTCTGCCAGACCGCTTGACGGTCAGACGATCGAGGTCCGTTTCGAGATTGCCAAGGGCTACTATCTTTATCGCAACAAGTTTCGTTTTTCCGCCGAGCCGGCTGGCGTGCAATCGGGACCACCCACCTTGCCGAAGGGCAAGGAAAAAGTGGATGAGACTTTCGGTAAGGTCGAGGTCTATTACGGGGAAGTCCTGATTCACCTGCCGGTCGTGCGTAACAGTTCAGGCCCGCTGCCGCTGACCTTGAACATTAGCTCGCAGGGTTGCGCCGACGCGGGGGTCTGTTATCCACCGCAAAAACAGTCGCTTGGGCTTGAACTGCCAGACCCCTCCGCAGCGCCGGTGACTGTGACTGCGTCCGGCGGCAACGAATCTGGCCGCATCGCGCAACTACTGAAAAATGCCGAACTGTGGCTGGTGATTCTGAGTTTTTTCGGTTTCGGCCTGCTGCTCGCGCTGACGCCCTGCGTTTTCCCAATGCTGCCCATTCTCTCCGGCATCATCGTCGGCGCCGGCCGTGACGGCCACGGCGTATCGCATGCACGCGGCTTTGCGCTCTCGCTGGCCTATGTCCTTGGCATGGCGATTACCTACGCGGCGGCTGGCGTCGCCGCCGGACTGACCGGAACGCTGCTCTCGTCCACCCTGCAAAACCCCTGGGTGCTTGGCAGCTTCGCGCTGATTTTCATCGTGCTGTCCTTGTCCATGTTCGGTTTCTACGAACTGCAGTTGCCGACGTTTCTGCAAAGCAAAGTGTCGGAAGAGGCGGCTCACCTCAAGGGCGGTTCGCTGCCGGGCGTCGCCGCCATGGGGGCGCTCTCGGCAATCATCGTCGGCCCTTGTGTCGCTGCCCCGCTGGCCGGTGCCCTGCTCTACATCGGACAAAGCGGCAATGCACTGCTCGGCGGCATGGCCCTGTTCTTCATGGCGCTCGGTATGGGGATGCCGCTGCTGGCTATCGGCCTCTCGGCCGGAACGCTGCTACCCAAATCCGGTCCGTGGATGATGGCCGTCAAGAAGGTTTTCGGCGTCATCCTGCTGGCCACGGCGCTGGGAATCGTCGCACCGGTCATTCCGGTTGGCGTTGAAATGGCGGCCTGGGCATTGCTGCTGATCGTTCCGGCGATCTTTCTGCATGCCGTCGATCCACTGCCGGCGCACGCCAGGAGTGGCCAGCGTTTCTGGAAAGGCATCGGGATGGTCATGCTGATTGCCGGCGCGGCGATGCTGGTCGGCGCCCTCTCCGGCGCCCGTGACCCCTGGCAGCCGCTTTCCGGATTGCGTAGCGGCAATTCGCCGAGCGAAAGCCGGCGCCTGCCTTTCGAGCGCATCCGTTCACTCGCCGAACTCGATTCGCGCATCAAGGCGTCAGGCAAACCCGTGATGCTCGATTTCTACGCCGACTGGTGCGTGTCGTGCAAGGAGATGGAGCGCTATACCTTCTCCGACGCCCGTGTGCAGCAGAAACTGGTCGGCTGGACCTTACTACAGGCCGATGTCACCGCCAACTCGGATGAGGACAAAGCGCTGTTAGCGCGCTTCAAGCTGTTCGGCCCACCCAGCATCATCTTCTTTGACGCGCAAGGGCGGGAAAGCGAGGCCGTTCGCGTAACCGGCTTCCAGAACAGCGAGGTGTTTTTGGCAACGCTTTCACGCCTGAACTGATCGGCCCAAGCACCGCGGCATTCCTCAGCGGGCGGCCACGGACGCGGCAACACCCGTAGTCAGAAAACCGAGCATCGCCTGCGCGTGCTCGGCCGCTTCCCGCCCGAGGCTGGTCAAGTATCCGCCGTCAGCCTGTGTAATCAGCCCCTTGGCGTGTAGGCGGGCAACCGCATGAATCACCTGGGCATCGGCCGTCTTGTGCACCTTGATGCCGTTCTGACCACTTTCCAGATCAAAACGGATCAGGGTATTGAGTTCATCGACCAGGTCGGAGGTGTAGGGCATGTCTGTTCCTTAAGGCGCAAAGCCCCATTCTACAAGCTTCTGCACGTGATTTTTTGTGCATTGTCAGGAACTGCACGAAAGCATCGAACACCCGGCCTTGTGGCGTGCCCACTCGGGGCGTAATGCAGCAAAAGACTCGCGTCCTGCTTGTTCGGTGTAGGGATGACGCAGAACGTCGAGCAGTTCGTGGATCATTGCCGGGTCGCCCTGCTCGGCTCGGTCAATCGCCTGCTGGGCCAGATAATTGCGTAACACATAACGCGGATTGGCGGCGTTCATGCGTGCCACCCGAGATTCTTCGGACTCGTTATCGGAGCGCATGCGGCTGGCCCAGCGTGCCAGCCAGGCTGTCAAATCAGCCTCGTGCCGAGCAAACAGTTCTGCACGATAAAAGGCGTCGCGCAGCGTGGCCAGTTCCGGCGCCTCAATATCGACCAGCGCCAGACGACGGAAGAACGAAGTCATATCGACCTCGGCACCGTGCAGCAGGGTAAAACCATCCTCAATCAGCACGGCATCCGGCTCGCGCCATGCGACAAAGCCAAACTTAGCGGCAAACGTTTCGCGAAAGCCAGCGTTATAGCATTCGTCATAGCGTTCAAATCCGAGCGCCAGTGCGCCGGGTTCGGGCGCGATCTGGGCCAACGCTTCGGCCAGCCGCTCAAGATTCCAGCGCGCGATTTCGGGCTGGCGACCGAAGCAGTAACGCCGGCCGGCAGCGTCCGTCGTATTGGGCGTCCATCCGGGGTCGAAATCGTCGACCCACCCGTAGGGACCGTAATCAATGGTCAGTCCGAGAATCGACATATTGTCGGTGTTCATTACCCCATGCACGAAGCCGACGCGCATCCAGTGCACCATCAGGCGAGCCGTGCGTTCGCAGATTTCGACAAACCAGCGCCACAGTCGCTCGACCTCCGAGGCCGCCATCATTTCGGGGAAGTCGCGGGCGATGGTGAAATCCACCAGTTGGCGCAACAACACTGCATCACCGCGTGCGGCGGGCAGCTCGAAATGCCCGAAACGGATGAATGAAGGGGCAACGCGGCAGACCACGGCGCCCGGTTCTTCAACCGGATTGCCATCGTAGAACATGTCGCGCACCACCGCTTCACCCGTCGTCACCAGCGACAGGGCGCGCGTCGTCGGTACGCCAAGGTAATGCATGGCCTCGCTACATAAAAACTCACGGATCGACGAGCGCAGGACGGCGCGGCCATCGGCGTGGCGTGAATACGGCGTTGGCCCGGCCCCCTTGAGCTGTAGCTCGAATCGTTGTCCGGCGCGGTTGACAGTCTCGCCGAGAAAGATCGCCCGACCATCGCCCAGTTGCCGCGCCCAGGATCCAAACTGATGGCCACCATAACAGGTAGCATAGGCCGTCATTCCCGGTAACAGGGCGTTGCCGGCCAGCGCCGCGACCCACGCCGGTGAGCTTAACTCGTGCTCGTCAAGACCAAGCTCTTGCGCCATCTCACGGGAATGGGCGAGCAAGCACGGCGCGACAACCGGCGTTGGCATGACTGGCGACCAGAGCGCGCCGAGCACTTGGCGTGGATGATTGCGCACGTCGCCATCGCCAGGCAGTTCGCGCACCAGGCGGTTGTCAAAATGCAGCATCGGGATTCTCGGCAGCGCAGGGTGGTCACTCTAGGGCACGCACTGCCGCGACAAGTTCCCTGCCGCGCGCAAACTCAAAAGCCGAAGCGCTCTCCAACTCCAAGCAAGGTCGCCACACCGAGCAGGGCAAAAATGGCGGCAGCGATGGAATGTACGGCGCGTACCGGCATGCGCTCGGCGATGCGGTCGCCGAGCAAAACCGCAGGTACGTTGGCGATCATCATGCCCAACGTCGTTCCGGCCACCACCTGAATCACGGAATGGTACTGCGCTGCCAGTGCGACGGTGGCGACCTGCGTCTTGTCACCCATTTCGGCAATGAAGAAGGCGATCAACGTGGTGCCGAAAACACCGAAACGCGCAAGCTTGGCGTCCTTCTCGTCGAACTTGTCGGGGATCAGCGTCCACAGCGCCATGGCGATGAATGAAACACCAAGCACCCAGCGCATCGTCTCCGGCCCGATCTGCGTGGTAATCCAGGAGCCCAGCACGCCAGCAAAGGAGTGGTTGATCAGCGTTGCGATCAGGATGCCCAGGACAATGGGGAGCGGTTTGCGAAACTTCGCAGCCAGGATAAAAGCCAGCAACTGGGTTTTGTCGCCTATTTCGGCCAGCGCCACGATGCCCGTGGAAACGAGGAATGCTTCCATCGATCAAACTCTTTGCTGGTCGGCACCATAAAAAAACAGCGCGGAAAACAAATTTCCGCGCTGTCGAATAAAGCCCCCGCGAATGCCGTTAGGCCGGCATCCTGAACCGGAGTTCAGTTGAGTCACTTTCCTTCCGCATCAGGCCCACCCGACATACGGGGCAGGCACAACAGCAGCTTCAATGGTTCGTGACCGACGCCAATTAACATTGGTTCAAGGAATATATGGCCTTGACAAACACCGCAGGGAACAACTGTCGGAGGCTTAGAGCAACTTGTCCTGCGGTGCGAGCACCGCCTCAAGCCGTGCCTCCATGGCAGAAATTCTACGCTTTACGGTGCCGAAGTCCAGCCCTATTTCTGCCCCGGGACTTTGCGGGATTTCATTGGCCGGGTGCTTCTGCGAGAGATGTTCGTGAGCGATGTTCAGGGCCGCCATGACGGCAATGCGCTCGGAGATATTGCTCTTGGTTTTTTCGGCAATTTCATGCATTTTTTCATCAACATAGGTGACAGCGTTCAACAGTGCGTCGTGCTCTGCTGGCGGGCAGGCAACACGGTACTCCTTGCCGAGCAACATGATGTCCAGATAGTTGGCTTCTTTGGGCATGGTCACATTCAGACGGCGGCTTTGGCTTCCGGCAATTGCTGGGCGAGATGTTCAAGCCGACCGCGTGCCGACTCCATACGCTGCGCAAGATTCCCCCGGTCACTCTCGACAGTGCTCAGTTGTTGCCTGAGCTGCGCATTCTCGGCACGCAATGTGCGGCAAAGCGACACCACCTGGGCGACCTTACTCTCGAGCGCGTTGAGTTCGTTAAGCATGCCCCGGACTATAATTTCAAAAACCAAGTGGAGTCAAGGGCTAAGCATCGGTTTTAAATGTGATTTATTTCAAACGACCCGCCTGGCCGAACGGTACCAATGCGCTTTGTGCTACAATCGACGGCCTCCGCTGCTGGTTCAGGGCGGAAAACGTGCAAGGTGCCGCAACGCAGGGTTTTCAATATTCTCTGCCGCGGTTAAACGGGAAACAGGTGCATGTCATTAAGACACCATGCCTGTGCTGCCCCCGCAACGGTAAGCGAGTGAGGATGTGTCGGAGTGCCACTGGGCAACAGCCTGGGAAGGCGACACATCAAGACTCGTGAGCCCGGATACCGGCCTTCGCACATTTAGACGGAAGTGCCGCGGGGAGGCGGACACGGTATGCATTGCTCAGCTGACCAACGCGCGCGCTCATCTCGACAGTTTTCCCTTTTTGTGCACTTCCGATTTTTTAGCTCGCCGACTTGCGGGGACGCTTGTCGGCATCGGGAGAAATCTGTCATGCACCCACGCTATTCCTTTACCCTTGCCTTGCTTGCCGCTTTCCCGGCTATCGCCGCCGATAAGGAAGCCGAAACCGTTGTCGTAACCGCCACTCGTTTTAGCGAAGTCGCCCCCGGCGTAGCGGCCAACGTCAGTGTCATTACCCGTCAGGATATTAGCAATACGCCCGCCCAGAACCTGCCTGATGTGCTCAGCACCCGGGCAGGTATCGATGTTCGCCAGATTGGCGGAGCGATGGGCCGGGACGCTGTGGTCGATATGCGTGGCTTTGGCGCGACCGCGACCAGCAACACTTTGATTCTGGTTGACGGCTTGCGCGTCAATCCCGTCGATATGGGCGGCATCATCTGGTCGGCCATTCCTCTTGATAGCGTCGAGCGAATCGAGATCATGCGCGGGTCGGGAACCGTTCTCTACGGTGACGGTGCGAGCGGCGGGGTAATCAACATCATCACCAACAAATCCGGCAGCCCGGTGGCCGGCGTCACTGCCACGCTAGGTGATTTTGGCTACAAGGGTAGCGAAGTCCAACTGGGCAACGGCAACGACACGGCCTACTACAACCTTTTCGTCAACTATGCCGCTGCCGATGGCTATCGGAAAAACAGCCAGCAGGACCAGCAATCTGCCAATGGCCGTGTCGGATGGCTGCTTGATGGCGGCGAAGTGTATACCGACTTTGCCATTTACAAGGAATCCGCCGGACAACCCGGCTCCGTTTTCACCGCCGCCTACCGCGACGATCCGCGCAGCACGCGAACTCCGCACAACAGCGAAAGCCGTGATGGCTACCGCATTCGTCCTGGCGTCTCATACCGTTTGCATGATCGTCTGACGCTTGAAGGGGAATTCGCTTTCGATCATCAGCAACTTAACACGAAATATTTTTCCGCTTTCGGTGCGACGGCCAGCGACCGTTTGCGTGATACCAACTCCCTGACCCCGCGCCTACGCTGGCGTCACGATCTTGTCGCCCTGCCGAGTGAAACCGTGTTCGGCTATGATTATTACGATGGCAAGGTTACGTCGGACAACACGGGTTTCGCCAACCAGGGTGCTGCGCAGGAAAGCTCGGCTTTTTACATGCAGAACATTACGAAGTTTACGCAAAACCTGAGCCTTACCCTGGGCGGTCGCAACCAGCGCATGAAGCAGAAGGCGCATCAGGATGCTTATGCACCGTTCTTCAGTCCAGCGGTAGTGGGCGAAACCACGCGAACGAAGGATGCCTACGATCTTGGCCTGGCCTACGCCGCTGACGGCTGGCGCATTTACGGCAAGACGGGTACGACTTTTCGCTTTGCCAACGTCGACGAACTCTTCGGTTTCGACGCCTTCTTCAATCCAGTATTCGCCGGAGACATCAAACCGCAACATGGCAGAATCAATGAAATCGGTGGCGATATTGCCGTCGGCCCGGCGAATCTGCGCGCCTCATTTTACCAGCTTGATCTGACCGACGAAATCGGCTTCGATGGCACAGCCAACGTCAATCTTGATCCAACGCGGCGCAAGGGGATTGAGCTTGAAGCCGGCTGGAAAATGACCGACAGTTTGCAAGCCAAGGCAAGCTATACCTATGCGGACGCCCGGTTTCGCGAGGGGGCTTTCTCCGGAAATGCCATTCCGCTGGTGCCGCGCGACCAGGCCAGCGCGCTGTTGACCTGGAATACTGGTCCTACCGGCAGCTATACCGCGGCAGCACGCTACGTCGGCGAACGTCGTTACAGCAGTGATTTTGCCAATACTCGGAGGATGCTTTCGGGCTACACGACGTTTGACATGCAATCGGTATGGAAGCTCAAGCCCTGGAGAATCACGGCCAAGCTCCTTAACGCGCTGGACAGAAAGTATTCGTCGATCGCCGGATATTCGACCTTCTACAGCGATACCTACTACTACCCGGCTGATCGTCGCAGCATCTTCGTTTCCGCACGCTACGACTTCTAGGCCAGCATGCCCACCCGCCGTCGCGCCCTGCTTATTCTCGCCGCCCTCGCCGGGTTGGCGTTACTCGGCATAGCGCTAGCACTAATGGTGGGCAGTATCCCCATTCCGATCAGCGTGGTCGTGTCAGCGCTGTTCGGCGGCGCAGACGGTACGGCCGGCGAGGTCGTGCGCAGCCTGCGTCTGGCGCGCGCGTTGTCCGGTTTTGCCTGCGGCGGATTGCTGGCACTAGCTGGCGCGCTGCTCCAGGTGTTGCTGCGCAATCCGCTGGCCGACCCCTATGTTCTCGGCATTTCCGGAGGCGCTGGGGTGGGCGCCCTGGCAGCCATTCTTCTTGGCTTTGGCCTGGCTGGCGTCAACGGCTCGGCCTTTCTGGGTGCGCTCGCAGCCATGCTGATCGTTTTTGGCCTGGCGCACGGCGATGGCAGTTGGACGCAGACGCGTCTGCTGCTTACCGGCGTCATCGTCGCTTCCGGCTGCGGCGCTGCCGTGGCGCTGATGCTGTCCGTCGCCCCGGACAACAAACTGCGCGGCATGCTTTTCTGGCTGATGGGCGACCTTTCGCAGGCCGATGATCCGCGGCTCGTTCTTGGCATCCTCGCTACCGTCTTGCTGCTCTGCCTGCCTTTTGCCCGCGAACTCAATCTCCTGACGCGTGGTGCGGACATGGCGCAAACCCTTGGCGTCCCGGTTGGCCGCTTGCGCCGCGGTGTTTATCTGCTAGCCTCGCTGGCCACTGCGGCGGCAGTAACACAGGCCGGTGCAATCGGTTTCATCGGCTTGATCGTACCGCATCTGGTTCGGCTGGCCGTGGGCAACGACCAACGTCTGCTACTGCCTGCCTCGGCATTCGCCGGCGGCAGTCTGCTAGTGATCGCCGACACCCTGGCACGGACCATAGTCACCCCGCAGCAACTCCCGGTCGGCGTTCTCACGGCGCTGATCGGGGTGCCGGTTTTTCTTTTTCTCCTCACCCGTGACGCCCGGACAAGGGTCTGAAATGAGCAGCAAAACACCGCTCCTCGAAGCCCGAAAACTCACCGTCAGCATCGGCGGCAAGACCTTTTGCCGCGACCTCGACCTGACCCTGCATGCTGGTGAGCGGCTGGCCATCCTCGGACGCAACGGCGCCGGCAAATCAACCCTGCTTTCAGTCCTCGCCGGACTGCGCGCCGAACAGTCCGGCGAGGTGCTTATCGACGGCCTCAGCTACGCAAGCTTGGGGGCACGCAAGAGCGCGCTCGTTCGTGGCTGGTTGCCGCAGGTGCGCGGCGACGCCTTCGCGTCAACGGTCCTCGAAACGGCTCTGGTCGGCCGCCATCCGCATCTGGACCGCTGGGGCTGGGAAAGCGACAAGGACGCAAAAATTGTCCGCCAAGCCCTGGCCGCCGTCGATCTGACCAGCTACGAACAACGCGACATTCAGACCCTGTCCGGGGGCGAACGTCAGCGACTGGCGATTGCCACACTGCTCGCCCAGGCGCCACAACTGTTCCTGCTTGATGAGCCGATTGCCCATCTCGACTTGAAACACCAGATCGCCATGCTTGAATTGTTTTCCGGTACGGCGCGCGACTGTGGGGCCGCAGTCGCCATGGTGCTGCACGAACCGGCACTGGCCTGGCGCTTTTGCGACCGGGCCTTGCTGATGCATGGCGACGGTCGCACCGAAAGCGGTCCGACCCGGGAAATACTGACCGTCGACCGGCTTTCCGCGCTTTATCAATACCCACTGCAAATGCTGGAATGTGACGGCCGCGTCAGCTTTATTCCCAACTGAGCAGCATCCTCGGCAGGCAACTTCGCCTGCTTTCCGGCCAAGAGCGTCACTGCGCTTTTAGCAACGCGCACCGGGCGCACAAACGACCGTCGCCGTCGTCGCCGCCTGAACCACGGGCCGGCCTTCCCCGGCCCAGGCCTTGAGCCCCTTGTCGGCGTTGTAGACGGTTTTATAGCCGGCCTGCTGCGAGAGAAACTGCGCAGCGGCACTCGATCGCTTGCCGCTACGGCAGACCAGAATCAACGGCTGATCGGGCCTGGCGATCGCCTTGACCTTCTCCAGCCATTGTGGCGGATTGGATTGTCCCTTCTCATCATAAAAGGTGAGCAGCCTGCTGCCGGCAATCACCCCGGTTTCCTGCCATTCGTCCGCAGTACGAATGTCGACCACCGCCACTCCGCTGGCCGCAAGGCGGGCCAGTTCGGCGCTGTCGATGTTGATGACTTCAGCATGCGCCGCCAACGCTGCGAGGCAAAGTAAGGGAAAGGCAAAAAAGTGCTTAATCATGATCACTCCGACAATTATGTTGACAGAGCCATTGTACGGCCCAAAGCTCCGGCGCGTACTCAATGCGGCAAGGTGCACAGGATTTTCAGGGGATGCTCTACAAGACTCCGGCCTTTCAGTAGCGCAGAATCATCCAAACGTCTACGATTCCGAAATCATAACAAGGCGACCATGAAGGAAACTCAGTTTATCCAGCAGCGACAGAGCGATTGGGACGCGTGGGACCGCTGGCTGAGCGCGACAACGAAAAAACCCAAAGCAAAGAAAGCCGTGAAAATGGCAGCAGCGGTGGCGACGCCACCTGCCCTCACGGTCGACGCCCTGCCATCGGCCTTCCGGCGGCTTTGCCAGGACCTTTCGCTGGCGCGCGATCGCAATTACTCAAGCCCACTTGTCCACTCCCTGAACGACCGCGTGCTGGCGGCGCATCAGCGCATTTATGGAGCACGCAAACGCCTCGCCGGGCACTGGCTGGAATTTCTGCTTGCTGGCTTGCCGCGTCTAGTACGCAGCGAATGGCGTTTTGTGTTCACGGCCGCACTGTTTTTTTTCCTGCCATTACTGGCCACACTGGCCCTGCTGCAATGGCACCCGGATGGCGTTTACTTTCTGATGTCGCCGCGCAATGTCGCGCAGTTCGAGGAGATGTACTCACCTACGTCGGTACGGCCTTGGCGCGCCGCCGGCGCGGCGGATGAGCTGACGATGCTGGCTTTTTACATCGCCAACAACGTACGTATCGACTTCCAATGTTTTGCTGGCGGCATCGCCTTTGGCTTGGGCAGCATCTTTTATCTCATCTACAACGGCCTGCTGATTGGCGCTGCGGCCGGTCATCTAACGCAACTAGGTTATATCGAAACCTTCTGGGGCTTTGTTGCCGGCCATAGCGGGCCAGAACTGCTTGGCGCCGTGCTTTCAGGCGCCGCCGGACTGAAGATTGGATTGGCGCTGATCGCCCCTGGTCACAAACGTCGTCTCGATGCACTCAAGGCGGCTGCGCAGGGTGCGGTTCGCCTGCTCTACGGCGCGGCGGCGCTGACCTTTTGCGCCGCCTTTATCGAGGCGCTGTGGTCACCCAACCGCACGCTCCCCTTCGCAGTCAAGATCGGCGCAGGTATTGCCGTATGGGTCATGCTGCTGGCTTATTTTATTTTTTCCGGCCGGAAGTCACATGCAGCTTGATCAACTTGAACTTGCCTTACGCCGGCGCAGTCCGTGGGAAGCGCTCGACCTTGGGCTGGTAATGCTGCGCCACTGGTGCGGCCCGGTTTACCGCATGTGGTGCGTCACCTTCGTTCCTTTCGGGCTACTCGTCCTGGCCCTGCTGTGGCAATGGCCGATAATCGCCACTTTTATCATCTGGTGGTTGAAACCTCTTTTTGACCGCCTTCTGCTCAAGGTCTTTGCTGAAGCCTCGTTCGGCGCGGCGCCCTCGGTGCGCGAAGTCTGGCGGGCGTTGCCCGGGTTATTGCGCCATTCCGGCCTGATTGCCGGCCTGACGTTGCGCCGGTTCAACACCAGACGCTCCTTCGAGCTACCGGTCTGGCAGCTCGAAGGCCAGACCGGCAAGGCTGGCCGTGCACGCCTGCGCGTTCTCTCACGCAAGACGAGCAGTTATGCGTTCTGGCTCATTCTCGTGTGTACGCATATTGTGCTCATCTTCGAATTCGGTCTTGTCGGCCTGGTCAATATGCTGATGCCGTCCGACGGTCTGCCGGCTTTCTCCTGGGCAGACCTTGTCTCGGGCGAATCGAACGACGGGTATAGCCATGTTTTCAATCTGGCCTGGATAGCGGCGGAATCGATTGTCGAACCCTTTTTTGTGGCCGCTGGCTTCTCGCTTTATCTTAACCGGCGCAGCGAACTGGAGGGCTGGGATATTGAAGTGGCCTTCCAGCGCATGAGCGAAAAACACAGACAAGCAGTTTCAACAACGAAATCGGCGCTGGGGCGTGCGGCCATGATTGTCTTGCTCGCTGGCAGTTTGTCGTGGACACTGGTTCATCCAGGTAAAGCCGGAGCCGAAGAAACAAGCGCGTTACCAGTGACCGGGCAAACCGTTGCAACCCTTCCCGAACCAACGCCCAATCCTGCCAAACGGCCGGGCGGTATCATCAGCAAGGCCACGGCAAGTATTCTCGCTGATCCGGTATTCGGTCAGCAGGTCGAGGACTTGAGCTGGCGGCTGCGCCAACAGAAAAACAAGGCTGACCAAGCTGACAAGGCTTACAAAGGGGCTTGGTGGGTAAAGTATCTGCTTCGCATCGCCGATCTGCTGGCCAGGGGAACTCGCAGCCTGATCTACGTGCTTGTCTTTCTTGCCATCGTGGCTTTGCTGGTGGTGATGCACCGTTATCGTTACCTCGTCCTGGGCTTGAACCTACCCGCGAAAAAACCTCTGGAAACGCTCTTCGGTCTTAACCTGTGTCCCGCTTCGCTACCTGATGATATCGCCGGTGCGGCACTGACCGAAGTCGATTCGGGGCGTTACGCGGCGGCGCTGTCACTGCTTTACCGGGGAACTCTGGTCGCGCTGATCCAGCGTCAGCAAATCAAGTTTAGTGCTGGCGATACCGAGGATATTTGCCTGCACCGCGTGGATGGTCGTATCGATGCGCAGGCGGCAAGCTATTTCGCCCAATTGCTCGACGCCTGGAAACGTGCGGCCTACGCCGAAATGCCACCGGACGCAGCCAGCGTCCGCGACCTTTGTCAGCGCTGGGCGCTGCATTTCGCCGGCCGCGGTGAACCCGCATGAACCGCACGGTGATCTGGTCACTCGTCACGATAACCGTGCTGGCAACTCTCGCCGGCCTGTGGTTCCTGGAGAATTTTGAACAAGTGCCCAGCAGCCGCTGGGAGATGCCTCAGAAAGAAGCCCGACGCAACCCTTATCTGGCGCTTGAGCGCCTGTTCGAACAGCTCGGTCGCCCGGTCAAACGGATAAATTCGCCACGTTCACTCGACGATTTGCCGGCTAGTGGTGTGCTGATCCTCGACGAAAACCGGCGCCGCAACGTCGCCCCCGAACGCGCCGAGCGCCTGCTCTCCTGGATACACAGTGGCGGCTATCTCATCGTCGCTGCCGAAAATGTGGGGGATGATCCACTGATCGCGAAGCTGGGGCTGAGGCACGACCGGGCCTCCAAGCTGTTATGCGATGCCAGCGATGTTGCCGATATTGGCAACACTGCAAAACCCGAGGCCAGACTCTCGGGCAGGCCGACCTCGATCGAAGTTGGCCTGCCCGACGATGATACCTTGTATCGTATCGAGTGCTCCGGGAGCGGCCTGAGCAGCTCATTGCCGAAACCGGTGTGGCACGCCGGACCGACCGAAAACCGCAATACCTTGCTGCACTTCGTCTGGGGACGCGGACAGATTACTGTTGTTGATGACCTGAAGTTTCTTAACAACCGGGGGATCGGAAAATTCGACCACGCCGAGTTGATCTGGGCGTTATTGAAGCGGTACCAGCCGCAGGGCGAAATCCGCCTGGCCTCGCGCATGGAAATACCGACCCTCCGACAATGGCTGGCCGAATCCGCCTGGATGGTACTGATCAGTGCTGCCGTGCTAATTGCGCTGTGGCTGTGGCGGATCATCCCACGCTTTGGCGGCACGCAGGCAACACCGGTCAGTGAACGCCGGGACCTTACCCAGCATCTCTCAGCCATCGGGCGCAGCGTCTGGCGCGAGGGCGGGATCACGCACTGGCTAACCGTCGTGCGGCAGGCCATCCAAAAACGGCTGGCGTTGCGCCATCCGTACCTGAAACGGCAAGAGGCTTCGGAACAGCGAATCGCGCTGGCCAAACTAGCCGTGTGCAAGACAAAAGACATCTGGTCAGCCCTGACGCCTGGTCAGGCGCAGACGCCCGATCAATTTACCAAGGCTATACAAACCCTGCAGCGCCTCGATCAATGTCTCTAAGCCGAGCAAACCAAACTTACTTTCTGGAATCCCACGTATGAGCACGCTAAACGAAGAACAAACCAAAAAAACAAGCTCGCTGCTGCAAGCCATTCGCGAGGAGTTATCCAAGGCGGTAATCGGCCAGCCGGCGGTGCTTGATGAAGTGCTGATCGGCCTGCTTGCCGGCGCGCACATCCTGCTCGAGGGCGCTCCGGGATTGGGCAAGACGCTGCTGGTCAAGGCGCTGGCCAAAACCTTCTCGGGCGAATTCTCGCGCATCCAGTTCACCCCCGACCTGATGCCTTCGGACGTGATCGGCCACGCCATGTTCGATATGTCGAACAACCAGTTCGTCACCCGCCGTGGCCCGGTGTTCACCAACCTGCTGCTGGCCGACGAAATCAACCGCGCGCCGGCCAAGACGCAATCGGCGCTGCTCGAAGCCATGCAGGAATACCAGGTCACCCTTGAAGGCAACGCCCATCGTCTGCCGCAGCCCTTCATGGTATTGGCGACACAGAACCCCATCGAGCAGGAGGGCACCTACCCGCTGCCGGAAGCGCAGCTCGACCGCTTCCTGCTCAAGATACGCATCGACTACCCGGACGCCAAAGACGAAGTGGCGCTCACCCGCAGCGTGACGAATCGCAACACCGGCGCCGATCTAGTCGTCGACAAGGTCAACACACTGGTCGGCGCCAAGCACATCGAATCGCTGCAAATGGCGACCGCGCTGGTTGATATCGACGAGCGTGTACTCGATTATGCCGTGGCCATTGTTCGGGCAACGCGCGACCATCACGGGTTTTCAAGCGGAGCCGGGCCGCGCGGAAGTATCGCCCTGATCCGCGCCGCGCGTGGCGCCGCATTGCTCGGCGGGCGAAGCTTTGTTACACCCGACGACATCAAACGCGTCGCTCTGCCGGCCCTGCGCCATCGCGTCACCACCTCGCCCGAGGCGGAAATTGAGGGCTTTACCGCTGACACCTTGCTCGTTGCCTTGCTTGATTCAGTGCCGGCGCCACGCGTCTGAACCCCGTGTTGCTTCCTCACCGTAACCTCCTGATCACTGTCGGCCTGTGGCTTGGCAGCGCGGCCGTGGCGATCTGGCTGCCACCGGCGCTCGTGGTCTGGCAAGTCGGCGGCGTCTTGTTGGCGGCTTTGGCACTGGCCGATGCGTTGATTGCCCGGCGCGTCGGCAACCCCTTGAGTGTTGAACGGCGCATGGCGCAAAGCTGGTCGGTGGGCGTGGTGCAAACGATTCGCCTGCACCTGAGTATGGCTAACCCTGACCGCGCCGTGCGCGGAGAGCTCTATGATCGTCATCCGCAAGTCTTTGCGGCTGAGTATTTGCCGCTTTCGTTCAGCATCAAGTCCGGTCAATGGACCGAACTCGCCTATCAACTACACCCCAATGAGCGCGGCGAACATTATTTTGGCCGCGTAGAGCTGCGCCTCATTTCCCCGTTCCGCCTGTGGCAAATCCAATACGATGCCGGCCAGGCCGCTACGGTGCGCGTTTTTCCGAACTTCGCGCGCGTCACCCAGTACGCGCTGCTGGCGACCGACAATCGGCTGTCACAGCTTGGCGTGCTGCGTCACCGACGACGCGGTGAAGGTTCCGATTTCGAGCAACTGCGCGAATACCGACGTGATGACTCTCTGCGCCACGTTGATTGGAAAGCCACATCGCGCCTGCGCAAGCCGATCGTCCGAGAGTATCAGGACGAGCGCGACCAACAGATATTCTTCCTGCTCGACTGCGGCCAGCGCATGCGTAGCCGCGACGATGATCTCTCGCATTTCGATCACACCCTGAACGCCACGCTGTTGCTGGCCTATGTTGCTTTGCGTCAGGGCGATGCCGTCGGCTTCGGCACCTTCGCTCATCCCTCGCCGCGTTTCTTTCGGGCACGCAAGTCGATGGCGACGCTACAGTTGTTGCTAAATGCCACCTACGACCTGCAGCCGACACTGCAAACCCCGGACTACTTCGTTGCCAGCGAAATGCTGTGTCGTCATGTACAGAAACGCTCGCTGGTGATCCTGCTCACCAATTTGCGTGATGAGGATGATTCAACGCTGCAGCCGGCACTCATCCAGTTACGCCGTCGCCACCTCGTGCTGGTGGCCAATCTGCGCGAAACCGGGCTTGGTCAACTCTTAAGCAAGCCAGTCAATGACTTTGACGACGCGCTCAGTTATGCTGCTGCCATCGACTACCGGCAAGCACGACAGACCCAACTTGCGCACCTACGTGCTCAGGGCATTAATGTTCTCGATACCGATCCACCGCAGCTCCCCGTTGCGCTGGTCAATCGATACTGGGAAATGAAACGTAGCGGCACCATTTGATAACCCTTCAGGGAGAACAAATCATGTCTGAATCCCACCTGCCGGAAAATAAGGAGCGTCCGATTCCCGCTGCATGGACCAAAAATCCTTTTCAGGCGCCAACAGCTCACGTAGAGGATGTACGCCCCGATAGCGACGGCCCCTTGCTTGGTGAGCCCAATCGCGTCGGAGCCGGACGTGGCAGCGCCTGGTGGCATGACGGTTGGGGATTGTTCCGTGAAGCCACCGGCTTATGGATCGGCATATCCGTAACGTACATTGTGCTCATCGTGCTTCTCAGCAAGATTGCGTTCGTTGGTCCCCTGTTTACCTACCTGCTCATGCCGCTGGTGAGCGGTGGCTTGATGCTCGGTTGCCGCAGCCTGCAAACCGGCGACGGCCTGAGTTTTGGCCATCTATTCGCCGGTTTTCAGCAAAACTCTGGCCAATTGATCCTGATTGGCGTGCTTAATCTGGTTGGTATCTTTGTCATTGGTCTTGTTGTCGCCTTGGTGATTGGTGGCGGTATCGGCGTTGCCACGATAGGCGGCAACTTCGGCAGAGGCGCCGCCGCATCGACCATCATCATCGGCGTTGTGCTTGGCCTCGGCCTGGGGATTCCTCTGGCCATGTCGATCTGGTTCGCTCCGGCGCTCGTCATACTCAACGATCTCCCGGCAATCAAGGCCATGAAACTAAGCTTCATTGGTTGTTTGCACAATATGCTGCCCTTCCTGCTCTGGGGCATCATAGGATTTGTTCTGGCGATCATCGCCAGCATTCCGATTGCTCTTGGCTGGCTGTTGCTGGTCCCGACAATCAACTGCTCCATCTATGTCGCGTACCGGGATATATTTCTCGATTGAGCTTCCTAGCAGCCGACCTGGTCAAGTCCGACAGTCTGCTAGACTGAGACTGATGACAGCACCCCTTGCCCAGCGACACGCTGCAGCGCTAGACACGGTGCGGCGTGTCGCCACGCCAGAAGGTTGTGAACTCAATCTGCGCATCGCCGGCCCCACGGTGAGGGTGCGCGCCTGGTTATTTGATTTCGCGATCCGGCTGATTCTGTTTGCCGTTGCCGCGATCATCTTGGCGAAGTTTGGTCGCCTGGGTTCTGGCGTCGCCTTACTCCTTGCCTTCATCCTCGAGTGGTTGTATCCGATTATTTGCGAGGTGTATTGGAGCGGCGCCACGCCGGGCAAGAAGTTCTCCAATCTTGTTGTCTTGCATGACGACGGAACGCCCATCGGCTGGGGCGCCTCATTTGCCCGCAATACCCTGCGCGCTGTCGACTTCTTCCCCTTCGGCTACGCCTGCGGCCTGCTCACGATGTGGCTGAACGAAGACAGCAAACGACTCGGCGATCTGCTCGCCGGCACCGTCGTGGTCTATCTTGGCGAGAACCCAGAACCGATTCTCGAGAATGATTATTGTGACGCCGAATTGCCGCCGTTTCCGCTCACGCTGCCTGAGCAACGCGCGCTCGTCGAATACCGTCAGCGTGCCAGCACACTGACCGAAGCACGCGCCTTGGAGCTCGCCGAACTCGCCCTGCCACTGACCGAAGGAATGCGACCCGACGTGGGCAAAGCACGACTATTCGGGATCGCCAATGCACTGCTCGGAAGAAAACGCCAAACTTCTCCATTCACCGCAAGCCGGAATTGGTGATCAGAAAATCCACAACGATTCCGGTAAAGATGCTGGCGCCGATCCGGGCGGTCACCGTCACCGCTGGCGTTGCGCGTCAGTCTGACGAGTCATTTGATCAGGTCATCAAGATGTTTCAATCCTCGCCCCTCGTTGCCGAGGGGCGCGTCTGCATGCTACTGGCGGAGACGGAGGGATTCGAATATGTTTCAATCCTCGCCCCTCGTTGCCGAGGGGCGCGTCGCAAGGTCTGGCGCGCTGCCTATCGGTTTGCCGGGTTTCAATCCTCGCCCCTCGTTGCCGAGGGGCGCGTCCAGGAGACGGAAGCCGTCAATCACCTCGTCATGGAGTTTCAATCCTCGCCCCTCGTTGCCGAGGGGCGCGTCGGACGACGAAATACTCGCAAGGATTCAGTTGGAGGTTTCAATCCTCGCCCCTCGTTGCCGAGGGGCGCGTCGGTCACCTTCGCCATCTGCTCTGACCCATGAGTTGTTTCAATCCTCGCCCCTCGTTGCCGAGGGGCGCGTCAAGCTTAAAGCTGATCAGCGCGCACAGGATAATCAAGTTTCAATCCTCGCCCCTCGTTGCCGAGGGGCGCGTCGACAACGCACAATCGTATTTTCAGACGGCGATACGTTTCAATCCTCGCCCCTCGTTGCCGAGGGGCGCGTCGGAAACCTCGTTTTGTACCGCGCCAATCTCATCAAGTTTCAATCCTCGCCCCTCGTTGCCGAGGGGCGCGTCCGCTTATGTCGAGGGATTTGCCGGCTGCAATGGAGTTTCAATCCTCGCCCCTCGTTGCCGAGGGGCGCGTCCCAGTAACGCCCCTACCTCGGTAGAGCAAAAAACAGTTTCAATCCTCGCCCCTCGTTGCCGAGGGGCGCGTCGTTGTAGGGGCGAACTTGCTGGACGGGGGCGAGGTGTTTCAATCCTCGCCCCTCGTTGCCGAGGGGCGCGTCATCTCAGGTCTGGAAATGCGCACCAATTCCGGGGAGTTTCAATCCTCGCCCCTCGTTGCCGAGGGGCGCGTCCTTGCGGCAGCCTTGTACTGCTCAATTCCTCTGTGTTTCAATCCTCGCCCCTCGTTGCCGAGGGGCGCGTCGGGTCACCTTCGCCATCTGCTCTGACCCATGAATTGTTTCAATCCTCGCCCCTCGTTGCCGAGGGGCGCGTCGTTGCGGCTTGGTCATCAGCGACGTGACCGGGACGTTTCAATCCTCGCCCCTCGTTGCCGAGGGGCGCGTCGAGGGCGGAGTAGGTGCGTTCCTCACAGGGGCGGCGTTTCAATCCTCGCCCCTCGTTGCCGAGGGGCGCGTCCGCCTTCGTTTTCAGACATTTGTGTTACTCCGTTTGAGTTTCAATCCTCGCCCCTCGTTGCCGAGGGGCGCGTCGTTGTATCGTTCTCGATCGCGTACAACGGGCGAGGTTTCAATCCTCGCCCCTCGTTGCCGAGGGGCGCGTCCACCCGTAAGGCGTGGCGTGATTAGTCAGTTCGTCGTTTCAATCCTCGCCCCTCGTTGCCGAGGGGCGCGTCCCGGTCGGAGAAGTCGTTAACTACACCATTGGGATGTTTCAATCCTCGCCCCTCGTTGCCGAGGGGCGCGTCCTATTTCTGCGGGAAGCCGGGTTACCCCCGCATGGTTTCAATCCTCGCCCCTCGTTGCCGAGGGGCGCGTCTCAAGATAGCGCATTTTAAGCGTGGCGCCGGTCGGTTTCAATCCTCGCCCCTCGTTGCCGAGGGGCGCGTCGGGAGACGCACCACTGTAATCCTGTAAGTGGCGATGTTTCAATCCTCGCCCCTCGTTGCCGAGGGGCGCGTCCGTTCGCGTTTAACTGTTTGTGCATGCAGCGATTTTTGCAGGCTCTGCGCGAACTTTGTCGCGAACGGGGTGCTACAGGTGATGCGAAAATAACACGACGCTGATTTTCTGCGTAGGAACAAGCGCATACAAGCAGCGCGAACCCCACGCCAATTCTTGAAAGCTTGGGGTTCGCGCATCGCCATGTCCTGACTACGCAACAAGTGGCGCATCGAAGTCTAACGCACGAAAACGACCGTATTCACGGACTTCACAACCGCGTGATTCGGCAAGGCGGTAAAGACGCAGGCAGTCATGTTCGGTGTTTATTTCTGCCAGCAAACGGCGCTCCAGTTCTTCAAGCTGCATGAGGTCGACCTTGCATTCGAATACCGATTTTTGCACGCGCTGGCCGCTGCCTTCACAGACCTTGGCCACACGTCGCAGCCGGCGCCTGCCCTCGCGGGTTTCGGTATTTACGTCGTAGCACACGATGATCAGCATAGCGTTCAGCGCCCAATGAAAGGAAGGTAGTTCTCCATCTCGCCACGCAGGGTGCGTGCCAGAAAGCGCGCTTGCAGCAACGGCAAGAGGCCAATGGCGACCGGTTGTTCGAGCAGTGGATGCACCAATTCCTCGTGCTTCTTTTCCTGCCAGGCGACGACAACCGTTTTGCGGCCGTTGTCGGCGAGCGTGACGGCACCGCCTTCGTGCTCGGTGAAGTCATCGCGATTCAGTTGCCCACGGTTCACCAGTGTCAGCGCCAGACGATCGGCTACCGGCCGAAATTCTTCCATCAGATCAAGCGCCAGGGCAGCGCGACCCGGGCGCACGGCATGCAGAAATCCGAGTTGTGGATCAAGCCCCACGGACTCCACCGCCGAGCGGCAATCGTTCATGAGCATGGCGTAGAGGAAGGAAAGCAGGGCGTTCATGCGGTCACGCGGCGGTCGGCGGCTGCGACCATCCATGGCGAACACGGCGCGGGCGTCGGCGCGCAGCACAAGATTGAGTCCGGCGAAATACTGGCGAGCGGCTTCGCCCTCAATGCCACGTAGGGTGTCAAGATCAGCTGCTCCTGGCAAAGCACGCAAGGCGGCAGCAAGATCGTCGGCACGTCGCGTCAGGCGATCGCTTTCTTCGCCATCCTTGGTTTCGCGTGCGCCGCGCACGAGTACCTGGCGGGTGTTCTTGATCTTGCCGGCGACAAAGGCACGCGCTATCGCTAGGGTAAAAGCAGGATCACCGGCGTAGGCATGCTGTGCCTGACGCAGCAGGATGTTGCCGGAAACCGGCCCTTCCAGCCGCGCCTTGAAACGACCGTGTTCGCTGAGTAGAACGAGGCTTTTCCCATCGTCCGCCAGTCGGTGCATCAGCGCGGGGGAAACGAGAACATTGCCGAAGACCACCACGCTGCCAAGATGATGCAGCGGTACGCGCAGCCTCGTTTCACGCTCGACTTCGACGCGTACGGTATCGTTGTCCAGGTGGAGATAGGACAGCGGCGTGGTGACGTAGAGCGTGTTGAGCAGGGTTTGCATGCTCACCCTTCTGGGTTGAAAAGTAGGGAGGCGAGGGTTTGTTGGCGCTCATGAGCGGCCAGTGGGGCGGGTTGGCACAGATCGATGAGAGAACATTCGCGGCAGCGTTCGTCGTTGACCGGCGCCGGCAATTTTCCTGCGGCCAGTGCCAGACGGATTGCGCCAACGGTTTCTTCAACCTGCTGTCGCAACGCTATGCTGATCGCCACCTCACGACGACGGTGTGACGTAGCGTGATAGATGGCGCCGACGCTAATCGCCTTACCCGTCATCTCCTCCAGGCACAGCGCCTGCGCCGCCAATTGCAGATCGTCGTGAACGGCCTTCGCGGCCTTGCCTGCCTTTCCTTTGCGGCCGTGCTTGTATTCCACCGGATAAGGCGTGCCATCGGGGAGAAATTCGATGACATCGGCTTTGCCGATCAGACCAAGCCGGTCGCACCACAAGGGCACTGCGCGGGCGGAACGAATACCGGCTCGAGTTTCCACGCCCGGCTCATCAACGCGGGCATGTATCGCCTGCCCGCGCAGGGTGTGCACGTTCTCGGCGAAGGCTTGCTCGGTATGAATCAACATGCACTGGCGAGGGCAATAGCACCAGTGCTGGAGTGCCGAAAGGGGGATGTTGTCGACGTCAGGCATGAGCAGCTACAGGGCCTTCAGCATTGCCCTCACTCGCACTTTGTCGCGAGTAAAAACAACAAATCGGCCAAGGTGGATTTCTGGCTGAGCGAGGAGCGACAGAACCCAATCCGCCGGCTCGGCCGGTTGATAGTGTGGCTCACGCAGCAACACTATCGCTGGCGGCGGCGGTAGATTTAGCTTGAAAACAAGATCGCCGTAGTCACGATCGAAGGTGATGATCCAGCGCTGCTCAGCCACCGCAAGCGCCAGCACGTCGTTGTCCAGCCAGCCAGGACAGGCATCGCGAATCGCCAGCATGTCCAGCCCGGACGCACCTAAAAGACGCGCGGCTGGCGCTGGAAAATTCTCATCAAGCAGCAGTTTTGTCATGCCCCGCCTTGCCGACTGCGACGAAACTCTCCTCCCGGTAAATCTCGGCGACAAAAGATAGCGCCGCCTGTATGTCATCGCGAGTAATGTGCGGATAGGCTGCAACAATATCGTCCATTGACCATCCATCCGCGAGACGATCGATCAACAACTCGACCGAAATTCGCGTGTCCTTGATGCGCGGCTTGCCGAACAGCGTGTCTGGCGTGGCCACAATGCGATCTTTCCATTCCATTTCAAAAACTCCTGATAAGCACCGCTCTCGTCTCTCGTTCGGCTAGCCAACAATACGCACAAGCGCCACGCGGGGAAAGCCGGCCAGCGGCCCCGCTGCCGGTGCGCTGACGGTGAAGTCGGAAAAAGCTCGGGCTGCTATGCTAGGGTCATTCTGCTTCACTTCGATCAGGTCAAAAAGGCTGTGCGCTGGAGCGTCGCCCAGTGCGCCTTCGTGCTTGAAGACGTACAGGCCGCGCGTCGACATTTCTCCCCGCGCCGCCGAGCGATCATGGTCGAACATATCGGTGAGGGAATTCCAAAGGAGTGCAAGGTCTTCTTCGGAGAAGCCAGTCTGATTGGCCAGGTGCGCGGAGACAAAACCGTGGGCGCGATAGAGGCCGTAAGGTACGGTGAATTTGCGTCCCATGGTGCGGTTGTCGCCGCTCTGCTTTTCCGCCTCGGCTTCTGTCGCTACGGCCATGCGGGTGATGGAGTGTTCCATGGCGACAACGGGCGAAATCGAGCGGGCAAAAGTGAGTTGTACCGGACCGCGCACCTGGCCGCAGTTGACACCGAGAGACATGACGGCGCCGAAGGTACGTACGTCGTAGAAATTCTTGCACATCCATTGACGTGCCTCGTCAACCGCGTTGCCGCCTTTGCGCTTTTTGTCGTCGCCCTTCAGCAGATCGGCCTTGCCGATCGCCACGTAAGCTCGCTCGTGCTGCGTGTTGAGTACGGCCTTTTCCTTGACGTAAATCTCGTATGACGGTTGTGCTGCGCGGGTCAGACCAACGAAGTTGCGCACCTTGCGCTTCAGGCACACATCGGTAACCAGCCCGTGCCCGGTTTCAGCATCAAGGCGGGGCAGGTTGCCGGCATCGGGGTCGCCGTTGGGATTGCCGTCTTTTACGTCGAATAGCAGCACGAAGTCGTAACGGTGGTTAAGGCTCATGGTCATTCCTTATTCAGCGGATTGAGTGGCAGATTGATCGGATTTGTCAGCATCGCTCTTGTTGAAGAATGACTGACGCTGGTGGTAATAACCCACGGCGAAACGTGCTTGTTCGGTCAGGCTTAAACGGGAAGGCACATCGGCCAGGCCATCGATTATTTCGGCAAACAGTTTTTCCAGATTTACCGCTTCGCCCCGGTTGGGAAGCTTTGCCAGATGGTGATTCTTGAGCTTCATCAGGGTCGGCATTACCGTTACCGGTGTTGAAGAAAACGCGCCGTAATAGCGCTCCCGAATGCTGGCATTGAGGTTGCCCTGGGCACGCTCCTGCGTGCGTTCCAGCGCTGCGAATAAGCGCCCGAGGCGATAGCCGGGGGAAGCATTCTCCAAATTGAGCGACACTGTGATCTCCTGATCGTTGAGGTTGCGAATGATGTAGGCCTTGAGCAGGGCGGCGCGGGGAAAAGACACTTCGCGCTCGGCACGAATGCGCCGTAATGCGCTCTGCATTAACGTTTCGGGATAAGGCATGCCATTGAGTATGGCGCGCATGACATCTCCGCCAAGGTTGGGCGGAATGTTTTCGGCTTTGCCCTGCGCGGCGACGCTGGTTAGCAGGCGGTAAAGCGAAAGCGGCGCGCCTGTTTCATAGGCGGGCCGGTCAATATTCAGACTTTCGAAGTGCGCAAGGAATGCACTGCCCAATTTGCGGATGCTCGCCACATGCCAGAAACGAATGGCGATGCGCGCGGCGTTGGGCGCCAGGCCCAGCACATGAAAGCGCTGCTCGTCGTCTGAGGTGAAAGGCTGGCCAGCCTTGACGCTGGCGTAAAGGCTGGCCACCGCCTGCGTTCCCCGGTCCGGATCATCGCCGCGCGAGTCGAGAAAATCGAGAAAGACCGATTCGAAGGCCGCCCCACTGCTTTTTTCGGCCCAGAACACGGTAGACGCATCGCCGACCTGAATCCGCTGGCGCGAGCCCTTGGCCAGCAGATGGTTCAGCGCCGTGGTGTAGGTGAAGACAGGGCGCTTGCCGATTGGTGCATTGAAACTTTGCGCCTTGCCATAGGAATTAAAAGCATCAAGATTGAACGAAACGATATTGGCGCCGGCGGCCTGCGCGCCCCACACACCCTTAATTGACGGATGCAGCCGCTCAATGACATCGGGCTCGCCGGTAATCAGGCAGATGCCATCCGCCGCCATGGCAACGTTATTCCTCGCTCGCAGACTGGCGACGACGGCAGGCCGCTGACAGACCAGCGCCGTATCGCTGCTCAATTGAAAGCTGAGTAGCGGGTTCGTTTCGAGAATTTCCGGCCAGACCGGATGGGCTTCGAGCTTTTTCAGCGCTGCGGCCCGCTGCGTTTTCAGGAAGCTCTGCACCGCGCGCAAGCCGGTGTCCTCGGGGGCATCGCCAAAAGCCTCAGTGAGCCGCTTGACGAAGGCCGCTTGCTGCTCGGCAATGCGCTTGGGTTTGCTACGCGTCGCAATGCCGAGGACGTACTCGGCGTTATCCCACAGCAGGTTCGCGGCGACACCTGAGGCTTTCTTGACGCCCTGGGGAACGAGCTGCGCCCTGGCTTCCCGCCTTTTTCCTTCACCCTCTCGCCGGTCAGTGAGCTGCACCAGTTGCCCGGCTTGATCAAGCACCAGCACGAAAGGGATCGCCTTGAGTTCAAAACCTTCGGGCGGCAGACTGGTTTGCGGATCGACCGTCTTGCGGGCATAGTAATCGCTGAGCGCCTGAAGAATCATGCGCGCACCTCGGGATCATTCCAGTCCGGCACCAGAAGAATCCCACTCTTCAATTCGGCGCGGAAAAAACGGGGTTTGGGGTCAGCCGGGTTGTCGAAGTTCAGATCGTGCAGCATCCAGCCAAGATCGCGGTTTTCAGCGATGGGCGCTGACTCTTTGCCGATGTCATCGATCAGACGAAAATTGCAGGCGAACTCACGGCACCCAAGATAGGGCTGATTGACGCATTGGCCCTTGCGCGTGCGGCGCTCGAACATCGACATGAACTTGGGCAAGGTATTGGCTTCGTTTGCTGCGCGCTGCTCGTCTACGTCGTTGATCGGATGTTTGACCAGATGCGGGAAATTCGGCTTGTGCCCAGATGGGTCGCAGAGCTCGAATCCAGCGTGGATGCGGTACACCACATCGCGCAGAAACAGTCCAGCACGCTGCTGACGCTCGTCTTCGATATACATGCCCAGATCGCCAGAGCCCTTTCTCATGGCGCTCTTGACATTGCTCACCGAGACGACTGCGCCGACTTCGTTACGGCGCAGAGAAATCCAGCGGATGGGTTTGAGCACTTCGATCTTCGTCACACGCCAGCGGATCGCCGGCTTCCACAGGATGGCTTCGAATACGGCGCGGGCGGCGGAAGGCGTAATAACATCGTAGCTCACCCGCTCGACCTTCATTTCCGGTCGGGTAAAACAGGCGAAGTCGCCGCCCACTTCAAGGCAATAGCTTTTCAACGGAACCCCTTTCACACAACCAGGCTTTTCGGTGCGTAGTCGGGCACTTCGGGAAGAAGTCCGAGTAACGGATGGTAAAGCGCTTCACTTTCCTGAATGATAAAGTCATTGTGCATTTTCAGATTGCCGCTGCCCAGCAGTTTTTTCCACTGGTATTCGTAGAGCGTAACGCTGTGGCGTTGCAGCTTGCGCATCAAGTCGCGGTTCGGCCCAATCTGCTTTAGCAGTTCAATTAACTCGGCACCTTGCTCCCAGCCAACGAGGATCTGGCGTTGCCCTTCGTCCGGGATCAGTTGGAAGCGCTGCGCCGCCGTGCGGAACTGGATCTCGCCGCGTGCTGCATCCCGGTTCAGCAAGCCCATTACTCCTTGCTGATCGTGGCTATTAACTCCTCCATAGAAATGATCGAAGTAACTGGCATAGTTTACGGGCGTCAGTGGCTCACCAGATGAGCCTGCCAGAACATTTATCGCAGCTTGTTCGGCCTTAAGCAACAGGCCGCTGGGCGATGGTTTCGGTGGATTGAACACGACTACCCGTCCCTTGCCGGGAAGTTTGCCTTCCCGGTTGCAGCGCCCGGCCGCCTGGGCGATGGAGTCCAGCCCGGCCATGGCGCGATAGACGACCGGAAAATCGAGATCGATGCCGGCTTCGACCAGTTGCGTGCTGACCACGCGCACCGACTCACCGGCCGTCAGTCGACGGCGAATTTCGGCAATGACCATGGCGCGGTGCGCACCGCACATGCGCGCCGAGAGGTGCAAGGTGCCTTCGGGCAACAATCGCCAAAGCATCGCCGCATCGTCCCGGCGATTGACGATGCACAGCACACGCTCCAGTTCGGAAAGCTCGCCAGCGATGTCCTCCCAACTGCGCCGCTGTTCAGGCGAAACGGGCAGGGTCACGCGAACCCGTTGCAGCTCCTTATAGAGCCGTGCCGGGTCGGGCACTAATTCGCGTGCCTCGCCCAGACCTTGCAAATGAACGCGACCGAAAGCGTCACTGCGTGTCTTGTGCAATTCCGGCTGGGTGGCCGTAGACAGAACGACCGTGACGCAATGGTGTTCGATGAGTTGGCGCAGGGCGTCGAGAATGGGTTCCAGATGCTCGGGGGGCAGAAGTTGTGCTTCGTCCAGGATCACCACGCTATTGGCTATGTTGTGCGACTTGCGGCAGCGCGATGGTTTGGCGGCGTAAAGGGATTCGAAGAACTGAACATTGGTGGTAACGACGATGGGGGCATCCCAGTTCTCAGTGGCAATGCGACTCTTGGCAGTTTCGTTTTCCGCTTCGAGATTGCTGTGATGCTCGATGACAGGCGCCGGCAGGATGCCGTCGAACACCTTGCGGAACACGTCAGCCGTCTGTTCGATAATGCTGGTGTAGGGGATGACGTAGATGATTCGACGCAGGCCATGTTGTTGCGCATGATGCAGGGCAAAGCCAAGTGAGGCCAGTGTTTTGCCGCCGCCAGTGGGCACGCTCAAGCTGAAGAGGCCGGGCGTTTCGGCGGCGCGAGCGATGCAGGCGTCGAGAATTTCGCCGCGCAAGCGCTTTACCGGCGTGTTAGCGTTGGTGAAGCTGGCCGCCATGTGGCGCTGATACGCTGCACGCAGGACGGGAATGTCCGCGTAGCCGCCGCGCAGGGTGGTCCGACTATCGTCCATGAAGGCTTCGGTGTCGAGAAAATCGGCATCGACCAGGCAGGAAAACAGCATGCGTAACCAGAAATGGACTTCCCCCGTTTTGCGGATTTGCGGCTTGGGCAGAACGATGTCAGGCGAGATTATTTCCCTCGGAATGCCGCCTGCCAGCGCTTGCAATAGCGTCTCGCGCTCATTCTGCAACTCTTGTGAAAGCGCTGCTCCGCTTGCTTCGTCAGGATGCCAGTCGGGCAGCCCGGCGTGGTGGCCAGCGATCAGGTAAGCCAGCAGGCGGCCGTAAGGGCCGCCTGCTTCGGCAGTGTGAATTGCTCCCGCTATCGCGTGCTTGACCCGGCCCGGCGCTTCGATATGCCTCTCCAGGCCGCTGGTTGAAGCGATGTATTGCTGGAATGCTGGCTGATATTTGCCCAGATCATGCCAGAGGCCGGCCAGTTCGGCCCATTTACTGGAGTCTGGAGGTCGCGTTTTACACCCATGCATTTGTGCTGCAAAGAGGCCGGCAAGCTTTGCCACCGAGAACAGATGGTCCCCAAGCGGGTGTATTTCAAACCGGCCCGATGCAATCTGACGCACATGAGCCGCTATGCTCATATAAATGACATCGTTATGCCAGCTAAGGCGTCAGAAGGCATTTCTCTGTTCACCGCAAACCAGAGTTTGTGATTAGAAAATCCACAACGATTCCGGCAAAGATACTGGCGCCGATCCAGTTATTGTGCAGAAAAGCCTTGAAGCAGCGCGCCGGATCACGCTGCCGGATCAGCGTGAAGTGATAGACAGCAATCGCTGCGGCAACGCCCAGCCCGGCGTAAAACACCCATCCCATATACAATTGGCGGCCGATCCAGGCGATCAAAGTCAGCGTTGCGGTATAGCAGAACATCACGGCAGCCACGTCGAAACGGCCGAAAGTGATGGCCGAGGTCTTGATGCCGATCTTCAGGTCGTCGGCGCGGTCGACCATCGCGTACTCGGTATCGTAAGCCATTGCCCAGAAAACGTTGGCCAGCAGCAGCCACCACGCTACTTGTGGGATAGTGTCGATTTGCGCGACATAAGCCATCGGTATGCCAAAACCGAAGGCGATGCCCAAATAGGCCTGGGGAATGGCGAAAAAACGCTTGCTGAAAGGATAGCTGGCGGCAAGGAACAAGGCGATCACCGACAGACCGACGATATGCCAGCTGCGGAACGGCAAGATCAGGCAAAATGAGCAAAGCACCAGCACGTAAAAAAGAATCAGCGCTTCTTTGGGCGATACCTCGCCAGTGGCTATTGGCCGTTCCCTGGTGCGCGCCACGTGCGGATCGAAATTGCGGTCAGCCAGGTCGTTGATGACGCAGCCGGCCGAGCGCATGAGCACGGTGCCAATGGTGAAGATCCACACGACCATCCAGTCTGGTTCGCCGTAGGAGGATAGCCAAAGTGCCCACAGCGTCGGCCAAAGAAGCAGCAGAATGCCAATTGGCTTGTCGAGCCGCATCAGGCGCTCGTAGAGGTCAAGCTTTTCGCGTAAATTGTGCGTGGTGGTCACAGCTTCGCTTAAATGAATTTAATTCCGCGTTTCCCTTGACAGCCGGCCAGGGGAGCAGCAGCATCTCGTCTTGAAGAGAACAAAAACATAACTTTTTGGAAGCAAGCTATCCCCTGGCCTCAGCGTACTGCGCCCCGGCGGCTGTTCAAATACCCGGTGCCACCGAAAGGATCTGCCAAGCACCCACCCCGTCTTGTCGAATCTGAAGGCGGGAGTGGGTGGGGACTCATCATCACGGCGTCAGCCATCAACAAGGATTCGCATGGAGGTTGTTATGTTTAATGTCACACGTATCGTTAGTCATATTTTCCGTGCCATATTGGTGCTAGCTTCGATGGGTCTTGGCTGCGCTCATTCCAAGGAGACTGTAAAGGTCATGACCTCCTTTGGCAAGGAGGTAACTGCCGTCTACAAGGAGCAATTTGAAGCCAAGTACCCCAACCTTACTCTGGAATTTATCAGTTCCCCTGCTACGGGAGCTGTGTCACATATCGAGAGTCTAGGCCCCGCAACGCGTCCGGATATTTTGTGGTCATCTTCACCTGAGGTTTTTGACACTCTGTCCCGTCTGAATCTGTTGTCCAAAGCGGGACTAATTGACACCCCGATGATTCCGTCCAAGGTCCGCAATGTCAATTTGAATGATCCAAACGGGTTTTTCAGAGGGCAGGCATTGTCGGGCTACGGAATTATGTGGAATACCCGATATATTGGGGGGAAAAACCTTCCAGTTCCGACGGATTGGTGGGATTTGGCAAAACCCGTTTATTTCGGCCACGTCATAATGTCTTCTCCGACGCGTTCTGGGACGACACATCTTATTGTCGAAACCATCCTGCAAGCCTACGGCTGGACCGACGGATGGCGCCAGTTGTTGCAGATCGGTGGTAACTGCGGAGAAATCACCGAGCGCAGTCTGGACGTTCCCGAGGCCGTAAAACATGGGCGCTTCGGTGTTGGTCTGGTGATTGATTTTCTGGCGCTTTCCAGCAAATACACGGGATCGCCCGTCGAGTTCGTATATCCGCCAAAAACGACAGTCCTGCCGGCAAGCATAGCCCTGCTTAAAGGCGCGATGAATCCGGCAGGCGCAAAACAGTTCATGGCCTTTACCTTGTCGCAAGAAGGCCAGTCACTTCTGTTTACTCCTGAGATTAGTCGGATGCCGGTCCTCACAACGGTCTATTTCTCAGTCAAAATTCCGGCAGATTTCCCTAATCTTTTCGATGTAATTCGCAAGTCTGCAATGGTTTATGACCGCTCGGTTTCCGAGCAGCGTTATTCGATTGTGAACTCTTTGTTTGACCGTCTGATCACTGCTCATCATACCGAGTTGAAGCGAGCGACTAAAAGCATTCTGGATGCCGAATACCGTCTAAGCAAGCGCCCAAATGCCAAAGCAGCACAACTGGTCGCCAAAGCTCGGGCACTGCTGTTCTCGGTGCCGATATCAGAAGCGCAGATTTCAGACCCGATATTTCTGAAAGAAATGAACTCCGGTCGGGCGGTGCCGGGAGGGCAGAGTAAATTATCAGAAATCGAGAAGCAGCTTGACCAGGAGGCAAAGGAAAACTATGCGAAGGCTCTGGAACTCGTGCAGAGCGCACTCAAGATTATGCAATAAGCATGTCGTTTAACTTGTGCCAACGCAAACGCGATTGCGGCCCCCCGACTTGGCGCTATACAACGCCGCATCGGCGATTGTGACCAACTGGCCCGGATCGCCGTCGGTCGTGGGCTGCAGGGCGGCCACCCCAATGCTTAAGGTGACCATCTGCGCGGTCGGCGAATCGGCGTGCGGGACGCCCAGGGCCCGCACCACCTGACACAGTTCCTCTGCCTTGGCTTGACCGGCGGCCAAATCGCACTCGGGCATCAAGCACGCGAATTCTTCACCGCCGTAGCGCGCTACCAGATCGTAGGAGCGGTTGAGCCGTGCCTTGAGCGCAGCGGCCACGGTCTGCAGACAGGTGTCGCCAGCCTGATGCCCGTAATGGTCGTTGTAGCGCTTGAAATGGTCGATATCGATCATCAGGAGTGTAAGCGGCGTAGCATTGCGGCGGCGGCAGCGCCGCCACTCGGTCTGTAGCGCTTCGTCGAAGCGGCGGCGGTTGGCGACGCCGGTCAGGCCGTCGATGAACACCAGCGCGCGCAGCAGGTCATTTTGTGCCTTGAGCGTTATATGGGTCTTAACGCGGGCGCGCACGACGGCAGGGGTGACAGGTTTGGTAATGAAATCGACGCCGCCCGTTTCCAGCGCGCAGGTTTCGTCGGTCGGATCGGATTGGGCGGTGACGAAAATGATTGGAATGTCGGCGGTAGCGGCGTCGGCCTTGAGACGACGGCAAGTTTCGAGACCATCCATTTCCGGCATCACCACGTCAAGCAAGATCAAATCCGGCGGGGTGCGCTGGCAAAATGTAAGTGCTTGCATACCGCTGGTCGCCATGAATACCTCATAATCGGCGTAAAAAATCTGGTAAAGCACTTGAATGTTGATCGGTTGGTCATCCACCAGCAGCAGGCGCGGCCGCACCGGCAGTGAAATCAAAGGGTGTAGTTCGGTTGGCAGGCTGTCTTCGAGGGTCATGATGGCAACAGGGCTTTGAGGTTGGCCGCCTTCTCGCGCGCAGCGATGAAATCGAGCCGCGTGATGTCTTTGTCGAGAGCGGTCAGTTGCTCACCAAGCATGCCACCGGCTTCACGCCTGAGGGCAGAAAATACGTCGAGGGCGCGCAGGTTGTTTTCCGCCAACAAGCGATCCAGTTCGCAGAGGCGCTCGATCAGGCGACTGCTGTCAGACAGTGCTTCCGAGGCCAAGAAGGGCGGCGGGTCAAGGGTGTCAGCCAGGCGCAGAAAAAGGGCGACCGCCTCGGACAGTTGCTCGGCCAACTCGACAAGGATGGCATCGTCCTCGTCGCGGCTCGTGCCGCATTTAATTTGCACTTCGGCCCTGGCCGCCAAGCGCCCCAGTGCCTCCGCCCCCAGCGTGGCGGCCAAGCCCTTCAAGGTGTGTAGTTCGCGCGCGGCGCCGACACGGTCGTCGTGGCTCAGGCTTAAACGCGCCCGTTCGACAATTTCACCCTGATCGCTGGCAAAGCGCCGTGCCAGGGTGGCGTAGAGCACACGGTTGTGATCGAGCCGCGTGAGCGCGCTAGCGAGGTTGAAGCCCGTAGGCACATCCTGCAAGTGTGCATCCACGCCAGCAAGAGGCGCCAAGGGAACAGTAGAGACGGCGGGTTTGCCGCAGTGCCGCAGCACGGTATCGATCACCTCATTGATGTCGATCGGCTTTCCGATATGGTCGTTCATACCGGCAGCGAAGCAGGCGTCGCGGTCAGTGGACATGGCATTGGCGGTCATGGCGATGATCGGCAACGTCACTCCCATTCCCTGACGCAAAATGTGCGTGACCTCGTAACCATCCATTTCAGGCATCTGGATATCCATCAGTACGGCGTCGTAAGGCGGCAAAGCCGACTGGATGCAGGCTATCCCCTCACGCCCGTCGTTCGCCACCTGAACAAATGCGCCAGCATGGGTCAGCAACTCTTGCGCCACCTGCTGGTTGAGCGGATTGTCTTCCACCACCAATAGGCGCAGACCGGCCAGGCGGCCGCCGGGTTGTCGGGGGACAGTGCGCCGGTCGACGGTTAGCGAACTGCCCTTGGTCGCTTGGGCGACGGCATCGAATAGCATCGAAGGCGTAACCGGTTTGACGAGGAAGCCATCGAGCAAACTGGAGCCAGTGTTCAGCCGCTCGGTCAGTAGTTCCCGGCCGTGGGCGGTGACCATCAGAATGGCCGGCGCCCCTGCGGTTTTATGCATGGCGCGAATGCTCTTGACAGTTTCCCAGCCATCCATGCCGGGCATGATCCAGTCTACGCAGATCACGTTATAGGGACGGCCGGCGCTGGCTTCCTGGTATAAACGTTCTATAGCCTCGGTGCCACTGGCAGCGGTTTCCGCCTGCCAGCCGAAGGTTGTTGCCATGCTTGTCAACACATCGCGGGCGATGGCGTTGTCGTCGACGATCAGCACGCGCAGGGCGCGGTGTTGTCCAGCAAGCTTGCTGATGGGATGGGCTGCCCGCTCGGCAGCAAGGGTTTCTTCGTCACGTGTAAAGTTCAGGGTGAAAAAAAATCGGCTGCCCTTGCCCGGAGCACTCTCCGCCGCCAATTCGCCACCCATCAGGTGTACCAGCCGCTGGGTGATCGCCAGGCCAAGGCCGGTTCCGCCATAGCGCCGCGTGGTCGAGACCTCGGCTTGCGTGAAGCCCTCGAATACGGCTGCTAGTCGATCGGCGGGAATGCCGATGCCCGTGTCGCGCACCGAGAATTCGATACGCGCCAATGTCGGTGTCGTCTCAATAACGCTCAGGGCGATTACTACCTCGCCGCGTTCGGTAAACTTGATGGCATTCCCGGCTAGATTGAGCAGTACCTGTTGCAGGCGCAAAGCGTCGCCGTTCAAGGCACGCGGAGCGCTTGGGTCGAGTTGGAACAGGACCTCGACTTCCTTGTTGTAAAGCGCCGCCGACAATACCACGGAGAGATTGCGCAGCAAGTCGTCGAGACGGAAGGGCGTATTCTCCAGCTCCATCTTGCCGGCTTCCACCTTGGAGAAATCGAGGATGTCATTAAGGATAGTCAGCAGCGATTGCGCTGCGCCCTGCGCCTTCGTTGTGTAATCGAGCTGGCGTTGATCCAGTTCGGTATGTTGCAGCAGTTGCAGCAACCCCAGCACGGCGTTCATTGGCGTGCGGATTTCGTGGCTCATGTTGGCCAGAAAAAAACTCTTGGCGCGGCTGGCTGCTTCGGCCTCAGCAGTGCGCGTGATGAGGGTGGCGTTAATTTCCTCGAGCGCCAGTTGCGCCTGCTTGACTTCGGTAATGTCTGAGACCAGAACGAAAAAACCGCGAACTTTCCCGTCGACCACGTCCGGAATGTAATGCGCCCAGGAATGGCCGGTGCTGCCGTCGGCCTTTGTCATGGTACGTTCGAAACGCTGGGGTTCGCCGCGCAGGGTGGCGTGGATGAAGGGCTCGATTTTCTTGAAGAGTTCTTCACCCAGCAGATCTTTTATGTGTATGCCGGCCATCTGCTCGGTCGTTTTGCCGAACCATGCCAAATAGGCGATGTTGGCGAAACCGTTGCGCAGCTCGGCGGTCCAGTAGCTGACCATGCCGGGGAGAATGTCGATGAGCGAACGCATGAAGCGTTCGTTCTCGGCCAGCGCTGCATTGGCCGCCGCAATTTGCTTTTCCACACTGCGTCGACTGCGCTGGGTCAGATACAGACCGGGGATAGTGAATACAATGAGCAGGGCATAGAGGCCGCCAAGCAGGCTGGCCTCCTTGCGCCAGGGGGCATACAAGGCATGGAGGTCGCGGCCGGTGGCAATGAGCATCGGCTTATCCATTTTCAGGGCAGTGGGCTGCAACGTATGCTGCGCCACCATGTTTAGTTCGCCAGTCAGGATTGCTTTGCCGACCAAAACGCTGGTCAGCTTACCGCTGTCACGGTGCTTGACGAACAGTTTGCCTGGTTGCGCCAGGTCGATGCCAAGTAAATGGGGTCGTTCCGGAGCCATCAGGAACAGCTTGCCGTCGCCATGGACCATGGCCGCCCAGATGTCAGGCGCATAGCGAACCGAATCGAGAATTTGCCCGAACTCATCGGGGTCGAGCGTGGCGCTGACAATACCGGCGAATTCCCCCCGCGGCCCCGGCAACATACGGACAATATTCATGGCGAACACGTCCAGCGAAGTCTCGTACGGGAGGCCGACATAGAGTGTATCGGCCTGCGGATTCTTTAGCACTCTCTGAAAATACTCACGCTCGTGAAAGTTTTTACCGAGTAATTGATCCTGATTCGCTGCGAGTACGTTACCGTTTGCGTCAAGTATCAGCAGGGTACGCACGCCAGGCATCGCATCGGCAAAAACCTTGAGACGGTGGTTGGTCTGGCCCATTTCCCCTTTTGCCGTCGGCCACTCGTCGCGAATGCCTACGAGAGTCCGGTTGACGGTGTCGAACTGACGGGCAATATTGTCGTGGATGATCCTGGCCTGAACGCTCAGGCGTTCACGCTCGCCGGTATCGATTTCCCGATAATGCGCGTGCAGAAAGAAGCTGATGACGACGCCCAAGAGCAACAGGGCGCCGCCCAGCAACAGCCATTCGACGCGGTAATCGAGCGAGCGGTTGTGTGATGAATGCATACTTTCAGTGTTCACAATGAGCAAACGGCCTAGTCCTGCAAGTATAACTTTATTCGTACCCATAGCAGCCAGCACGAGAAGTGCAGGGTGTGATTAAAGCGGGAACTTATCAAGCGGCCAACTTTTCATCCCAGTAATTGCTCCACATATTGTTGTGTCGCATGCAGCGAAGATTGAGGATGGGCACCACTACCACGAGCCGGAATGAGCGACAAGCTGCCGCGCGTTTCGGGCGCCGCCGTGATACGAGCGCTGGAGCGCCTCGGTTTCGAGAAGGCTCGCCAATCCGGAAGCCACGTCATCATGCGCCGTGGCTCCAAAGGCTGTGTTGTTCCCCTGCAGTCAGGCATTAAATACTGGCGCTGCGGTCGCCTTGAGCAAAGCCGATCAGCGCCTCGTCGATTCCTTTACCGAGCGCGATAACCTTGAACAACTCGCCCATTTCGGCAGGCGAAATCAATTGCAAAGCGGCCTGCGCTTGCGGCAGATAGTGCAGGTAATCCTCTACCGGGGTACGTGCTAGAACCTCAGTCAAGCCACAATTGAGCAGGAAAGTGGCCTGCGTCGTGTACCCGAGAAACTCCAGTCCGGCGTCAAAGCCGGCCTCGACAATCGCTGTGAAATCGACATGCGCGGTGATGTCCTGCAAGCCCGGCAGGAAGAAGGGGTCGCCATGTGCGTAGTGACGGTAGTGGCACATCAATGTTCCGCTGCTGCGTTGCGGGTGGTAGTACTCGTGGCGCGGGAAACCATAGTCAATGAGCAGCAGGGCGCCCTGGTCGAGAATCGAGGCCCAGGACGCCGTCCAGTCTGTCGCCGCTAGGCAGATCTCGCTCAGGAAACCAGGCGCCAATAGTGCTCCGGCAGGCAGCGCACTGCCCAGCAGTTGCGCACGTTTCTTGACGCGGCCGGCGGCCGGCCGGTTACGCCAGACGAATTCCCCGGCCTGCACGCCGACACCGCGTTCAAAAATGACGGGGTCATCGCCTTCATCCTCCGGGACGCCCCAGACCACCAGATGCACCGGCATGGCGTCAAGCAGTTCGTTAGCCAGCACCAGGCCGTTGAAACGCTCGGGTAGACGGTTGAGCCAGTCGATTCGATTGAGTAGATGCGGCGCACGCTGACGGATCGTGGCCCGCTGGCGTTCGCGCAATTCTCCAGAAAGTTCGAGGATGGCGTAACGCTCGGGGAGCGCTCCACGCAGCTCAAGTTCGAGCAGTAGATCAGCGGCCAGCCGTCCAGAGCCGGCGCCAACTTCGATCATCTGCGGTGCACTGAGCGCCATGATCTGCGCTGCCTGCGTCGCGAGCGTCTGGCTGAAGGCTGATGAAATCTCGGGCGCCGTGACGAAATCTCCGGCAGCACCGAACTTGTGCGCTCCACCCGAGTAGTACCCCATTCCCGGCGCATAAAGCGCAAGTTCCATGAAGCGGTCAAAGCCAATCCAGCCGCCAGCGGCTTTTATGTCATCAGCAATGCGACTTTTGAGCGCTGCGCTGTAGGCCTGCGCGTCGTGGTCAGGTTCGGGTAGTTTCATTGTTTGTGCTCGACCTCAAGTTCAGTTCGAGCGGCAGCCACTGCGCCAGTCGCTCAAGATCCAGATTTCCCTCCACCGCATCGGCCAGCCGGTCAAGGTCGCGCTGGCGGCGTTCGTTGGGGTCGAAATCGACGTTTGGCCGCTGCCCGGCCCATTCGAGCAGGGCGGACAGCGCTGGCGGCGAATCAAACAGCCCGTGGCAGTAGCTGACCATGATCTGGCCATCTTCGGAAAGTGCGCCCTCGGCAACACCGCCAAGATACATGGCCGGACGTTGCAGCGCGGCGCCGCATGTCACGCCCATGTGGATTCGGTAACCGGTGACCGACGGCGCCCCCGGCAGCAGCAGCGAACCGCTGACGTTTTCCAGAGTCTTTTCGGTGTCAAGCGTCGTTTCATAGTCGAACAGCCCCAGCCCCGGCGCGCTGCCCGGTGTTCCTTCCAGGCCAAGCGGGTCGTGCAGTTGACGGCCGAGCATTTGCAGGCCGCCACAAATTCCGATCAGCTTTCCGCCGTAGCGCAGGTGACGGCAAATCGCCGCCTCCCAGCCCATTTCACGTAGCCAGGCAAGGTCAGCCTGCACCGCTTTCGATCCGGGCAGGACAATCAGGTCGCACGGTGGCGGCACGTCGTGCGGGGCAACAAAAGTGAAGTCGACCTCCGGGTGAAAGCGCAGCGGATCAAGGTCGTTGTGATTGGCAATGCGCGGATAGGCCGGGCTGATGACCTTCAGGCGCGTTCCTGTCTTGGCCTCTTTTTCGCGCGGTAGCGCATCCTCGGCGTCAAGATAGAGGCCGTGCAGGTAGGGCAGCACGCCGAGCACCGGCTTGCCGGTACGTGCCTCGAGCCAGCGCAACCCGGGTTCAAGCAGGCTGATGTCGCCGCGAAAGCGATTGATGACAAAGCCCTTGACCCGCGCCTGTTCCGACACCGAGAGAAGGTCGAGGGTGCCGCAAAGATGAGCGAAAACGCCGCCGCGATCAATATCGGCGATCAGGATCACCGGGCAGTCGACAACTTCAGCAAAGCCCATATTGGCGATGTCGCGGTCGCGCAGGTTGATCTCGGCCGGACTACCGGCGCCTTCAACGATCACACACTCAAAGCCGGCGCACAGGCGGCTCCAGGATTCAAGCACGGCCTTCATCGCGCGCGGTTTGTACTCGTGGTAGGCACGGGCGTCGAGGTCGCTGAGTGCCTGGCCGTGAATGATCACCTGCGCCCGCGTGTCGGTTGCCGGTTTGAGCAGCACCGGATTGAAATCGGTCTGCGCCGGCACCCCGGCAGCCAATGCCTGCAGGGCCTGCGCCCGGCCGATCTCGCCGCCATCGACAGTCACTGCCGAATTGAGCGCCATGTTCTGCGGTTTGAACGGTGCGACGCGAACGCCGCGGCGGTAAAGCATGCGACATAGCGCGGCGACCAGCGTAGTCTTGCCGGCGTCGGAGGTGCAGCCCTGAATCATCAGACTCGGGGTTGCGCAGTGGTATTGCGGTGTATTCATCGTAGAATCCTGGTTTCCTCGCTCCGATTTTCTCACGCCAGCCTCCTTAATCCCGATATGTTCGCCTTTTCAGTCGTGCTGAAAACGCTTTTCACCGCCCTCCTGTTGGCCACCGCCGGCCTCGCTGGCGCCGACGTGGTCGTGTTCGACGATGCCGGCACCCGTGTCCGCCTGCCGCAGCCAGCCCGGCGCATCATCACCCTGGCACCGCATCTGGTCGAAACCCTGTACGCTGCCGGCGCTGGCGACAAGCTGGTCGGTACCGTTGAGTTCAGTAACTACCCTGAAGCGGCGAAAAAGACCCCCCGCGTTGGCAGCTACGTATTGCTCGACCTTGAAACCGTGATCGCGCTAAAACCCGATCTGATCATCGCCTGGCATAGTGGCAATGCCCCGGCGCATATCGACCGCTTGCGCGCCCTCGGTTTCACGATCTATGTTTCGGAGCTCAAGCGCATCGAAGACGTCGCCTCAGAAATCGAGCGTTTTGCTGTCCTGGCCGGCACCAGCACGGTTGGCAATGCCACCGCCGAGCATTTTCGCGAACGCTTCGCAGCGCTGAAAAACCGTTACAGCACCCGGCCGCCAGTTCGCACCTTCTACCAGATCTGGAAGCAACCGCTGATGACCATTGGCGGCAAGCAGATCATTTCCAGCGTAATCCGCCTGTGCGGCGGAGAAAACGTTTTTGAGACGCTGGAGACGCTGGCGCCGACGGTGAGCGTCGAAGCAGTAATCGCCGCCAACCCCGAAGCCATCGTTGCCAGCGGCATGGACGAAGCGCGCCCTGAATGGCTTAACGACTGGAAGCGCTGGACCTCAATAGCCGCCGTGGCGCGCGATAACCTTTTCTTCGTGCCGCCAGACCTGATTCAGCGCCATACGCCACGCTTGCTCGACGGCGCCGAACGGCTTTGTCAGCACCTTGAAATGGCGCGTAGCCGCAGGCCGCATGGCTAGGCGCACCGGGCGCACGTGCCTTTGAGATTCGCTTCGCTATTGGCTTGTGCGCATACACCCTTGCACAGCGCCATTCCATAAGCCTTGCAGGCTGGCCATCGCTAACACCAACGACGGGTATGGACGCCACCCGCCAAACCGGCTATGCTTCGCAGCCTCTTAGCGCCCGTAGCTCAGCTGGATAGAGTACTGCCCTCCGAAGGCAGGGGTCGCCCGTTCGAATCGGGCCGGGCGCGCCATGTCAATTGTCAGTGTGGTTGCACTACAGCAACGAGACACTGCCCTGTTTTCGCCTTACACAAAGCACGAAGCCCGGCTTCGCGGATGCGAAGTCGGGCTAGTGTTTAAATGGGTAGCCTGGCGGTGACCTACTTTCGCACACGTAGTATGCACTATCATCGGCGCGACTTTGTTTCACGGTCCTGTTCGAGA
>NZ_JAPUVO010000096.1 GCF_029255185.1 Propionivibrio sp.
CGCCTCGTCCTCAATCTTTTCCGCCTCGACACCTCCAAGAAAAAAGGGGGTATCTATACTCGTCGCATTCTCGCCGCTTCTTCCGATGCTTATCGCGCCAGTCTCCTCGGGTTAAAGGGAATTTGATGCAATTGCCCTGTTGCCACGCCAAAAAAGAACAAATACAGGGTTTCACGTGGCCCTGACGGTGTGCAGCAGATAATTGACGCCAACATCATGGCCGAGACTGTAGCGTTGATTGAACGGGTTGTAAGTCATGCCGATCAACTCTTGTGGTTCCAGCCCGACGCTTTTTGCCCAGCGTGAAAGTTCGGAAGGTTTGATAAATTTGGCGTAATCGTGCGTACCCTTGGGAAGTATTTTGAGGATGTATTCGGCACCGACTACGGCAAACACATAGGCCTTGGCGTTACGGTTAATCGTCGAGAAGAAGACATGGCCGCCCGGTTTAACCAGTGCGGCACAGGCGGCAATGGTGCTGGCCGGGTTGGGAACGTGTTCGAGCATTTCCATGCAGGTGACAATGTCAAAATCGCCGGCGGCTTGATCGGTGAGTTCTTCTGCTGATATTTTTCGGTAATCGACCTTGTTTTTGCTTTCCAGCAGGTGCAGGCGAGCCACGGCAAGTGCTTTGTCCGAGAGGTCGATGCCGGTTACCTCGGCACCGCGTTGAGCCATGCTCTCCGACAGAATCCCGCCGCCGCAGCCAATATCAAGAATTCGCTTCCCTGAAATTCCGGCGTGACTATCAATCCAGTCCAGACGTAGCGGGTTGATTTCGTGAAGTGGTTTGAATTCGCTGTTTGGATCCCACCAGCGATGGGCGAGTTGGCTGAATTTGTCGAGTTCGTTCTGGTCGGCGTTAAGCATGGCGCACAGAGCCTCCAAGAATTGTAGAAACAAAAAAGCCCTGCCGAAGCAGGGCTTTTTGTAACATCGGCAAAATTACTTGGAGGTGCCGATGATTTCGATATCAACGCGACGATCAGGCTGCAAACAGGCGATGACTTTGGCGCTCTTCGCACCTTTACACTGGTCAGGCTTGGTAACTGGCTGCTTGCTGCCCTTGCCTTCGGTGTAAATACGGTTGGCCGGGATGCCCTTTTTGACCATGTAATCCTTGACAGCGGCGGCGCGCTTTTCGGAGAGTTTCTGGTTGTAAGCGGCACTACCGATGCGGTCAGCATGGCCGACAGCGATAACGACTTCAAGAACTAGGCTGCTGGACTTGGCAGCAACTTCGTCAAGCTTCTTCATGCCTTCAGGGCGTAGGGTAGCCTTGTTGAAGTCAAACAGCGCATCAGCGGCAACGGTGATTTTCTCGCCCATCGGCTTGGCCATGGGTGCAGCCGGTGCAGCAGGAGTAGCAGCAGCCATCTTCGGCTCGCAGACTTCCTTTGGGATCAGGTCTTTGTCGCATTTGCAACCCGCCGGATCCTTGGCAGCGCCAGCCGGAGTCCAGTAGCTGGTGCGCCAGCACAAGCCAAAATTGCTGGTGGCAACTTCACCACGGCCGTCAATAACATAGACGCGATCAACAGCCTGTGCTTGCGCCAGTGAGGCACAGAGGCCGAGAGTGGTGGCCAGAACGGCCATTATTGTGTGTTTTACAGTTTTGTTCATCTGGGATTCCCTCGTTAGTTAAAGCCTGCGGCTTCTCGTCCGCATGGCTTGTTACGCCTCGTTATTGATAAAACATAATCAAACATTGCGCGGACAAACTTGATTCTGCCACAAAGCCGCGAGTTTTATCAACTCAATTTCGTTGGTTTCAAGCCGGTGTCCGTCTGCAACGCGAATCTGACCGGCAACCCACACGTCGGTAACATGCTCACGTCCTGCTGAATAGACGAGCAGAGATGCGGCGTTGTAGCATGGGGTCAATCCAATGGCATTTACGTTTACTGCGCACAGGTCAGCGGCCTTGCCAATGCAGATCGAGCCGATCTGAGCGTCCAGGCCAAGGGCCTGGGCGCCGCCGAGCGTTGCCATGCGCAGTGCCTGATGGGCACCGACAGCTTCGGCTTGCCCGCTGCTTCCCTTGGCCAGCAAGGCGGCCAGCCGCATTTCCTGAAAAATGTCGAGTCGATTATTGCTTGCCGCGCCATCGGTACCAAGGCCAACATTAATGCCCTGTTTGACCATGTCGGTGATCGGCGCAATGCCGCTGGCAAGCTTGAGATTCGAGCTTGGGCAGTGGGCAATCGAGCAGCCGTGTTCAGCCAGGAGGGCTATTTCGTCGGCATTGAGATGAATGGCATGCACGCCAATCAGCCCGGGGCTGAGTAGCCCCAGTCGGTGTAAGCGTTCAATGGGACGCACCCCGAAACGCTCCAGGCTATCTTCAATTTCCTGTTTTGTTTCATGGAGATGCAGGTGGATCGGCAACTCGCACTGTTCGGCCAGTGTCAGGACCCGCGCGAAATTACGGTCGTTCACCGTGTAGGGTGCGTGTGGAGCGAGACAAAAGCTGAGCAGGGGTTCATCGCGTAGCTCGTCACGGGCAGCCAGGCCCTTGGCTAGATAGTCGTCGGCATCGGCTGCGTAGGGGGTCGGGAAATCCACGGTAACCAGCCCGATGGCGGCACGCATACCGCAAGCTAGCGCGGCCTTGGCGGCGGCCTTGGGGTAAAAATACATGTCGTTGAAACAGGTGATGCCGCCGCGTAGCATCTCGGCGCAGGCGAGAAGCGTGCCGTCATGTACGAACTGCGCCGAGACGTGCTTGGCTTCGGCGGGCCAGATATGATTTTGCAACCATTCCATGAGTGGCAGATCATCGCCGAGACCGCGCAGCAGCGTCATCGCAGCGTGTGTATGCAGATTCACAAGGCCCGGAATCAGGATGTGATTCGCCAGTTGTTTGACTTGGCGCGGAGAAAATCGAGCGTGCGCTTCATTTTGTTGCAAAACCGCAACAACCCGACCTTTGTCGATTGCAACAGCGTGATTTTCCAGAACGACATTCGCCGGTTCAACGGGAATCATCCAGCGAGATTCGATCAGCAGATCTATGGGTGTATTCATTGCTCGAGTCGTTTTGGTGGGTAATAAACGGGGTGGGCCAGGATTTCCTGAATTGTCCGCAAGCTTACTTCGGATCAACAGATTTTTCGAGAATCCGGAAAATCTCCATCATGTCAGCAGACAGTAGGGGAAACGCCAGGGCCTTTTCCAGGTGATGATTGATGCGGGCGAAACAGATCGATTTTGCTGTCTCGGGTTTCTGGTTGGACGATGCGGGCGTGGTAGAATCGCCGGTTTAGTCAAGACGACAACATCGACGTCGAAGTTTGGTTCTTGCTGGAACTCTCCGGATAGATAATGGAACAGCCCGTGGAACAATTCGCCAAAGAAACGCTACCCGTCAGCCTGGAAGACGAGATGCGCCGTTCATATCTCGACTACGCCATGAGCGTCATCGTCGGGCGTGCGCTGCCCGATGCGCGCGACGGCCTGAAGCCGGTGCATCGGCGTGTGCTGTTTGCTATGCATGAACTGTCCAACGACTGGAACAAGGCTTACAAGAAATCGGCGCGTATCGTCGGTGACGTGATCGGTAAATATCACCCGCATGGCGACACCGCAGTTTATGACACCATCGTGCGCATGGCGCAGGATTTCTCGCTGCGCTATATGCTGGTCGACGGGCAGGGTAACTTCGGCTCGGTCGATGGCGACAATGCCGCAGCGATGCGCTACACCGAAGTACGGATGGCGCGCATCGGCCACGAACTGCTAGCCGATATCGACAAGGAAACCGTTGATTTCGGACCGAACTACGATGGTTCGGAGCAAGAGCCTCTGATCATGCCGGCACGCATCCCGAACCTGCTGATCAACGGCTCGTCAGGTATTGCTGTTGGCATGGCGACCAATATTCCGCCGCATAACCTCAACGAAGTCATCGACGCCTGTCTGGCTTTGCTCAATAGGCCGGAAATGACTATTGATGAGCTGATTGACATCATTCCGGCTCCCGATTTCCCAACCGCCGGCATTATCTACGGCGTCATCGGCGTGCGCGAAGGCTACCGCACCGGGCGCGGTCGGGTGGTGATGCGTGGCAAGACTCACTTTGAGCCGATCAAGGGTAGCAATGATCGCCAGGCGATCATCATTGACGAACTGCCGTATCAGGTGAATAAGCGCACCCTGCTCGAAAAAGTCGGCGAGCTGGTCAACGAAAAGAAGATCGACGGCATTTCCGATCTGCGCGATGAATCCGACAAGTCGGGTATGCGCGTGGTGATCGAACTCAAACGCGGTGAAGTGCCCGAGGTCGTTCTCAACTGCCTGTACAAGCAGACGCAGTTGCAGGACACCTTCGGCATGAACATGGTGGCGCTGGTTGATGGTCAGCCGCGGCTGCTCAACCTCAAGCAGATGCTCGACTGTTTCCTCTCGCACCGGCGCGAGGTGATCACCCGGCGTACCGTTTTCGAACTGCGCAAGGCGCGCGAGCGGGCACATATCCAGGAAGGCCTGGCCGTCGCGCTCGACAATGTCGATGAGATCATTGCCCTGATCAAGGCCTCGCCGACCCCGGCTGATGCGCGGCGCGGCTTGATGGCGCGCCTGTGGATGTCGGCAACGGTTGGCCAGATGCTGGAACGGGCATTGCTCGATGCGACTCGTCCGGAAGGGCTGGCCCTGGAGTACGGACTGTCGAAGAGCGGCTATCTGCTTTCCGAGGCGCAGGCGCAAGCCATCCTTGAGCTGCGTTTGCAGCGCTTAACTGGCCTTGAGCGCGACAAGATCGTTGCTGACTTTGCTGAACTGCTCGAACGCATCGCCGACCTGATGGACATCCTGGCGCGTCCGGAGCGGATCAGCGAAATCATCGTCGAAGAATTGACTGGCATTCGCGCCCAGTTTGGCGACAAGCGGCGTTCGGAGATTGTGCTCAATACACAGGATCTGGGGATCGAGGATTTCATTACGCCGCAGGATCTGGTAGTCACGCTGTCGCATACCGGCTACATCAAATCGCAACCGCTTGCCGATTACCGTTCGCAGCGCCGTGGCGGGCGCGGCAAGCAGGCGGCGGCAGTCAAGGAAGACGATTTCGTCGACCACCTGTTTATCGCCAATACCCACGATTTCATCCTCTGCTTCTCGAACCGTGGTCGCGTTTACTGGCTCAAGGTTTATGAGGTGCCACAGGGTACGCGTAGCGGTCGCGGCAAACCGATTGTCAATATGTTCCCGCTGGAAGAAGGCGAGAAAATCAATGCCATTTTGCCGATCAAGGAATTCACCGAAGATCGCTATATTTTCATGTGCACCTCGCAGGGCACGGTCAAGAAAACACCGCTCTCCGATTTCTCAAACCCGCGCAAGGCCGGCATTATCGCTGTCGCGCTCGATGATGACGACTTCCTGATCGGCGCCGAGATCACCAGCGGAACGCAGGACATTGTCCTGGTCTCGGATGCCGGCAAAGCCGTCTGGTTCGACGAAGAAGACGTTCGCGCCATGGGTCGGACCGCACGCGGCGTGCGCGGCATGAAACTGGGTAAAGGCCAGCAAGTGCTTTCTTTGCTGGTTGCGGCGAACCATCAGGAAACGGTCCTGGTAGCGACCGAGAACGGTTTTGGCAAGCGCACCGTGCTGGCCGACTTCCGCCATTCCGGTCGCGGCACCCAGGGGGTGATCGCCATCGCCGCCAGCGAGCGTAATGGCAAGGTCGTTGCCGCCCGTTTGGTCAAGGACGAAGACGAAATCATGCTGATCACGACGGGTGGCGTACTGATCCGTACGCGGGTCAGGGAAATTCGTGAACTGGGTCGTGCGACGCAGGGGGTGACGCTGATTTCGCTGGACGCCGGCGAAAAACTCGCAGGTCTGGAGAAAGTTGTCGAGACCGAAGACGATACGGACGGTGCTCAGGACGGCATCCAGGAAGATGGTCAAGATCAGGGCGGCGAGGCGGCTCCAGAGGCCGGGCAGGAGTAGCGAACGACTGCATGAACGATTTTTGCCGACACGTGCCGGAAATAAACCATGAGCGATGAACTGCAACAGAAACTCTCTCTCGTCCGTACCGAGATCGACGCCATCGATACGCAGTTACTCGATTTCCTTAATCGTCGCGCCAGGTGCGCGCAGCAGGTGGGGCAGATCAAGGCGCAGCACGGCGAGGCCGGCTTTATTTATCGCCCGGAGCGAGAGGCGCAGGTCCTGCGCCGGATTCAGGAGATCAATCCGGGGCCTCTGTCCAACGACAGCGTCACCCGGTTTTTCCGCGAAGTGATGTCCGCCTGCCTGTCGCTTGAACAGCCACTTGGCATCGCCTTTCTTGGACCGCTCGGGACTTTTTCGGAAAGTGCGGCAACCAAGCACTTCGGCCATGCCGCGCATCTGATGCCGCAGATCTCGATTGATGATGTGTTTCGCGAGGTCGAAGCCTGCCATGCCGATTATGCCGTGGTGCCGATCGAGAATTCGACCGAGGGCGCCATCGGTCGCACCCTTGACCTGCTGTTGAACACCCCGCTAAAAATTTGTGGTGAAGTGGTGATGCGCATTCACCAGCATCTGCTCTCGAATGAAGACTCGCTCGACAACATCACCAAGGTCTATTCGCACGCGCAGTCGCTGGCGCAATGCCACGAATGGCTCAATCGCTCTTTGCCCACTGTGCAGCGCATATCGGTGGGAAGCAATGCGCAGGCCGCCCAGTTTGCAGCCAGCGAAGCGGGGGCGGCGGCGATTGCCGGTGAGGCTGCTGCCGAGCGCTACCAGTTGCCGAAGCTGGCGAGCAGCATTGAAGATGAGCCGAACAACACGACCCGTTTTGTTGTTCTCGGGCGTCAGGAATCAGGCTCCTCGGGGCGCGACAAGACCTCGCTGATCATGTCGGCGCACAACCAGACCGGGGCATTGAGTACTTTGCTCGAACCATTTTCGGAAGCCGGTGTGTCGCTGACCCGACTCGAATCGAGGCCGGCGCGCCATACCCTGTGGGAGTACGTATTTTTCGTCGATATCGAAGGTCATCGCGAGGATCCCGCCGTCACCACGGCACTTACCGAACTCGGTCGTCGTGCTGCCTATCTCAAGGTGCTCGGCTCCTACCCGGTTGCCGTTTACTGATCGACTTTCCTTCCCTCAAGGACCGCACATGAGCCTTTGTGATCAGTCGTTGCCCTATGTTCTCGCCATTTCGCCCTATCAGGCGGGCAAACCGATTACGCAACTGGCGCGCGAAATGGGTCTTCCGGTCGAGCACATCGTCAAGCTCGCCTCCAATGAAAACCCGCTAGGCATGAGCCCAAAAGCGAAAGCGGCGATGGAGAAAGCGATCGCGACGCTGGAGCGCTATCCGGATGATTTCGCACTGAAGGATGCACTGGCCAATCATTTCGGCTTGGGCGTGGAGCGCATCGTTCTTGGCAATGGCTCAAACGACGTACTCGATCTGATTGCCCGTGTTTTTCTTGCGCCCGGTCGTTCGGCAATATTCGCGCAGCATGCCTTTGCCGTTTACCCTCTGGCCTCGCTCTCGGCGGGGGCTGAACTGATCGCTGTGCCGGCCAGGGATTACGGCCATGATCTTGATGCCATGCTGGTCGCGATACGTGCCAATACGCGCCTGATCTGGATCGCCAACCCGAACAACCCGACCGGAACCTTCGTCCCATATACGCAACTTAAGGTCTTCATGCAGGCTGTACCGGCGGAGGTCGTCGTTGTCCTTGACGAGGCATACAACGATTACATACCGCCGACGGAGCGTACCGATACGACGAGCTGGTTGACAGAGTTTCCGAATCTGGTGATCACCCGTACCTTCTCCAAAATTTATGGCCTGGCCGGCTTGCGTATCGGCTATGCACTGACCTCGGCCGAGATTGCCGATCTGATGAATCGCGTGCGCCAGCCGTTCAACTGCAACAACCTGGCTCTGGCAGCGGCAACGGCCGCTCTTGATGATCATGAGTTTATCGCCAGAAGCTACGCGCTCAACCGCGCCGGATTGGAACAGATTCTCGCCGGACTCAAGCGCTTGGGCTTCTCGCATATCCCGTCGCACGGCAATTTCATCGCCTTCAAGGTCGGCGATGCCGCTGCGCTGAATCAGAAGTTGCTCAAACTGGGTGTCATCGTTCGTCCGCTAGGCGGGTACGGCATGGCGGAATGGCTGCGCGTGACGATTGGCACCGAGGCCGAGAACCAGCGCTTTCTCGAAGCGCTGGAAAGCTCGCAGGCGCTGTGATGAGCAGTACGCCGGAATTCGGCAAGGTCGTCGTTTTTGGCGTCGGTCTGATTGGCGGTTCCTTCGCGCTCGGACTCAAGGCCGCTGAACAGGTCGAGGAGGTTGTTGGTTTTGGCCGCAGCCTGTCAACGCTGACTCAGGCACTGAATCTTGGAATCATTGACCGTGTCGGCGCCAATGCCGGGCAGGAAGTCGCTGATGCCGATCTGGTCCTGATCGCCACGCCAGTCGGCCAAATGTCCGAAATCATGACACGCATTGCACCCTACCTGGGGTCGGAAACTGTTGTCACCGACGGCGGCAGCACCAAGTCGGACGTCGTCGCCATGGCGCGCAGCGCCTTCGGCAATCAGCTCGGACAGTTTGTCCCGGCGCATCCGATTGCCGGTGCGGAAAACAGCGGGGCCGCCGCCGCTCGCGCCGATCTCTACCGGGAAAAGAAAGTTGTGCTGACGCCCTTGCCGGAAAACGCCGCGCTTACCGTCGCCCGCGTCCGTTCGGCCTGGGAGTGGTGTGGTGCAGTGATCCACGAACTCGATGCGCAGGAGCATGACCGCATTTTTGCCGCAGTCAGCCATCTGCCACATCTGCTTTCGTTCGCTCTGGTTCATGAATTGGCCTTGCGCGAGAATCGTGATCTGTTGTTCAGCTATGCAGCGAGTGGCTTTCGCGACTTCACGCGGATTGCAGCCAGCCATCCGGAAATGTGGCGTGACATCTGTCTGGCCAATCGTGTTGCATTGCTTGGCGAACTCGACTGCTATCGTGCCCAGCTTGACGAGTTGCGCGATGCACTGCAACGGGGGGATGGCGCGGCGTTGGAAAAGACCTTCGCCGTCGCCCGCAGCGCACGGCGAAACTGGGACCAAGGCCTGGCCAAATGACGATCATCTGACAAACCGCATTCAACGCAAAGGACGCAGAGAAAACCAAGAGGTCGCAGAGGTTTCTGATAAGAAGGTGATTCACGCGAATGGTGAGTGTCGAATTTTTCTCTGCGTCCTCTGCGACTCTGCGAGCTCTGCACTTCCTTCGGTCGTCTCTGCGTTAAAAGAGGTTTCAACCAAGGTTTTAAGAATCATGGACTATATCGATTTGCCGCCACTGCTTTCCGCGCAAGGGACCGTGCGCCTGCCGGGTTCGAAGAGCATCTCCAATCGGGTGCTGTTGCTTGCCGCCTTGGCCGAGGGTGATACCGAAGTTCGCGACCTGCTCGAATCCGACGATACGGCGCTGATGCTCGATGCGCTCGATGCGCTTGGCGTCGATGTGGACGCGCTCGGTAACAACGCTTTTTGCGTGCATGGAGCGGCTGGCACTTTCCCGGCCAAGGATGTCGAACTGTTTCTTGGCAATGCCGGTACCGCTTTCCGCTCATTGACCGCGGCCTTGGCGCTGGCGGGGGGGTACTACACGCTTTCCGGTGTGCCACGCATGCACGAGCGACCGATCGGCGATCTGGTCAATGCCTTGCGCGATCTGGGGGCTGATGTCGCCTATCTTGATCAGGACGGTTTTCCCCCGCTCAAAATTCGTCCGGCGACGATTCTCCCGGAGGGTGTCGTACGCGTGCGTGGCGACGTGTCGAGCCAGTTTCTTACCGGTCTGTTGATGGCGCTGCCGCTCTGTGGCGTCAAGATCACCGTTGAAGTCATCGGCGAGCTCACGTCCAAGCCCTACATCGAAATCACGCTGGCCGTCATGGCGCGCTTTGGCGTGCAGGTAGAGCGTGCGGGTTGGCAGCGTTTTACGATTCCGGCGGGATCATCCTACCGATCGCCCGGCGTGATTCATGTCGAGGGTGATGCCTCCTCGGCCTCGTATTTCCTGGCACTCGGTGCGCTTGGCGGGGGGCCGCTGCGTATTGAGGGCGTCGGTTGTGATTCGATTCAGGGCGATGTGCGCTTTGCCGATGCATTGGCACAAATGGGTGCGCGCATCGAAATGGGACCGAACTGGATCGAGGCCAGTGCTCCACTCTCGGGGAAGCTGCGCGGCATTGAACTCGATTGCAACTCGATCCCCGATGCGGCGATGACCCTGGCGACCAGCGCACTGTTTGCCGAAGGCACGACCACACTAAGAAATATCGCCAGTTGGCGGGTCAAGGAAACCGACCGTATCGCGGCAATGTCGACCGAACTGCGCAAGCTCGGCGCGCTGGTGGACGAGGGGGCCGACTTTATCCGCGTGACCCCGCCGCACGGTGCGCTGCACACGCCACTCTCTGGCATTGACACCTACGACGATCACCGCATGGCCATGTGCTTCTCGCTGGTGTCGCTGGCGACCACGCTGCGCATCAATGATCCGTGCTGCGTGAACAAGACCTTTCCCTGCTACTTCAAGCAGTTTGCGCAGCTTACCCAGCCGGTTCCGGTCATCGCCATTGACGGCCCTTCGGCGTCTGGCAAGGGGACAGTCGCGGCGCGCGTGGCGTTGGCACTCGGCTGGCATTATCTTGACTCGGGCGCGCTCTATCGCCTGACGGCGCTGGCTGCCCGACGCGCTGGCGCGGCGTGGCACGATGAGGCGCGCGTGGCGGCCGTTGCCGCCGGACTCGACGTGGTGTTTGGCGAGAATTCGATCCGGCTTTCCGGCGATGATGTGAGCGAGGCAATCCGGCAAGAGGAAATCTCGTCCGGGGCTTCCCAGGTGGCCGCGCTGCCTGCCGTGCGTTCCGCACTGCTTTTTCGGCAGCGCCTCTTTCGCCAGGCGCCTGGCCTGGTCGCTGATGGGCGTGATATGGCTTCGGTCGTTTTTCCTGATGCGCAGACTAAGATATTCCTCACCGCGAGCGTCGATGTACGAGCGGAAAGGCGCTATAAGCAGTTGATCGAAAAAGGAATCGCTGCTAGTATCCTGCCTCTTTTGCTGGATTTGCGTGAACGCGACGAACGCGATAGCCAACGTAGCGTAGCGCCCTTGCAGCAAAGTGAAGATGCCCAGTTGCTTGATACGACAGAACTGACCGTTGAACAAGCGGTGGCCCAGGTACTGTTGTGGAGCAATCAGGGGTCGTAGTAAAGGCGTTACGGCAGGTGCCGTGCGTCCAAGGTGTTGCCAGTTGCCCCATTGGGCAGGGCGGCGAACCCTCAGGGTTCTCGCCAGGCGGGTGTCAGGCGCTGGCAGCTTTTTAAACGTTACCCGCAATCCTGCGGTCAGGTCACTCTCACATGTCAGCCAATCCCATTATTTCAGAAAGTTTTGCCGATCTTTTCGAAGCCAGCCTCGCGCGCCAGGAAATGCGTCAGGGCGAGGTCATTACGGCGGAAGTCGTGCGTATCGACCAGAACTTTGTCGTCGTCAATGCCGGACTCAAGTCCGAAAGCTATATCGAACGTGAAGAATTTCTAAGCGATCTAGGCGAACTCGAAGTCAAGGTCGGTGACTTCACCCAGGTCGCCATCGAGCAACTCGAAAACGGTTTTGGCGAAACCCGCCTCTCACGCGAGCGCGCCAAGCGCGTCGCTGCGTGGAACTTCCTCGAAGCGGCGCTCAACGAAGGCACCCTCGTTACCGGCACCATCACCGGCAAGGTCAAGGGCGGTCTGACCGTCATGGCCAACAGCGTTCGTGCCTTCCTGCCGGGTTCGCTGGTCGATATGCGTCCGGTCAAGGACACCACGCCGTACGAAGGCAAGACCTACGAATTCAAGGTCATCAAGCTTGACCGCAAGCGTAACAACGTTGTCGTTTCCCGTCGCGCCGTTCTTGAGGCCAGTGTTGGTGAGGAGCGCGAAGCACTGCTGTCCAACCTCAAGGAAGGCAGCATCGTCAAGGGTATCGTCAAGAACATCACCGATTACGGCGCTTTCGTCGACCTCGGTGGCATCGATGGCCTGCTGCACATCACCGACCTGGCCTGGCGCCGTGTCCGTCACCCGTCCGAAGTTCTGGCCGTCGGCGACGAAGTGCAGGCCAAGATTCTCAAGTTTGACCAGGACAAGAACCGCGTCTCGCTCGGCCTCAAGCAGCTTGGCGAAGATCCGTGGGTCGGCATCTCGCGTCGTTATCCGCAAAGCACCCGCCTGTTCGGCAAAGTTACCAACCTGACGGATTACGGCGCTTTCGTCGAAATCGAGCAGGGCATCGAAGGCCTGGTGCACGTCTCCGAAATGGACTGGACCAACAAGAACGTCCATCCGTCCAAGGTCGTTCAGCTGGGCGACGAAGTCGAAGTCATGATCCTCGAGATTGACGAAGAGCGTCGCCGCATCTCGCTTGGCATGAAGCAGTGTGCTGCCAATCCGTGGGATGAGTTCTCGATGAACCAGAAGAAGGGCGACAAGGTTCGTGGCGCCATCAAGTCGATCACCGATTTCGGCGTATTCATTGGCTTGCCAGGCGGCATTGATGGCCTGGTGCACCTCTCCGACCTGTCGTGGTCGATTCCGGGCGAAGAAGCGATCCGCAACTTCAAGAAGGGTGACGAAGTCGAAGCCGTGGTTCTGGCCATCGACACCGAGAAGGAGCGCATCTCCCTGGGCATCAAGCAGCTCGATGGCGATCCCTACACCAGCTTTATTGCGACCCACGAAAAGAATGCCATTGTGCGTGGCGTCGTCAAGTCACTCGATGCGCGCGGTGCAATCGTCACCCTTGACGGCGACATGGAAGGCTATCTGCGCGCTTCCGAAGTGTCGCGTGATCGTATTGACGATCTGACCAAAGTTTACAAGGAAGGTGACGCAGTCGAAGCGATGATCATCAACATTGATCGCAAGACGCGTTCGATCAACTTGTCAATCAAAGCCAAAGACCAGGCCGAGCAGCACGAAGCGATGCAGAAGTTTTCTGTGGACAGCAGCGTTAGCTCGGGCACGACCAATCTTGGCGCTCTGCTGAAAGCCAAGCTCAATAACCCGCAATAAGGCTTGATGAGCATGACCAAGTCAGATCTGATAGCGCAGTTGGCGGAGCGTTTTCCGCAACTGGTCGCGAAGGACGCAGATTTTGCGGTCAAGATGATTCTCGATGCGATGTCCGAAGTTTTGGTCAAGGGTGATCGTATCGAGATTCGCGGCTTCGGTAGTTTTTCACTGAACTATCGACCGCCGCGCATCGGTCGTAACCCCAAGTCCGGGGACAAAGTCAGTGTCCCTCAAAAATGGGTGCCGCATTTCAAGGCCGGCAAAGAACTGCGTGAGCGTGTCGATAGTGCGCTCAATGCGGTCTGAATGACAAGGCTTGGGCACGAGTAATACACCGGGCGGCAACGAGAGTTGCCGCCCTTTTCATTGTGGAGGTTGACGGATGCGTGCCTTGCTGTGGGGCTGTCGGATTTTCATATTTCTGTTCTTGCTCGCCTTTGCGCTGAAGAATTCTGACCCTGTTAGCGTCCGCTTCTTCTTCGATACCGCTTGGCAGGCGCCACTGATTATCATCGTTCTTGCCTTTTTTGCGGGTGGTGCGGCCCTCGGCGTGCTGTCGGTACTCGGCACGGTTTTCGGTTTGCGCCGGGAAGTGTCGCGATTGAAGCGAGAAGCGAATCAAACAGGGAAGAACGCTTGAACCACAACGAGCGCAACGAGCACGACGAAATTCACTGGGCGAAAAGCTTTTTATTTTCGTTGTGTTCGTCGTGCCCGTTGTGGTTAATTGCTGTTTCTCTGGGTAGCCAGTGATGATGTATCGCCAACAAAATGATTGAATTCGAGTACTGGCAACTTCTATTCTTTCCGCTCTTCTTCGGGCTGGGCTGGGCCGCCGCGCGGGTCGATATTCGGCATCTGGTCAGGGAATCCCGGGCTCTGCCGCGCTCGTATTTTCAGGGGCTCAATTTTCTTCTCAACGAACAACCGGACCGCGCCATCGAGTCCTTTGTTGACGCCGTCAAGGTCGATCCGCAGACCATTGAACTGCATTTTGCGCTGGGCAGTCTTTTCCGTCGTCGTGGTGAGACCGAACGTGCCATCCGCATGCATCAGAATCTCGTTGAACGCGAAGATCTGGCGCAGGATCTGAAACTGCATGCCCTTTCCGAACTCGGGCAGGATTATCTGAAAGCCGGGTTGCTCGACCGGGCCGAAGAAGTCTTCAACAGACTTCTCGACTCGCCGCTGGTCAAGGACGCCAAGCGTAATCTGCTCGAAATCTATCAGCTCGAAAAGGACTGGGAGAAGGCGATCGCCATCGCCGCCGAATTGCCTGATATTGCCTCGCAAAAAGAAATCGCCGAGTACTACTGCGAACTGGCTGCGGCCGAGATGATCCGCTCGCGCCGCGACGTGGCGTCGGGTCATTTGAAGACAGCGCTCGAAAAAAATCGCAAATGTGTTCGCGCCAGTTTGCTGCAAGGTGACATTGAGGCGCAGCAGGACCGCAGTGAAGAGGCGGTCGTCTACTGGCAACGAATCGAGCAGCAGGATCCATCCTACCTGGCGCTGGTCGCGCAACGCCTGCTTGACGCCTTCCGCCGGCTGGAGCGTCGTGATGAGGGCTTGCAGCTCCTGCGCGGTTATCTCGAACACTACCCGTCGCTCGACCTGCTCGACGTTGTTTTTCAACTGGTGCTCGAAAGTGAAGGCCCTGAGGCGGCGTATTTCCTGGTTCGCGACGAGTTGAAGCGCAATCCGACCCTGCTTGGTTTCGACAAGTTGATCGAGGCCCGGTTGCTGGTCGCGTCACCCGAAACGCGGGCTGATCTGGATCTTTCAAAGAGCATCGTGCAAGGCTACACGCGCCGGCTGGCGCGTTATCGGTGCGATAATTGCGGCTTCAAGGCGCGCCAGTTCTATTGGCGATGCCCGGCCTGTGGCGGGTGGGAAACCTATTCGCCGAAACGTACCGAAGAATTTGATTTGACGCCTTAGCGGGCCAAGGACATTTGCATGAATCTGGGAGATCTTTCGGCCGTTCGTTTGCTCATTGTCGGCGACGTGATGCTCGACCGTTACTGGTTTGGCGATGTCTCGCGCATTTCGCCTGAGGCGCCGGTGCCGATCGTCAAGGTCGAGCGCAGCGAGGAGCGTCCGGGGGGCGCTGCCAACGTGGCGCGCAACGCGCAAGCGCTGGGCGCGCAGGTTTCGTTGCTGGCGCTGGTCGGCAATGATGAGGCCGGCGAGAGTCTCAAACGCTTGATGAAAGAGGGCGGGATTGACGCCAGTCTGCACATCGACGATGCCGTGACCACCACCGTCAAGCTGCGCGTGATTGGCCGACAGCAGCAGTTGTTGCGCATCGATTTCGAGACTCTGCCATCGCATGAGGTCTTGCGTGCCAAACTGTCCGAATTCGAGCAGCGCCTGCCAGATTGCGCTGCAGTGGTTTTTTCCGATTACGGCAAGGGCGGATTGACACATATCAGCGAGATGATCCAGTTGGCGCGGGCCGCCGGCAAGATCGTGCTGGTTGATCCCAAGGGTGACGACTATTCAATTTACGCCGGGGCCACGATCATCACGCCGAATCGTTCTGAAATGCGCGAAGTGGTCGGGCGCTGGAAGGACGAGGCCGAACTCGAACGCAAGGCCAGCGCCCTGCGCTCAGAGCTCGATCTGCAAGCGCTGCTGGTTACGCGCAGCGAAGAGGGAATGACGCTTTTCCGTGCCGCTGGCACGGTTCACGAACAGGCCGTGGCACGCGAGGTGTTTGACGTGTCCGGCGCCGGTGATACGGTCATCGCTACTCTGGCGGTAATGCTGGCGCATGGTGCAGATTGGGAACAGGCGATCCATATTGCAAATGTCGCTGCCGGCGTCGTCGTCGGCAAACTCGGTACGGCGGTTGTCAGCCGTGCCGAACTCAATGCGGCACTGAACTAAGGAAATTTAATGTATACCATTGTCACCGGTGCAGCCGGGTTTATCGGGTCAAATCTGGTCCGCGCGCTCAACGATCGCGGGGTGAGCAAGATCATCGCGGTCGATAATCTGACCCGCGCCGACAAATTCAGAAATCTGGTCGATTGTGAGATTGCCGATTACATCGACAAGCGGGAATTCATCGATCGGCTGCTGGCTGGAAACTTTGACGGTGACGTCGACGCCGTTTTCCATGAGGGCGCCTGTTCAGACACTATGGAATCTGACGGCCGCTACATGATGGAAAATAATTTTCGTTATTCTCTTGGAATGCTCGACTGGTGTCTTGGGCAGGACGTACAATTCCTTTACGCCTCGAGTGCGGCAACTTACGGCGGCAGCAGCCAATTCAGGGAGGAGCGATCGTTTGAGGCGCCGCTCAACGTGTATGGTTATTCCAAGTTGCTCTTCGATCAGATCGTGCGCCAGCGCTTGCCCAAGGCCTCGTCGCAAATCGTCGGCTTCCGCTACTTCAACGTCTACGGGCCGCGCGAGTCGCACAAAGGACGCATGGCTTCGGTGGCTTTCCATCACTACAACCAGTTCCGTGCTGAACACAAGGTCAAGCTCTTCGAGGGCTGTGACGGCTATGCCAATGGCGAGCAGAAGCGAGACTTCGTCTATGTTGGCGATGTCGCCAAGGTCAATCTCTACTTCCTTGATCATCCACAAACGTCCGGGATATTTAACCTTGGTACGGGGCGTGCGCAAAGCTTCAACGATCTTGCAGTGGCCAACGTCAACAGCTGCCGCGCGCTCGCCGGGGAAGTGAAACAATCTCTCGAAGAACTGCTCAGCCAGGGTTTCATCGAGTACATTCCCTTTCCTGAAGCGCTGCGCGGCAAGTACCAGAGCTTTACCCAGGCAGACCTCACCAGGCTGCGTCAGGCGGGTTACGAGGAGGATTTCGCCAGCGTCGAAGACGGCGTCGCACAGTACGTAGAGTGGCTGAGTGCCCGTGTATAAGACCCTTGAAGATTTCGTCGGCGGGACGCCGCTGGTCCGCTTGAGACGCTTGCCCGGCGCCGAGCTGCAAGCGCGCGGCAACGTCATTCTGGCCAAGCTCGAAGGCAACAACCCGGCGGGTTCGGTCAAGGACCGGCCGGCGCTGTTCATGGTTCGCAACGCCGAGCGGCGTGGTGACATCAAGCCCGGCGATACGCTGATCGAAGCAACGTCCGGCAATACCGGCATCGCGCTGGCGATGGCAGCGGCGATGGGTGGTTATCGAATGATTCTCGTCATGCCGGAAAGCCAGAGCATCGAACGCCGGCAGACGATGCGTGCCTTCGGTGCAGAACTGGTGCTCACGCCTCGGGACGGCGGTATGGAACTGGCCCGTGATGTCGCCGAGAAAATGCGCGACGAAGGGCGCGGCATCATTCTCGACCAGTTTGCCAACCAAGATAACCCGCAGGCGCACTACGAAGGCACCGGCCCCGAGATCTGGCGCGATACGCAGGGACGCATCACACACTTCGTCAGCAGCATGGGAACGACGGGGACGATCATGGGCGTCTCACGCTACCTCAAAGAGCAGAATCCGGCGGTCTGCATTGTCGGCTGTCAGCCCGAGCCAGGTGCGCAGATTCCGGGAATCCGCAAGTGGCCGGAGGCTTATCTGCCCAAAATTTTTGACCGCTCGCGGATCGATCGGGAGGAGTCGGTAGCGCAGGGAGACGCCGAAGAAATGACCCGGCGGCTGGCCTGCGAAGAAGGGATTTTTGCCGGCATTTCCTCCGGCGGTGCGCTGGCGGTTGCCCTGCGCTTGGCACGCGAAACCGAGAACGCCACCATCGTCACCATCGTCTGCGACCGTGGCGACCGCTACCTGTCGACTGGCGTTTTCCCGGCCTGAAGGTCATTAACCACAACGAGCACAACGAAATTCAGCAAGTATTTATTTTTTTCTTCTCGTTGTGTACGTTGGTGTGCAACTCCTTTCTAAAATCATTCTATGAAACCCGTCCTCGTCTTTGACATTGAAACCATTCCTGATGTGCCCGGGATGCGCCGTCTGCACGACCTTGATCCGGCGCTGTCGGATGCCGAGGTGGCCGAACTGGCCTTCCAGCAGCGCCGCGCGCAGAACGGCACCGATTTCCTGCCGCTCCATCTGCAACGGATTGCCGTCATCTCCTGTGCGCTGCGCGTGGGCAAGGACCTGCGCGTCTGGTCGCTGGCCGAGCCCGAGCAGAGCGAAGCGGAGATCATTCAACGCTTTTTTGACGGCGTCGAAAAATTCACCCCGCAGATCGTATCCTGGAACGGCGGTGGTTTCGACCTGCCAGTGCTGCACTATCGCGGGCTGATCCACGGCGTTGTGGCGCCGCGCTACTGGGATCTGGGTGACGGTGATTACGCGGACAGCCGTGAATTCAAGTGGAACAACTACATCAGCCGTTACCACACGCGCCACCTCGATCTGATGGACCTGTTGGCCATGTATCAGCCGCGCGCCAATGTGCCGCTTGACGCCCTGGCCAAGCTGATCGGCTTTCCGGGCAAGCTCGGCATGGACGGCAGCAAGGTCTGGGACGCCTGGCAGTCCGGTGAGATGGCCGGAATCCGCGACTACTGTGAAACCGATGTGCTCAACACCTACCTTGTTTCTCTGCGCTTCCGACTGATGCGCGGCGAACTGTCACGCAGCGAATACGAAGTCGAGATCGGCTTCGTCCAGAGCGAACTGGAAAGGCTCGACAAGCCCCACTGGCAGGAGTTTCTGGCCGCCTGGCACGCGCCGTCACAGCTATCCTAAAGTTGTTGCGGCGCTGGCCGTTGACTGGCATGTCTTCGATGTCTTCGCCAATAACCTTACGAGGTCCAGCACCCTAAAAAGATACTGGGACGTGCCATGTTGAATCTGACCCTGAAGTGCACCGACTCCATCGAAACCATTCTGCCGACCGTTGAACTGGCCATGCATACCGGGGACGTCTGCCACATTCACAATATCAACTACCTGGGTCAGATTCACTTGGCGGCATTGACTCTGCTGGCGATGTCGCAGAACTTGATGGATTCGGCAACTGGTCAGATTGTCCACCCGCATCCTGGGTTCTGCCTGCTCGGCATTGATGATCGCGGAGTGACGCGAACCCTGGTGATGTGAATCAGCCTAAAATCCTCACCTTTGCGGTGAATAACTGAGTTTTTCAGGATCAGAGTTTTTCAATCGCTGCCGTTGGTAGCCACAAGGTCAGCGGCGAATCCGGTAGCCGCTCGAATTCGTAACGTTCATACCATCCTCGGGCCTGTTCATCCTTGGCATCTACGATGACGCAAATCATCCCGATCTCGGCAGAAAGGCGCAAGCAACGTTGCAGAGTATCTGCCAGGAGTAGTTCACCGAGTCCTTGCGAATGCCAGACATGGCCAAACTGTAGAAGCCAAATATTTCTGCGCCGTCGGCGGCGACGTAGGTCCGACTGACATTGGCTCCGGCGTGCTGGCGAGCAAACCTGCGCAAATAGTCGTTAAGTGTATCGACACCGTAGGAAAAGGCACGACGATCATGGGCCGGTGCCAGAGGTTCAATACTTCCGGAGAAAACGGGAATCAATGCTAGCTTTGGTGCCAATCACGATGACGCTTGATGGCGGCGGACAGCATCGGCCTCGGCTTCTCCGCATTGTCCAGCGCTTTGGCAAAGGCACTCCAGTCTCGTGATGTCAGCGTGATCATTTCTCTTTCTGAGAGAATCTTCTTGGCGCGCTCCTGGGCCGTTCCAAGAAGAAAGGCACTGACCGACATACCGACAGTGGAGGCGGCACGGACAATCAGTTCTTTGATTTCCGGTGATGTGCGCAAGTCAATGCGCTCGCGTGTGGCGACCGACATAGTCATTACCTCTGTACGGAAAAATTCCGGATCAATGTACGGCGCGCTCAGACGAGAGGCAATAGTTTTGTACAAGAAGGGACCGATTAATGAAGCCTTGCAGTCGCTTGGGCTGAAACGGGAGATTGTCACGATCGTCGTGGGCTTTTCGACAGCGCTGGCTTTAGCCCGTGCTTCCGTGTTAACGGTGTCGCCTTTCCGTAGAAATCTGGCACCGGGGCGGAGGCCGCCGGCCATCAGCGGTGGTGACGATCTCCTCCACCATTCGCGGGCGCCCGGCCTGCTTCCTGACGACGTTCGGCGCGGTCAGCATGAAAGGTTTGTCGATCCTGTTTGACCTCTTGGCGATCGTGATGATGCTCTGCCCGATCCGCACTTAGTTTGCGTTGGTCCTGACGAACTGTGGCGTTGTCTTGCCGTAGGGCTTGCCGGTCTCTGGCGACCGCACCAGCATTGCCATTTCGTCTGTCGGTCCGCAAGGCATTCAGATCCTGCCGACGCTGGGTCTCGGCCTGATTTAGTGCTCTTCTATCCTGAGTCAACTGCCGATTATCTTGACGCAAGTCAGCACGATCACGGGCAATATCACGCCGATCTTGGCGAATGTCACGGTTGTCCTGTCGGAGTTGCTGATTATTTGGTGTCCCGATTGAAGGCGCACTCACGGGCGGTGTTGCTGCCAGATCAGGATTCGTTGACTGAGCGAAAAGCGGAGTAGCAAAGGCGCCGCAAACGGCAAGAGCGATAAGCGTATTACGGATCATGACTGTCTCCTGAAAATTAATGGGAGTACAAGGTGGTTCGGCTCAGGGTGAATTTGTTCTAACCATCCACCGTCATTCCGGCGCAAGCCGGAATCCAGATTCGTCCATCTGATCAAGGTGTTAAAAGACCTGTTTGATAAACGAACTGGATTCCGGGTCAAGCCCGGAATGACGGCAAATCAATGGCTTAACGGTAGAACAAATTTACCCTGTGGTTCGGCTGGTGCGCAAGAACCACTGTATGCGGAATCCAATAACCTGGCTGTTAGCAATTGCAACAAGTTGTTTCGTTTGAGCAGAAACTGACCCTGACCAACTCGCTACAGTTTAGTCTCGTTGCCGATTCTCCAAAACAAAAGCCCGGTATTTGCCGGGCCGGGGTTTTTAACAACGGGTCGGCTAACGTATGACGGGACGGACTTCTACCACGATAGTCGAGCCCGGCTGCTGAGACATGCGAACTTGCCCACGCTGGCCGGAAAACTCATACACCACGTCATATCCGACAAATACTTGCTGTGGCTCGGAAACCAACTGACAGTTCGGAGTGTTCTGCACGTTGTTGGCAATAGCACTGCCTGCCAACGCCCCTCCGACAGCGCCTGCTGCGGTGGCAACTGTTCTTCCGTTTCCACGGCCAATTTGGTTGCCAAGGAGGCCGCCGGCGACACCGCCAATCACAGTGCCGACAGCACTGGTCCCATTGGAAGGAGCCTGTCGATCACATACCTTGCGCTCTCGCATCTCAGTTTGATATGCCGGGGTCGCCGATATGACCGGAACGGTAAATTTAGGCGTTGAATTTACCGAGTAGCTTGCCGGTGCTGGCGGCGGCTGATAGTCAGCAGGAGGATAGGCTTGTGTATTGGCTGGCACTACCGGGTATTGAGCTGCTGCTGATCCTGAAGCCAAGATCAGCAGGGTAATTATTAGCGCATTCTTCATAACAAGCCCCCAACGTTCGAAAGTAATCGTGCAAACGGTTCTTCTTTGTGGCCTGGATCCTGGTTGAAAGCAACTACGCCCCGTGCGGGGCGTAGTTGCTTGCTAATTGGCGGGCCAGAAGGTATGTCACCACAAACTGTCTAACCCGCAATGGTCGGATCGTATCCCACATAGCCATCAGCGGCAACGTTTATCAACCAGACTCTCACACGATTCCCCCGCACTCAAAGCCGTTCGAAAATCGCTGCGATGCCCTGCCCGCCGCCAATGCACATGGTAACCAGCGCATACTTGCCACCGCCGCGCTGCAATTCATAAACTGCCTTGGTGGCAATAAAGGCACCGGAGCAGCCAATCGGGTGACCGAGTGCGATGGCGCCGCCATTCACGTTGGTCTTGGCCGGGTCAAGCCCCAGCCCCTTGTTAACGGCAATCGCCTGAGCGGCGAAGGCTTCGTTGGCTTCGATCACGTCCATCTGATCAAGCCTCAGACCAGCCTTCTTGAGCGCCAGTTTGGTCGCCGGGATCGGACCTTCACCCATGACCTCGTTCGGCACGCCTGCGATGGCATAGGATACGAGACGAGCAATCGGTTTCTGCCCGGCCTTGGCCGCAACATCGGCCGCTGCCAGTACAAAAAAGGCAGCGCCGTCATTAATGCCTGATGCATTACCAGCGGTAACCGTGCCGTCTTTTTTGAATGCCGGTTTCATTTTCGCTAGCGTTTCAAGAGTGGTATTGGGCTTGCAGTGTTCGTCGGTATCGAACACCACGTCGCCCTTTCGCGTCCGCTGAACAATCGGCACGATCTGTGATTTGAAACGCCCCTCGGCAATAGCTCGCCCAGCGCGTTGCTGCGACTCCATGGCGAAGGCATCCTGCTCTTCGCGGGAAATGCCCCATTTCGCAGCAACATTTTCTGCCGTGATACCCATGTGACCCACACCAAACGGATCGCTCAAAGTGGCGACCATCGCATCGACAGCCGTCGCATCACCCATGCGGGCGCCGCTACGCATCGCCGGCAACATATAGGTTGCACGCGACATGACTTCGACGCCACCGCCAATCCCATAGTCGCTGTCACCGAGCATGATATTCTGCGCCGAGGTGACGATGGCCTGCAGACCGGAAGAGCACAGGCGGCTAACCTGCATGGCGATTGAGTCCATCGGCAAACCCGCCTGAATTGATGCCACGCGCGAAACATAGCCAAAGCGTGAATCGGTCGGAATAACGGTACCCACCGTCACATAATTGATCTGCTGAGGATCAACACCAGAACGGGCAATCGACTCTTTCATGACGATTCCTGCCAGTTCGCATGGATCAATGTAAGCCAGCGAACCTCCAAAAGCACCAATCGCTGAACGAACTGCGCTTAAAACGACCACATCTCTGCTCATGTTCACACTCTCCAAAATATAGTATCGATTAGGAACCAATCAGACTGGCCATACCCAACAGCAACAGCAGTAACAACCAGAGCAACAAGGCGCGCCAGACCAAACCCACTGCACTCTGCATGAAATCGACATCCGCTTCATCACCGGTACCCACCTCGGCGCGATCGGCAATCTCGCCGGCTTCGAGCACTGGCATACCCAGACGCACCCCCAGCGCCCCCGCACCACTGGCCAGAACGATGCCAATGCCGCCCCCCAGATGGCTATCTGGCCACTTGTCCGCCTGTGTACGCCAACAGTAAATAGCATCCTCAAAATTGCCGACAATGGCAAAACCGGCGGCGGTAACCCGCAGGGGCAACCAGTCTATGACAGCAAAAGCCTGTTGCGAAAACTTCCCGAAATGGCCTGCGTCGGCATCGCTACGTCTGCCCCACTGGTCGGCAAAGAATGCCGCAGCGCGATAAAGGACGGCACCACACGGCATCGGCAGCAGGACGAAACACACCAGCACGCCAAATACGTGACGATGCGAGGCACTGAGCGCTTCCTCAATCGCTATCCGCGCAATCTCCGACGACGAAAGTTCATCGGCAGTGCGCCCGCGCCATTCCGCCAGCAGTTTGCGCGCATGGGGCAAATCATCCATGCGCAGGGCGAGTTGAATATCCGTGTAATAGTGGCTGAACTGCCGGAATCCCATCGTCAGATATAGAACCAGGACGTTCCACAGCCAGGCCAGCAGCGGGTTGAGCGCATAGAGAACGGCATGAACGCTGCCGGCTACCACCACGAGCCCACCGACGGCAACCAGCCAGGCGATCAGGCCGTGACTGCTCTCACCAGCGTTGAACAGGCCCTCAAGAAAGCGAGCGAGCCGCGACAGCGGTTCGTGCACAACCAGGCGGTAGGGCAAAGGCCGAATCTGCTCAATCAGGAGAACAGCTACAAGAGAAAAAAGGGCCATGGTAAAAGTATGATGGCATAGCGGCGAAATATCCGCTCTGCCCAGTGTCACAAAGGGTCAAGATACCATAATTCATGAGTACTTGCTGGACAGGCCAAGCGCACAAGCGCATGAAGCTTGGCACAGCACCAGGCTCAAGGCGCCAGCGCCCGGGAAAGGGCGACAATGATGCCGGCTGTTGCGCCCCAAATGAAGTACTCGCCATAGGGCATGGCGAAATAGTGGCGAAGTTTCCCGCGGTAGTGCAATGAGTGCTGCTGATGATTGGCAGTGTCCATCAAGAAAGAAAGTGGTACTTCGAAAATTTTCGCCACCTCACCGGGATCAGGACGCAAATCGAAAGGCGGCTTGACGATCGCTACTACGGGCGTAACGCGAAAGCCAGTACTGGTGCGGTATTCGGGCAAATAGCCGAGGATCTCGATATGTCGTGATGACAGACCGATCTCCTCCTGCGCTTCACGCAATGCAGTGTCTGCTGGTGAACAGTCTGCGGGCTCGACACGACCGCCGGGAAAGCTGATCTGCCCTGGGTGATCCTTCAAATGGTCAGTGCGCTGGGTGAGCAACACCGAAGGCCCGCTGGCACGCAGAACAATAGGAAAAAGCACTGACGCTGGTGTCAGTTCTTCATCACCGACACCATCTTCGAGCATAAAAACTGTTCGCGAGGGACGCGGTTGCAGCACCGAGCGCAGCCGAGCAAGATCAATTCCATCCGGATTGCCGGGCGCGTCGGGGTAAGAATTAGTTTCCGTTGCCTACTTCCTCATTTTCAATTTCGGCGCGCACGGCATTGAGTGCATCCTGCAAGGTTTCTTCAGACAGCGCGTTTATCGACGTCGCTACCAGATCGGCAGATTCAACGGCGCCGACCGGCAGGCGCTTACTGTCCAGACAGGCGATGAGTGCCGCAGTCGAACCCACAACCCGCAATAGGGTCTGCCGCTCGCTCATCAATATTTCAAGTTCGCGGCGCAACATGATAATTTCCTGGTCGCGATCGGGCATGTAATTCTCCTAGTAGCGCTTCTTCAACGTCATGGTCTCGCCATTTCGCTGCATTTCCATACGGTTCAAAAAACTCATGCCGAGCAATGCCAAAGGCATGTCCTGCTGATGAACAATGGCGTCAACATTATTCAGAACTATCTCACCGACACGAACGGTATCGAGTTTGACGCGTGACACTATGGTCTGACCATTGGCCGTATTGGCAATGCCCGGCTGTCCCCGGCTGGCATCAATACCGATCCGGCGGGCATCGTTGGCTCCTAGAGAAATCAGCGAAGCACCCGTATCCACAATGAAACGAACGCTCGTCCCGTTGATGACTCCGGTCGTCAAAAAATGTCCAGCCGAATCAGCAGTCAGTGTCGCCGTTGCCGGACCACTGCCTGACGGCTGCGAGGCAACGTTCTGGCCGACACGTAACATCCGCTTCTTGCCATCAACTTCGAGAGTCGCGGTTTCCCCCTCAATGGCCAGCACTTTCACACCCTCGTCAGTCTTGGCGCCCAGAGCAACAATGCGCGGCGGCCCACCATTGATGGTCAGCAAAGCCTTGCCCGGAAACAGGCCGGCCAGACCGACCTCAGCGCCATGCACCGACGTCACAAGCAGCAATGGGCAGATCAAGACAGCACGGGTAAAATCGGCGATGCACCGAAAACCAATGCCCTTGTTAATAACCGACCAACCGATCATGAAGCCTATCGCCATTTTTCGCCACGCCGAATCCGAGGGACCGGGCTATTTTGCCACATTCCTTGATCGACACTCGCTTCCTTGGCAACTGATCGCCATCGACCGTGACGAAACGGTACCTGCACGGGTCAGCGACTATTCCGGATTCTGCCTAATGGGCGGGCCGATGAGCGTGAACGATCCGCTGCCATGGATAACGCCGCTGTGCGCGCTGATTCGCAATGCCGTTAGCTCGGGCATCCCGGTCATCGGTCATTGCCTGGGTGGCCAGTTGATCAGCAGGGCACTCGGCGGCAGCATCACCCCCAGCCCGAGCAAGGAAATCGGCTGGGGAACTGCACGCGCCGAAGACAATGACAGCACACGCCAATGGCTTGGCGATTGGCTATTCGACACCGGCGGTCAGGCTGACGTGTTCCAGTGGCATGGCGAGATGTTCAGCATTCCGCCGGGGGCACAGCGGATTTTCACCAATCCGTTCTGTGCCAACCAGATGTTCGTCCTGGGCCCCCATCTGGCGATGCAGTGCCATGTTGAAATAAGCGCCGAAATGATCGCGGCGTGGAGTACCTCCTGGCCCGCCGAAGTCCGTGGCCTTAATCCTTTACCGACAACGGTACAGACCCCTGAAATGATGCTGGCGAACGTGCCGGCTCGTTTAACGAGGATGCACCGACTGGCCGACCAGTTGTATTCGGTCTGGATCAGTGGCGTAAGCCGTTCTCTCTGAATGCCACTTCACTTGTTTTTGTGCTCAACCACCACGCACTGATATACGCCGCCGAAGAAAGTTTTCTTGCGCCAGGTAAAGCGATCTGCTGCTGCCGCGTAGCAGCAGATTTCGTTTTTCCAGAGCGCATCGGCAAAGGGTTCCAGATAACGATTGACGAGTTTCAGGATGTAACGAATCGGCTGCCATTTTGCCGGATTATGGTAATCGACGAACACCGCCTTGCTACCCTTGGGAAGTTTTTCCAGCATGTTATTGACGATTTCGTATTTTTTCGCCTCTGGAACCTCGTGCAGCAGGAAGAAGCTACAGACCAAGTCGTAATCAATAAATTCCTCACCGGCAAAAGCCGCCGCGTCGCTACGAATGACCTTGGTCCAATCCATGCCGGCCAGCTTGCGATGGCCGTTTTCGACCTGAATCGGCGTAACGTCGGTCAGATGAAAAACGCCACTCGGCCCGACTTTCTTGGCTGCACGGGTAACCAGATCACCATAGACATGCGCCAGTTGCCAGACACGCATTCCTTCCTTGATCTCATTCAGATAGGCGCGCATCAGACGCTGATCATTCAAAAAGAGCAGAACCCGGACGACCCAGATGCGGTCCAGCGCATGTACCCACTTTGGATTGACATACGCCCAATCGTACACTTCGGTCATGTACGCGGGAACGCCATCGTAGTACGGGTCAATGGCGAGTGACGCGTGATTCTTGGTCATTTATCAGATCCGATCCAGTCAAATCGCCTGCGCAGTCGGTAATAGCGCCGGCACCAAATCAAAGCGATGCGATAAACCGGGCAGATGCAAAGGCGGAAAAGCGCAAATTATCTCTGACCTTGGCTTGCCGGTCAAACAATTGATTCGTCATTTCGTCATTGATTTCGATCAACGTATTCCACTTCCATAGGCACAACATCATGCCGGAAGTGGTGCAAAAAGTGCCGCAATATCGTCTTCGCCAAACTTCAGGCTGACATTGCGATCCTCTGACAGGATTCCGGCGGCGAGGTCTGCCTTGCGTTCCTGCAAGGCAAGAATTTTTTCCTCGATGCTGCCGGCGATGATAAGTTTGTAGACGAATACCGGCTTGTCCTGACCGAGGCGATGCGCGCGATCGGTCGCCTGATTCTCAACGGCCGGATTCCACCATGGATCGAAGTGGATTACCGTATCAGCGGCGGTGAGATTGAGTCCGACCCCCCCGGCCTTGAGACTAATCAGGAAAATCGGAACTTCGCCAGCCTGGAATCGTCGAACCGGCGTTTCGCGATCAACGGTATCACCGGTCAGAATGACGTAATCCAGACCGGCATGCTTAAGTTCAGTTTCGATCAGCGACAGCATGCTCGTAAATTGCGAGAAGAGCAGAATACGCCGCCCTTCGTCCACCTGCTCGGGCAACATGGTCATCAGCAGGTCCAGCTTGGCGCGTTCCTTGACCCGCTGCGCCGAGACGGCCTTCACCAGACGCGGGTCGCAGCAGACCTGGCGCAGTTTGAGCAGCGCATCAAGAATGATGATCTGGCTGCGGCCAAATCCTTTGTTGGCAACCTCTTCGCGCACCATCATATCCATCGCCGCGCGAATCGTTTCGTAGAGATCCCGCTGACTGCCCGCGAGTTCGACCTTGCGTACGATGATCGTCTTGAGCGGCAACTCGCGGGCCACTTCTTCCTTCTTACGGCGCAGGATGAACGGGCGAATACGCCTGGCCAGCAGGTTGCGGCGCTCGCCATCGCCCAGTTTTTCGATCGGCGTGCGCCAGTATTTGGTGAAGGTATTGCTGTCACCAAGGAATCCGGGCAACAGGAAGTCAAACTGGCTCCACAACTCACCCAGATGGTTTTCCAGCGGTGTTCCGGTCAGGCACAGCCGGTGTCGCGCCTCAATCTTGCGTACCACCTCGGCGCCTTGACTGCGGGCGTTCTTGACTGTTTGCGCTTCATCGAGGATGAGCAGGTGATAGCGATACCGAGTCAGTTCGTGGGCATCCCGCCAGAGCAAAGGATAAGTCGTCAATATCACATCGTGCTGGGCAATCTCGGCAAACCGGCTCTTGCGCTCCGCACCATGCAGGGAAAGAATCGACAGACTCGGCGCAAAACGCGCGGCCTCGTTCTTCCAGTTAAAAATGAGTGACGTCGGCAAAACAATCAGCGCCGGACGATCCAGGCGTCCGGCTTCTTTTTCGAGCAGCAGGTGCGCCAGTGCCTGCGCTGTTTTTCCCAGGCCCATGTCATCTGCCAGAATGCCCGACAGTTTTTGCTGACGCAGAAACTGAAGCCAGGCGAGGCCCTCTTTCTGGTACGACCGCAGCTCCAGCCCCAAACCGGCAGGCGAGTCGACGTGGCTGATTCCCTGAGCCGCCGACAACTGGTCGGCGAGCGCCAGCACATCGCCCTGTCCGCGAAATAGCCAGCGGCTGGTATCGGCAAGCTCAGCCAGTCGCGGGGCATCAAAACGCGAGAGGCGTAGCGTATCGCCGCCCGCAAAACCGTCAAAGAGATCAATCAGCGTTGCGGCGAGCGGCTTGAGACGTCCGGCGGGCGCGCGAATACGCAAATTGGCCGGGGTTTTAAGTTCAATCATCTCGTCATCGGCAATCTGCTGCAGCAACACGCCGTCCAGCCAGCGCACATCGCGCCGGAACAGGGACGCCAACAGGGGCGCCAGCGGCAAACGCTCGCCTTCGACGATAATGCCCATGTCAAGATCAAACCAGCCGTTTTCCGACTCGAGCAGCTCGGCTTCCCAAGCGTCGACGTGCAAGGCATGATGACGAAAATCGTCGTCGAATTCGATTTGCCAGCCGGCATCGCGCAAGCGAGGCAGCATCTCCTGCATAAAGCCGGGCCAGCACAGTTCATTGGCCAGGGCATAGGCGCTATCGGGCGGGCTGCCAAAGGTATGCAGTGCATAGCCCGGTATTTTTTGCAGTCCCGCTTCGGCCAGGCTATTCATCAAAAGCTGTTCCTGGTCGCTTTGCCGCGTGACACGAACCGTCTCTCCATCCGGCAGCGTCGAGAATTCCCGGACGTCATCCGGCTTGATCTGTGCATCCTGATAACGAAACACCGGCAGCACCACGTCGAAAGAACCAGCGTTATAACTGGCGCCATAGTCACGCCAGCTCCGGTTACCATGGGTATTGAGCGTTTGCAGGCGGAGTACCGGTAGCGGGCTGGTTTCTATGCGCCGCAGACGGCTACTGGCGGCCTCGGCAGGCAGCGGTAATTCGGGCGCAAGTTCGGTCAGTGCTTCAGCAACCAGTGCGGCCTCCATAGCAGAAAGCGGCGGCAGTGAAAACAGGCGCGCAATCACTTCCGGATTGCCAGGCACGTCCAGAGGCCCAATGGCCCCTTCTTCCAGATCGACATACCAGGGAGGCTGCAAAGGGATGACCAGACTGGCGGCAGGCTCCGGTGTGAAACAGGGCCTTTGCCGTCCGCTGCTGTCAAGTCGCCAGTTAACACTCGCCTGCCGCGCCTCAGCCAACAGCAACGGCGAAAAATCATTGCCCGGAACGAGGCGACCGGTCAGCGCCATCCGCCGCAAGACATCACCGCCATGCCTTGGGCCAAGACCAAAAGCGCGCAAGCCGCTGTCATGAGACCGCTCAGCCCAGAGCAGGCGAAGAATACCGATATCCTCTTCGGAAGCAAACGGCGGCGGCTTGATCAGCGCACGATCAATGGTCCACCACTCCTCGGCGCTCTTGGGATCACGGCCCTTGTGCACGGTCACCCCGAAGCCCCCGGCATCCTCAGTCCAGTGCAGTACATAAAACAACTGATTGCGGCTGGCAGACGCCTTGCTGCCTTTCTTGCTGACCGCCATCGATACTTGGCGCAGCTCTTCCACCCAGGACAGCACCCCGGGATTGATGCGTTCTTTTTCTTCCTGAATTTCAACGTTCTTTGGCGACATGGGCATCAGAACTCAATTGGCAAACAGCGCCGTGCCTGGCTGCGTTTGACAGTGTATTCAATCGCGGAAGTTGCCGTACTTGATCGGAAAATCAGTGATCGCCTTCTTCACCAGGCTAATGGCTTCCTGAAGCACATCGCGCTTGACGCCAGTCACGCGCACGGCATCGCCCTGAATGGCCGCCTGAACCTTGAGTTTGGAGTCCTTGAGCAGTTTGACGATTTTTTTCGCCAACTCGCTCTCAATGCCAACCTTGATCTTCAAGTCCTGCTTGACCCTGTCGCCCGAGACTTTCTGCACTGCCTGATGATCCAGGCGCTTGGTGCAGTCCGGCTCCTTTTTTTCCATTTCCGGAAAGAGAATGTCCTTGATCTGGTTAAGCTGGAAATCGGAGTCGGCATGCAGCATGATCACCTTGTCCTTCTCGTTCAACTCAACCTTGGCACTAGTGCCCTTGAAGTCGTGACGCCCGATGATCTTTTTTCCGGCCGAGTCGATGGCGTTCTTCAGCGCCACCATATCCACTTCTGAAGAAAAATCGAAAGACGGCATCCGAACCTCCGCTTAAGCAAAATGACAAACGTAATGGTAGGGCTCGTCGCAGGCAATTTCGAACGACGAATTACCGGGCACCTCGAAAGACTGGCCAGCGGTGTAGATTTTCCAATCGCCATCGCCCTTCAGGCGAACCCGGCAGGATCCACCGACGCCTTCCATGATTTCAGGGACTCCGGTGTTGAAGGTCAACGACGAAGGCAAAATGACGCCCACCGTCTTGTTGCTGCCGTCGGCAAAGTGGACGGTGTGGCTGACACACTTGCCGTCGAAGTAGACATTCGCCTGCTTGATGACACTTACGTTATTGAACTGCGTCATTTCAGATTCCCCACAATTTTTGAATGACAGACTTGGCAATGAAGCCGAGCATGCCGAAAGAAAGAACGAAGAACAGGACGATCGTTCCCGTCCTGCCAGCCTTTGCTTTCCACGCCAGCTCACCGATGATGAAGAGCATGTAGAGCATGAAGGCACCGACCCCAAAGGTCATGCCAAAATTCGACACCTGCTCCTCAGTCAGCTCGAACATCAGCGTTCATGCGTCAATGCTTGCGGCTGGCAAGATTGGCCGCAATGCGCATGCGCAGTGCGTTAAGCTTGATGAAACCGGTGGCATCTTTCTGATCGTAGGCTCCGGCATCATCCTCGAAGGTCGCGATGGTCGAATCGAACAGCGAGTCGGTCTGCGAATCGCGACCGGTGACAATGACATTACCCTTGTAGAGCTTGACCCGGACCCAGCCGTTAACCGTGGCCTGCGTGGAGTCAATGAGTGTCTGCAGGGCACGGCGTTCCGGGCTCCACCAGTAGCCGTTGTAGATCATGCTGGCGTAACGCGGGATCAGATCGTCCTTGAGGTGAGCGACCTCGCGGTCCAGGGTGATCGACTCGATGGCGCGATGCGCACGCAAAAGGATCGTACCGCCTGGCGTTTCGTAGCAGCCGCGCGATTTCATGCCGACGTAGCGGTTCTCAACGAGATCAATGCGACCGACGCCATGTTTGCCGCCCAGCGCATTGAGCAAGGCCAGCAGTTCATGGGCCGGCAAACGCTTGCCGTTAATGGCGACGAGATCGCCTTTTTCAAATTCAAGATCAACATACTCAGCCGCATCGGGCGCCGCTTCCGGCGACACCGTCCAGCGCCACATCGACTCTTCAGCCTCGGCGGCCGGGTCTTCCAGATGGCGGCCTTCGTAACTGATGTGCAGAAGGTTGGCGTCCATTGAGTACGGCGACCCGCCCTGTTTGTGCTTCATTTCTACCGGAATGCCGTGCTTCTCGGCGTAGGCCAGCAGTTTCTCGCGCGAGAGCAGATCCCACTCGCGCCACGGTGCAATGATCTTGATATTCGGTTTGAGCGCATAGGCACCGAGTTCAAAGCGGACCTGATCATTTCCCTTGCCGGTCGCGCCATGAGCGACTGCATCGGCTCCGGTTAAATTGACAATGTCAATCATTCGCTTGGCGATCAGTGGACGTGCAATCGAGGTGCCAAGCAGGTATTCGCCTTCATAGACCGTGTTGGCGCGAAACATCGGGAAAACGAAGTCGCGAACGAACTCTTCACGCAGATCGTCGATGTAGATGTTCTCGGGTTTGATGCCAAACTTGATCGCTTTGGGACGCGCCGCTTCAAGTTCATCCCCCTGGCCCAGATCGGCCGTAAAGGTCACGACTTCACACTGATAGGTATCCTGTAGCCACTTGAGAATGACCGAGGTGTCCAGACCTCCCGAATAGGCCAGAACTGCTTTTTTGATATCGCTCATGGTTTGACTTCCAGCAAGAAGTAAGGAGATAAAAATCAGGAGTGAGCGTGCTGCTCCTCACTCAGCGTTATTTCAGATCGTCACACGGCCGAGTACCAGATACTCCATAAGTGCTTTTTGCACATGCAGGCGGTTCTCCGCCTCGTCCCAGACGACGCTCTGCGGACCATCAATGACTTCGGCAGAAACCTCTTCGCCCCGATGCACCGGCAGGCAATGCAAAAACAGTGCATGCGGACGGGCGACACGCATCATGTCGGCATCCACCTGCCAATCGGCGAAATCCCGTAGTCGTTCTGCATTCTCGGCTTCAAAGCCCATTGAGGTCCATACATCGGTAGTTACAATATCCGCGTCCCTGGCTGCCACCATCGGATCGGCAAACTGCTCGAAATGACTGGTGCCGTAAAGACCGGCACGCTCGGCTTCCACCTCGTAACCGGGCGGCGTCGACACATGAACGTTAAAATCCAGTACTTCAGCAGCCTGCAACCAGGTATTGCACACATTGTTCGAATCGCCGATCCAGGCGACCGTTCGCCCCTGAATCGGGCCACGCTGTTCAATGTAGGTGTAGATGTCGGCCATGATCTGGCAGGGGTGATATTCGTTGGTCAGCCCATTGATCACCGGCACGCGGGAGTGCGCTGCCAGGCGTTCGACAATTTCCTGTTCGTAGGTGCGGATCATGATCAGGTCACTCATACGCGAAATCACCTGCGCGGCATCCTCGACCGGCTCGCCGCGCCCGAGTTGCGAATCGCGAGTGTTAAGATAAATTGCCGCGCCGCCAAGCTGCTGTACGCCAGCCTCGAAGGAGAGACGGGTACGCGTGCTAGCCTTTTCGAAAATCATCACCAGCGTGCGATCACTCAGGGGCCAATACTGCTTGTAGGACTTGAATTGCTCCTTGATCCAGCGCGTGCGCTCGAACAGGTAGTCAAACTCCTCGCGCGTCAGATCCTTGAACTGCAGAAAATGTTTGACGCCAGGCTTGACGGGAGTCATGGCAGATTCCGATCAGGCCGCGAGAAAATCACGGATCAGTGCAGCAAGCCGGGCGACCAGTTCGCCCCCTTCTTCAACACTGAATGTCAGCGGCGGCAACAAACGCACCACGTTATCAGCGGTCACGTTAATCAACAGGCCGGCATCCAGCCCCCGGGTCACCAGTTCCCCGCAAGGGCGGTCCAGTTCGATGCCGATCATCAAGCCCTGCCCGCGTATATCGACAATTGCCCTGACGCCGGCAAAAGCCTGCGCCAGGCCATCCCGAATCAAGCGTCCAACAGTCTCGGCGTTGGCCATCAGGCGATCTTTCTCAATCACCTCAATCGTCGTCAACGCTGCCGTGGTTGCCAACTGATTACCGCCAAAAGTCGAACCATGATTGCCCGGCTTGAAGAGGCCCGCTGCCCTGCCAGCGGTTATGCAGGCGCCAATTGGCACTCCACTGCCCAAGCCTTTGGCCATGGTCACCACATCCGGGCAGATTCCGGCATGCTGGAATCCGAACCAGGTGCCGGTACGGCCCATGCCGCACTGCACTTCGTCGCAGATCAACAGCCAACCCTGTTCATCACAAAGCTGGCGCAATCCACGCTGATACTCAACATCAGCGATATTGATACCACCCTCGCCCTGCACGATTTCGAGCATGACCGCGACAACATTCTTGTTGTGTTCAGCAACCCCGCGAATCGCTTGCAGATCGTTGTAAGGCACCCGCACAAAACCGGATACGAGCGGCTCAAAACCGGCTTGTGTCTTGCGGTTGCCGGTGGCTGAAAGCGTGGCCATGGTGCGCCCATGGAACGCATGTTCCATGACGATGATGGCCGGGCTGTCAACGCCCTGCCGGTGACCATAAAAACGGGCCAGCTTGATTGCCGCTTCGTTGGCTTCACAACCCGAGTTGCAGAAAAAAACCTCGGCCATGCCGGACAGTGCGGCGAGCTTGTCAGCCAGTTGCTCCTGCTGCGGCATGCGATAAAGGTTTGAAGTATGCAGCAAACGCCCGGCCTGCGCGGCAATCGCTGCCACCAGAACGGGATGATTATGCCCCAGCGTGGACACGGCAATTCCCGACAAGGCATCGAGATAGAGCTTTCCTTCGCTGTCGGTTACCCAGCTTCCGTCGCCATGACTGAAAGCGACCGGCAAACGGGCATAGGTATTCATTAGGTGAGACATACACAACCCCTGAAACTGAAACGGCGGCTTGCGCCGCCGGAATAATCACGCATCAGCACCAAACCGGTAACTAGCAGCGCATGCTCGAAAGCCCTGCACGCCGATATGGCAAGGGGAAGAATTTTAAGGTAAAACCTATGACTTGTATATAAGCGCGATAAGTGCGCGGGATGAGGTCGGCAGGCTACAATGCGGGATGCGCCTTGCTGTTTTCAACCAAAAAGGCGGCGTCGGAAAAACCACGACGACGCTCAACCTCGCTGCCGCCAACGTTCGTGACGGCGGTCAGCCGCTGGTTCTTGACCTAGATCCGCAGTGTCACCTTTCCGCAATCCACGGCTCACCACCCCAGGATTCAGGACGCAGTTTGTTCGGTTTCTACCAGGGCATTCGTGCGCTTGACGAACTAACAATTTCCTGGGAAGGCATTGGCAGACTCGTCCCCTCGCACCAGCAATTGATCAAGGTCGACTCAATTTTCGGCAAAGGTCCGGCCGTTCTGAACAAACTGCGTCTTGGCCTTGACTGCATGGACGAATCCGTACCGGGCAATGCGGCGCAGAACACCCTCATCGACTGTTGTCCTTATGTCGGTGTCCTGGCGCTCAACGCCATTTTTGCCTGCGATGTTCTGCTCATTCCGATCTCGACCGATTACCTCTCCTTGCAGGCCGCAGAGCAAATGACCCGAACGCTGGCGATTCTCGAACCGGTGCTCAAACGACGTGTCGAACGCCGCTACTTGCTGACCCGCTATGATCGTCGGCGCAGGATGAGCGTGGATATTCAGGATCAATTACGCGAGCGCTACGAGCATGAGGTTTGCCAAACCGTGATTTCCGAAAATGTGTCGATCGCCGAAAGTCCGTCAAAGAATCGCGACGTATTCAGCCACAATGCCGCCAGTGTCGGCGCCAAAGACTACACCGCGCTTTACAAGGAACTGCGGCGAGACAGGCTTCTTTGACTGCCTATTCAGTCGGCCAGATTGATGTTGGCCCCGCAATGAGATCAACAACGTCTTCAAAAGTCACCGGGCTGGTACGCGGCGCCTGAATGAGCAAACGCTTCGTTTCGAGAATTTCGCAGCCAAGATAGATCTGGCGCAACTTTCGTTCTGCGTCCGGCTCGTCCCTGCCAAATATCAACAGGTTGTCGACAACGGCTCCGCTCCGGGTACGGATACGGAAACCATATTTAGCAGTAGGCGAGAGTTGCATAATTTACCTCTATATCAAATAGATGTAGCGACCATATGCAGTAAATTATCTGAATACAAGCCAAGTGTCTATTTTTTTAGTGTAAGCATTTTCTTTGTGCTCAATTTTGCACAAGACAATGATCTAGGCGTCTGCCCTATCGTTGGCAAGGAGAGCTAATCGAGTTGGCACCATCGCCCTGCCGGGCGCACCAATAAAAAACGGCGCCAAAAGACGCCGTTTTCGATATCAGAAATTACAACTCAGGCGGTAGCCAGCGCCTTGATCTGAGCCGAAAGACGACTCTTGTGGCGTGACGCCTTGTTCTTGTGGATGATTTTCTTGTCGGCGATGCGATCAATCACAGAAACCGATATTTGATAAATACTTTGAGCGGCAGCCTTGTCGCCAGCGACGATCGCCTTTTGCACACGCTTTACGGCCGTGCGCAAAGTGGAGCGCAGGCTGGCGTTGTGGGCGCGTTGCTTAACGGCTTGGCGGGCGCGCTTGCGGGCTTGTGCGCTGTTGGCCATGAATGTTGATCCCTAAAAATCTGATGGGTTAATCGAAAAGGCGTGATTCTACAGACTTCACTCGGCCAACGCAAGCGGCATTTTCTGTAGGTGCAAATGCTGATTGTCTATGCCTACGCCAAGCTGCATAATTAGGTGGCGCTCCGGGAACAAAATTCCGCTTGATCAAGTCGTATAGCTGTTCGCTTCCTGGCGCGTCTCTTAAAACGAAGACGGCGGAAAGCTGGTGTCATGCACGACGCAGCGGTTCGCCATTTCGCCTAACCGGACAGCAGAGGCATCATGTATATTCCGCGCCCAGGGCTTTTGCCCACATTCCTTCGCGAGCTCTTTTCGCCGCGTACGCTGCAACGCGAGCCGGAGTCTTCGCTGGTCATGGAGGATAGTGACGAGGTCAAGGCCTATGTCGAAGGCGGGCAGAGCAACGCGTTGGCGGCAACCTATCTGTTCCTCAATTCGCACGCGAGTCAGGTCTTGCACGGCTGTCGGAGCGTGGTCGACCTCGGGTGCGGACCGGCGACTCTGCTTTGCCAGATCGCCGCGGCCAATCCATCGATTGCTTTTGTTGGAGTGGATTTGTCCGCGACGATGATTGCCGCCGGCGAAGAAAACATCAGGCAATTCGGGGTAACGAATGTTTCCTTGATGCAGGGCGACATCACCAGACTCGAATCAATCGCTGACCAAAGCTTCGACGGCGTAATGACATCGTTTGCCCTGCATCACCTGCCGAGCTACGGTCACCTGGAAGCTTGTTTCAATGAAATGTCCCGCATCCTGGCGCCCGGGGGCCGGGTCTTCATCGACGATTTCACGCGCCTGAAGAGTATCAAATCGGTCATCAGCATGGCCTACTTTAACTCCGAGGACGATCCCTACCTCTTCACTCTCGATAAAGAACGGTCGATGCGCGCGGCTTTCACTTTCGACGAGTTAAAGTCACTGGCGCACAAAGCATTCCCCGAAAATATCGAAGTCTTTGCTACGTTCAAAGTGCCGCTCCTTACGATCATTCGCACTCGGCCGGGGAACCGGGCGCCGGCTTCGCTGGAGGAATATTTTCAAAGGGCGCGTACGCAGTTGCCGGAACAATACCGTCATAACCTGGACGATTTGCGCTTCTTCTTTTACCTTAATGGCATGAGCAATGATTTGTTCGGGACCTTCGTTCCGCTGTACGGCCAGATGGCCAAGCTGCGGATGATGGATTTTTCAACATTGCCGGTTCTGCATCAACTGCACTGTTCGCATTTGCGGCGGCTTGGATCGGTAATGAAGATGATGGCCAAGGCGTCTTTCGCCTATTCGAACTATCGTCTAGCCGATTTATACACCCCTCAGGCGCACGAAAAGCATAGGGAAGTATACGCCAGGAAACTCGCCGACTGTTTTGTCAGCGAGCTTGGCGCGCTGAAAGGCCCACTGATGAAATTCGGACAGATCATCAGCTATCTTCCGGGCGATGCGCCGCCGGAAATTTATAAGGCTTTATCCACCTTGCAAAGCCGCTCTGCGCCCTATGAAAGCGCGCATATCCGGAATGTTGTCGAACAGGAATTGCGTCAGCCGATCGACAAGATTTTCAAGGAATGGCATGACACACCGATTGCCGCCGCCAGCATCAGTCAGTTGCATCTGGCACGGCTGCATAATGATCGGCTGGTGATCGTCAAGGTGCGTTACCCGAAGATTCTGCGCGCCGTGAAAACTGATTTCAGCATCCTGCGCTTGTTTTCTCCCGTCCTCAAACGCCATTGGGGGTTGCAGAACATTGGAGAGTTGATTGATGAACTGGAAGATCTGATCACATCAGAATGCGACTTCATCAAGGCCGCGAACTTTCAGGAGGAGTTCCGTCAGATATTTAGCGACGATCCACAGATTCTTATCCCGCAGGTGTATACCGATTACAGCACTGCCGCCGTGTTAACCATGGATTATGTCGAGGGCCAGAGTTACGAGGAGTTCAAGAATTCGTCGACGCAGGAACAGAAGAACAAGGCCGGAGAAATCATTTGGCGAATGGCCGCCGTCGCGATCAATCGTTATGGGATCTATAACGCCGACCCGCACCCAGGAAATTATCTATTTGTGAAGGACAAAGTCGCCTTTGTGGACTTTGGCTTTACCCGCCGATTCTCGACGGTATTCATTGATCTCTGGAAACAGCAATCGCTTGCGGGATGCGCGGGCGACTACGAACGAGTTGTCGAAATCAATCGCCACATGGGATACGAGTTCCCTGGAAAGAAGTTCGATCACCGGATCATGTACGATATTTATCGCGATATCATCTATCAGTCCTGGCGGTTTGATCGGACTTTCCGTTTTGACAAGCCGTTCGTGCACGCGGAGCAAATGGCGCTAATTCAGCTGTGTCAGTCGGCGAAGCGTACATTGCGCATGCCCAGAGAATTTGTCGCTATCTTGCGTCTGTTGTGGGGCCAACATGCCTTATTGGCGGATCTCAATGCAGAAGCCAATTGGCACCGTATCGTCTTCCCGCTGCTCGAGGAAGCTTCGGACCCCACTTTATTCGATGCGAGCAAGCGACAAAAGGCTTTGGCCACCGTCGGACTGGAAAAGGAGCGACATGCTTAGCGTTGTCGACGTGATTGCACGGTGAGCATCAGGCGCATTCAGCGTCCTGGCTTCGCAATGCGAATATCATCATCATGTGGTCCCGCTTTTGCGCAGACATGAAGTATCCGAAGAAAAGATGGAAAAACAGGCTCGGATGCCTTAAGAAAAGTCCTGCGCGTGGCGGCTCGTAGCCCGCATCGAGATCGTTTCCGCCATACTTCATAAGTGGCTCGAACAGGCGCCGCGCGGTTCCTGGAAGCCAAGAGTCCATATACCAGCGATTATAGACACCGACCTGTTCAAGCCTATGCTTTCGGGATAAATTCGCCAGCGCTTGCTGCGAAAGAATATGGACGTGGTAAGGCATGTGGAGCGCATGCAGATACTCTTCAGCATCGGCTAGCACAATACCTTCCGCATTCGGCGTTTCGATACAGAGCCGACCGCGAGGATTGAGCAAGGAGATGAGCCGCGCCAGGAACTCCTCGGGGTTTTCGTCATGCTCGATGACATCGAGGCTGACTACGAAATCGTACTTGACTTCGAGGACGCCGGTCGACTTGAATCGGTCCACGTCAGGGCAATTGCATCAAAATGCGAATGCCATTGTCGTCGACCCACAGAAATAATCGTTTACGCTCAATGAGTTACAGAGGGGCTGTTCACAGCGTTTGGAATTGTGTAGTTTTCTGTCTTTTTGGGGTGACTCATGGAGA
>NZ_JAPUVO010000097.1 GCF_029255185.1 Propionivibrio sp.
CGCCTCGTCCTCAATCTTTTCCGCCTCGACACCTCCAAGAAAAAAGGGGGTATCTATACTCGTCGCATTCTCGCCGCTTCTTCCGATGCTTATCGCGCCAGTCTCCTCGGGTTAAAGGGAATTTGATGCAATTGCCCTGTTTTGATATTTTTCTTAACTTTCTGATCAATCCGGAATTCTCGGCAACCCTCGTCCCGATCAGCAAGGTCGACAAATTATGGCGCAGCGCCCGGCGGCAGCAGCACCCACATCTGCCCCTGCTGTTTCATTTTTCCGGCCTGGCTGCCAGCCTGCGCGCCAAAGCCCCAGAAAAGATCAGCGCGCACTACGCCGCGTATCGCGCCGCCGGTATCTTGCGCCAACATCAAACGACGCAATGGCGCCGAGGAGTTGGGTTGTGTCGTCGACAGAAAGACCGGCGCACCCAGCGGCACCTGGCGCGGATCAACGGCAATGCTGCGCTCAGCGGTCAGTGGTACGCCCATGGCGCCTTGCGGACCCTCATTTTCCCTGGATTGAACCTCACGAAAGAAAACGTAGCTCGGATTGCTGTTCAGCACGTCGTTCAGTTTTTCCGGGTTAGCCCGTGCCCAGGCCTGAATACCTTGCATTGAGGCCTGCTCGGGTTTGAGTTCGCCCCTGTCAATCAGCACCCGACCGATTGACTGATAGGGATGCCCGTTCTGATCAGCATAAGCGATGCGCACCACGCTGCCATCGGGCAGCTTGACGCGACCGGAACCTTGAATCTGCAGGAAAAATAGTTCGATGGCGTCATCGACCCACAACAGTACGCGATCCGCATAGTCGGCTTCGCGCGCGGCGATGTCGGCGCGGGAATAATAGGGAATAACCTTGTTGCCTTGCAAACGGCCGCGTAGGCGCATGTTCTTCAGATCTGGCAGCAGGTCAGCAAGTTCGATGTCCAGGAGGTCAGCCGGAACGCCCAACACCGCTTGCGAGAAGGTCGCGCTGCGCTGGCGCGCGCCATTCAGCAAGGGTTCGTAATAGCCGGTGACCAGCCCGCTGGTCGTCCCATCCGGATTGGTCAGCAGGTAGGGCTCGAAACGGGATTCGAAGAAACGGTGCAAGGTGCTGTTATCGTTGGCCGCAAGCTCTTTCGCCTCGACACAGGCGGCCCGCCAGAGCAGCCATGTCGGCTTGCTGGCCAGAGCGAGGCAGGACTGCATAAAGGCCGGCCAGGCAGCACGCAGATCATCCTCGGACCAGCCCGGCAGATCGGCCCAACGTGCAACCTGCATCGGCTTGGCCGACGGCGGGACAATTTGCACGGTGCATTGCGGGCAAACCGCCACTGGCGGCGCCTTGACCGTCGCACAGGCCGCCAGAAAGGCTCCGACAAACATTGCGGCAAGCAAGGCAAATCGTCTCGTTTGGCTTTTGGGCATGGTTTGGCTACAGTGCGGGTGTTTTTGACCTTGCGCAGTATACTGCCCTGATGAACGATCCGAACCGGCAGCTTGCCCGTTTTCTTTCCCGTGCAGAAAAACTGCTCGAACGCATCGAGCCGCTGCTGCCGCCCGCTTCTTCCATTCCTGACTGGAATGCCGCAATCGCCTTTCGCTGGCGCAGGCACGGCAGCACGGGCTATCTACAGCCGATCACCCGGCCGTCAACGATACGCCTGCACGACTTGCACGACATCGACGAGCAAAAACGTCGCATTGACGTCAACACGCGCCAGTTTCTCGACGCGCAGCCAGCCAACAACGTGCTGCTCACTGGCACTCGCGGCTCGGGGAAATCGTCGCTGATCAAAGCGCTGCTCAACGAATATGCGCCCAGGGGCTTGCGCGTCATCGAGGTGGAGAAAAGCGACCTGGTCGACCTGCCTGATATCGTCGAGTTGATCGATGGCCGTCCCGAGCACTTCATCATTTTTTGCGATGACCTGTCGTTCGATGCCGGCGATGCGACCTTCAAGGCGCTGAAGGTCGTCCTTGACGGGTCGATGGCCTCGACGCCGGACAATGCGCTGCTTTACGCAACCTCGAACCGCCGCCACCTGATGCCGGAGTATTTTGAAGAAAATCTCGAAAGCAAGCGGGTCGGCGATGAAATCCATCCGGGCGAAGCGGTCGAGGAAAAAATCTCGCTCTCGGAGCGCTTCGGTCTCTGGCTTTCTTTCTACCCCTTTGACCAAGACGCCTACCTCAACATCGTCGCGCACTGGCTCAAATCCTTCGGTTGCGGCGAGAAAGAAATCGCCCGTGCCGAACGTGATGCGCTCAACTGGGCGCTGCTGCGGGGCTCGCGCAGCGGTCGCGTGGCCTGGCAATTCGCCAAGGACTGGGCGGGAACGCATCAGCACAAGCCGGTCCGTACCAAGCGCAGCAAATGACCAAGCTAGTCGAAGTCGCTGCGGCCGTTTTGTTGCGGGAAGGACAAAGCGGTATCGAGTATCTGCTCGCCCGGCGCCCCGAGGGGAAAGTCTATGCCGGCTACTGGGAGTTTCCTGGTGGCAAGGTCGAGCCTGGCGAGTCCCTGCGCCAGGCGCTGATGCGCGAGCTACAGGAAGAACTTGGTATCGCCATTGACCATGCCTGGCCCTGGCTGTCCTGCACATTTACCTATCCGCACGCCAGCGTCCGCCTGAAATTTTTCCGCGTACCTTCCTGGCACGGCGAGATCGTGCCAATCGAGCACGACGGCTTGATCTGGACAACAATCGGCGACGCGGCGACCGTGACGCCGATTCTGCCAGCCAACGGTCCGATTTTGCGCGCACTGGAACTGCCGTCGCTCTACGCGCTGACCAACGCCGACGACAATGGCATAGACGCCGAACTGGCCCGCCTGGAACGCGCGCTGGCCAGCGGGCTGCGCCTGATCCAGATCCGTGACAAGTGTCTGCCACCGGCACAGCGCTTGCGCCTGGCCAAGGCTGTCATGGCCTTGGCCAGGCCGTACACTGACGCCTGCGTGCTGATCAATGACGACGAGGAGCTGGTGCGCATCGTTGCTGCCCACGGCCTGCACCTGTCGTCCGGACGGCTCATGCAAGTTGCTCAACGCCCGCCATTTAACCGGGTTGCCGCCTCTTGCCACAACGCCGAAGAACTTGCGCACGCAGCAGCGCTGGGGCTTGACTTCGTCCTGCTCAGTCCGGTCTTGGCCACGCAATCTCACCCCGAAACTGAGGGCTTAGGCTGGGACGAGTTTGCACGCCTGATTGAACGCTCCCCACTGCCAGCCTATGCCCTCGGCGGACTGGCCCCGAACATGCTCGAAACCGCCCGTCTGCACGGAGCACACGGAATCGCCCTGATGCGCGGCTGGGGCTAGTCGCCGGAATGCGGTTCGGAAAGCGGGTCCGTCGTTTCCTGCACTGGAACCCGATACGATTCTGACGCCCAGGCGCCAAGATCGATCAGCTTGCAACGCTCGGAACAGAAGGGGCGATAGCGGTTGTCAGCACTCCATACTGACTCGCCGCCGCATTGCGGGCAGCGTACTTTGGTTGGCCCCTTGACCATCAGAGATCAGAAAACATCATAAAAACCGCCCGTACGCCAAAGCAGATAGTGAGGGCAGGATTATGCCTCAGAATTGTCTGTGCGGCCTATCAGGGAGCGCCTACTCGCCCAGATAGGCCTCGCGCACTTTGGGGTTGGCAAGCAGTTTCGTTGATTCGTCGGTGAGCGTAATCTCGCCGCTCTCCATGACATAGCCGCGCTGACTAACTTCGAGCGCCAGTTTGGCGTTTTGCTCGACAAGCAAAACTGTCATCCCCGCATCAGCTACGGAACGAATCACTTCGAATATTTTTTGCACCATTAGCGGTGCGAGCCCCATTGACGGTTCGTCGAGCAATAAAAGTTTCGGCCGGCTCATCAGTGCTCGACCGATGGCCAGCATCTGCTGCTCACCGCCGGACAGGGTGCCGGCCAGCTGCTGTGAGCGTTCCTTGAGGCGGGGGAAAAGCGAGAATACGCGCTCGCTATCAGCGTTAATCGCCTCCTTGTCGCGGCGGCTGTAGGCGCCCATCAGCAGGTTTTCGACAATGCTCATGCGCGGGAAGACGCCACGTCCTTCGGGTACCAGCGCGATGCCTTCGGACACCAGTTCATGCGGCGGCAGCGTAGAAATCTCCTTGCCGCAATAGCGGACGCTGCCGCCGGCGGCGTTGAGCAGGCGGGCCAAAGCCTTCAGTGTGCTGGTTTTGCCGGCGCCATTGGCGCCGATCAGCGTAACCATCTCGCCCTGATTGACGTGAAAGGTGATGCCGCGCACCGCCTGGATACCGCCATAGGCGACGCGTAGCCCCGTGACCTCAAGCAATGCTGCCTCCTAAATACGCTTCGATGACCTTAGGATCTTTTTGTACGACGACTGGAATGTCTTCGCAGATTTTTTCACCGTAGTCGAGCACCGCCACGCGGTCGCACAGCCCCATCACCAGTTTGACGTCGTGCTCGATAAGCAGGACGGTGATGCCATCCTTGCGAATACCTTCGATCAATTCGCGCAAGCCCTCTGTTTCGGTGCCGTTCATACCGGCTGCTGGTTCGTCGAGAGCCAGCAGCTTGGGGTCGGTGGCCAGCGCACGGGCAATTTCAAGGCGGCGCTGGTCGCCGTAGGACAAATGCCGGGCCAGATCGTCGGCACGGTCGGCAATGCCAACGTAATTGAGCAATTCTTCGGCACGGCGCCGGATGGCGGCCTCTTCCCTGGTCGTGCGGCGGTCGCGCAAGACGGCGCCGAGCACGCCGGCATGCGTGCGTACATGGCGCCCGACCATGACGTTTTCCATCGCCGTCATGTTGCCGAACAACCGGATGTTCTGGAAGGTGCGGGCGATGCCACACCTGGCCGCCAGATGCGGCGTACTGGCCGGCAACTTCTCACCATTGAAGATGAGTTCGCCGCTGTCAGGGTGATAAAGGCCGGTTAGAACGTTGAAAAAAGTTGTCTTGCCGGCACCGTTCGGCCCGATCAGACCATAGATCTCGCCCTGCCGGATGGACAGCGAAACATCGCGCAGCGCGGTAACGCCGCCAAAATACTTGGCTATGGCGCGCGCTTCGAGGAGCTGGGTGTTCATCGAAAAACCTCACCGCAAAGACGCAAAGACGCAAAGAAACATGAAACCATGACTTTCTTTGCGGCACTCTGCGTTCTTTGCGTATTTGCGGTAAATAACTGAGCTTCTCAGCTTCATTCACCTTCCTTCAGCGCGTCGGTAGTCGATTCGCCGCGAAATTCGCGCCGGCGGGTGGTCGATGGCCACAGCCCGGCAGGACGGTAGAGCATGACGACAATCAGCGCCAGGCCGAAAAGCAGCATGCGCAGCGCTTCAGGATCGAGCAGAATCTTGCCGAAAAGGGCCATTTGCACTGGGCCGGCGCCATGGCGAAAAACTTCCGGCAGGATGGTCAGCAGAATGCCGCCAAGGATGACGCCGGGAATGTTGCCCATGCCGCCAAGCACCACCATGCAGAGCACCATTACCGATTCCATCAGATTGAAGGATTCAGGGCTGACAAAACCCTGGAAGCCGGCAAACAGTCCGCCAGCGACGCCGCCAAAGCTGGCGCCCATGGTAAAAGCCAGCAGTTTGATGTTGCGCGTGTTGATGCCGCAGGATTTGGCGGCAATCTCGTCTTCGCGGATGGCGACCCAGGCACGGCCAATGCGCGAGTTTTCCAGGCGGATGGTAATAAATACGATGAGCAAGGCTAGCGCGAGAAAAAAATAGTAGTAAGCGTGCAGCGAAGAAATCGTAAAGCCGAGAATACTGAGCGGTTTGGCCAGCGTGATGCCGCCAAGATGTATCGGGTCGATTCCGGAAACGCCCTGCGGCCCGTTGGTGATATTGACCGGTGCGTTGAGGTTGTTCAGGAAAATACGCACTATTTCGCCAAAGCCAAGCGTGACGATGGCCAGATAGTCGCCGCGCAGGCGTAGTGTCGGCGCCCCCAGAAGCACACCGAAAACTCCGGCGAGTACGGCACCCGCCGGGATGATCAGCCAGACCGGCAAATGCAGTCCGAAGTGCGGGCTGGCGAGCAGCGCGTAAAGGTAGGCACCGACCGCGTAAAAAGCGATGTACCCCATGTCGAGCAGACCGGCGAAACCGACCACAATGTTCAGACCGAGTGCCAGCATGATGTACAGCAGTGCGAAATCGACAATGCGTAGCCAGGAGTTGCCCAGAGCACTGCCGATCATGAAAGGAAAGGCGGCGAGCATCAGGCCCATGGCGATGGTGGCGGCGATGGCCGCGCGCTTGTCGCAACGCCAGGCTCCAAGCGAGTGTGCAAGAGTCATCATGCACGCTCCGAAATTTTTTCACCGACTAGTCCCGAGGGGCGAAAAATCAGCACGCAGATCAGCACGAAGAAGGCGAAGACATCCTGATAGTGGCTACCGAGAAAACCGCCGGTCAGGTCGCCGATGTAGCCTGCGCCAAGCGACTCGATGAGACCAAGCAAAATGCCGCCGAGTACCGCGCCCGCGATGTTGCCAATGCCGCCAAGCACAGCCGCGGTAAAAGCCTTCAGTCCGAGCATAAAGCCCATGTAGAAGTGGACAATCGAATAGTTGGCGCTAACCATCAAGCCGGCCACGGCGGCCAGCGCCGATCCGATGACGAAGGTAAACGAAATGATCTGGTTGATGTTGACCCCCATTAACTGGGCGATCAGCGGATTCTCTGATGTTGCTCGCATGGCGCGGCCAAGGCGGGTACGGTGAATGAGAACGATCAGGCCGGCCATCATCAGCGCGGCGATGAGCACGATGGTCACCTGCAAGCTGGTAATCGTCGCACCGTAAATATCAAACTGGGCGTCTGGCAAGATCGGTGGAAAAGCGTGGTAGTTGCGTCCCCAAATCAGCATGGCGAGGTTTTGCAGGACGATGGAAACGCCGATAGCGGTGATCAGCGGCGCCAGCTTTGGCGCGCGGCGCAAGGGTCGGTAGGCAATGCGCTCGATGCTGTAACCCACCGCCATGCACACTGCCACTGCTCCGGCGAGTGCGATTAGAATGATGATGAAGACCGGCAGTCCGCTATTGACGAGCAGCTTGACGACCGTCAGGGCGACCATGGCGCCAATCATGACAATCTCGCCATGGGCAAAATTGATCAGCCCCATGATGCCGTAAACCATCGTGTAGCCGAGTGCGACCAGGGCATAGATGCTGCCGAGAACCAAGCCATTGATGATTTGCTGGATGAATATGTCCACGGATTGGAAGGCCCGAAATTCTGGATGTGGATCGTAACAAGCGAACGGCACCCGAGGGTGCCGTTCGTTTTGTTGAGTCTGGCCCGCTTACTTCTTCTCTATCGCGGCCTTGGTGGTTTCTGCCGCTGACTTGCCCGCGTCGGCGGCGCTCTTGGTCATGTCGGCAGCAGCCTTGGCGCCTTCCTTGGCAACATCCTTCATGGCGTCCTTGGCCGCTTCACCAGCGACTACGGCGGCATCCTTAACCGCAGTTGCCGCTTCTTTCACAGCTTCCTTGGCCATTTCCACGGGTGCACCACCAATTGTTTCGCGGTATTCCCACTTGCCGTCCTTGACCTGATACAGGCTGATCGCGCCACCCTTGAGGTCGCCCTTTTCGTCAAACTGCACCCTCGCGGTCACGCCCTGGTAATCGGTCTTGCCAATTTCCGGCAGGAATTTGGCTGATTCAACCGAATTGGCACGCTTCATGGCATCGACCATGACCATCACGGCATCATAAACGTAAGGTGCGTAAAGCTGGATCTGACCATACTTGGCGGTGAACGCATCGCCAAAGGCCTTGCCGCCCGGCATCTGGTCAAGCGGAACACCCGGTAGCGAGCAGTACTGGCCTTCACTGGCAGCACCGGCGAGTTTGATGTACTCCGGCGTGCAGCCGCCGTCACCGGTCAGGAACTTTGCTTTCAAGCCGAGCGACTTCAATTGCTTGGTCATCGGGCCGCCCTGGGCATCCATGCCGCCGTAGAAGATAACGTCGACCTTCTTCGACTTGATCTTGGTCAGAATGGCGGCAAAATCGGTCGCCTTGTCGTTGGTAAATTCGCGCGTGGCGACCTTGCCTCCGGCCGCGATGACCGACTTTTCAAATTCGTCGGCCAGGCCTTGACCATAGGCCGAGCGATCGTCAATGATAGCCACGGTCTTCGCAGCCATCTGCTTGGCAGCGTAGTCGCCGAGCACCTTGCCCTGCTGGACATCGTTGGCCATGACGCGGAAAGCGGTGGTGAAGCCCTGCTGGGTATACTTCGGATTGGTTGCCGAACCAGAAATCTGTGGGATGCCGGCGTCGAAATAAATCTTCGATGCAGGAATCGTGGTGCCTGAGTTGAGGTGGCCGATGACGCCGTTCACCTTGGCGTCGACCAGTTTCTGAGCCACGATGGTGCCCTGCATCGGGACAGCCTGGTCGTCTTCTGCGACAAGTGCGAACTTGATCTTGGCGCCGCCGATTTCAAGGCCCTTGCCATTGAGTTCGTCGATCGCCATGCGCGCGGCGTTCTCGTTGTCCTTGCCCAGATGCGCCTGCGGACCGGTAAGCGGCGCCACGTGACCAAGCTGGACAGTCACTTCAGGCTTCGGTGGGGGAGCTACCGGAGCGGTGACGACGGGCACCGGAGCGGGTACCGGCTTGGGTGCTTCCTTCTGGCTACAGCCGATCATGGCAATAGCGGCAGCGATAGCAAACGTCATGCTGGGAATGCGCGAATACGACATGTTTTATTACCTCCGGAAACGGTGTGAATGGAAACGGTCGGAAAGAGCGGTCGATTCTGCTGACCTGTGACTATGATGTCAATGCAAAAATCGGGAGTCGATCGGGCGGGTAAAGCGGTAACGTCAGTAAACAAGACCGGCGAAAACCGGTCTTGTCCTTGCGCAGAAAATGATTACTTCAGGCTGAGAATCCACTTGACCAATTTGGTCGCTTCGTCGGGTTTGACCGTGGTGTTCGGCGGCATCGGTATTTCGGCGCCAAGTTCTTTCGCCCATGCACCCTTGCCGCCCTTGATGACTTTCTCGGCCAACTTGGCTTCGGCATCCTTCTGCCCAGCATAGCGCTTGGCGATGTCCTTGTAGGCCGGGCCGACAATCTTCTTGTCGACCGAGTGACAGGCCAGGCAGTTCTTGGCCTTGGCCAGCGCCTCGTCAGCCTGGGCTGCACCGGCGGACAAGAGGCCGACCGTGACCAGCAGTGATAGGGTGAGTCTCTTCATTCTGTATCTCCGTTGATGAAAGGGAATTGCCGCCGGGTGATCATAGTCCAGTTTGTTGGCGAATCTCAAGGCAAATGAAGCCAACTTAGCGCCGCTTCAACTGACTGAGGTCACGCACGGCGCCGGTGGCGGCCGAAGTGGTCATCATGCCATAGGCCTGCAGAGCCTTGGAAACGATGCGCGTACGCTCGACGGCTGGCTGCCAACCCTGCTCGCCTTTGGCGTCCATCGTCGCGCGACGCTGCTTCAGTACCTCGTCGGCGACGGCCAGGTGAATGCGCCGCTTGGGAATGTCGATTTCAATGGCGTCACCTTCTTCGATCAGGCCGATGGCGCCACCCTCGGCGGCTTCCGGCGAAACATGGCCGATCGACAGTCCAGAGGTGCCGCCCGAAAAGCGACCGTCGGTGAGCAGCGCGCAGGCTTTGCCCATTCCCTTAGATTTGAGGTAAGAGGTCGGGTACAGCATCTCCTGCATGCCGGGCCCACCTTTCGGCCCTTCGTAGCGGATGACGACGACATCGCCTGCGACGATTTCGTCAGCGAGAATGGCCTGCACCGAGGCGTCCTGGCTCTCGAAAATACGCGCCCGGCCAGTAAACTTCCAGATGCTTTCATCGACGCCTGCGGTTTTTACGATGCAGCCATCGCTCGCGATATTGCCGTAAAGCACGGCCAGGCCGCCCTCCTGCGAGTAGGCGTTGGCCCGGTCGCGAATACAGCCGTGTGTGCGGTCAAGATCCAGTTCCGGGAAGCGCCTATCCTGCGAAAACGCCGTCTGCGTCGGAACACCACCGGGAGCGGCTCGGTAAAAACTGGACACCTTCAGATCGTGGGCGCGCATGGTGTCCCACACCGAAAGCGCCGCCTCGAGCGTTTTGGCGTGGACGGTCGGTACGTCGCCATGCAACAGGCCGGCGCGATCGAGTTCACCGAGAATGCCGAAAATGCCACCGGCACGATGTACGTCCTCAATGTGGTACTTGTCGGTCATCGGCGCCACCTTGCACAGACAGGGTACCTTGCGCGAGATGCGGTCGATGTCGGCCATGGTGAAATTCACCCCGGCTTCCTGCGCCGTGGCCAGGATATGCAGGACGGTGTTGGTCGAGCCGCCCATCGCCACGTCCAGGGTCATAGCGTTTTCAAAGGCTTTGAACGAGCCGATGGCGCGCGGCAGCACCGAGGCATCATCGTCCTCGTAATAACGCCGGCAAAGTTCGACGATCTGTCGGCCGGCCTTGAGGAAAAGTCCTTTGCGGTCGGCGTGAGTGGCGAGCATGGTGCCGTTGCCGGGCAATGATAAACCCAGCGCTTCGGTCAGGCAGTTCATCGAATTGGCGGTGAACATTCCGGAGCAGGAGCCGCAGGTCGGACAGGCAGAGCGTTCGATCTCATCGAGCTCGGCGTCGGAAACGCTGCTGTCGGCGGCCTTGACCATGGCATCGACGAGATCCAAGTGGATGATCTGACCGCCTTGCGCCTTGTATTTTCCGGCTTCCATCGGTCCGCCGGAGACGAATATGGCCGGAATGTTCACGCGCATTGCCGCCATCAGCATTCCCGGCGTGATCTTGTCGCAGTTCGAGATGCAGACCATGGCGTCGGCGCAATGCGCGTTGACCATGTATTCGACCGAATCAGCAATCAGCTCGCGCGAGGGCAGCGAGTACAGCATGCCGTCGTGGCCCATGGCAATGCCGTCATCGACGGCGATGGTATTGAACTCCTTGGCGATACCCCCGGATTTTTCGATTTCTGCCGCCACCAGTTGCCCCATGTCCTTGAGGTGTACATGGCCCGGAACGAACTGCGTGAAGGAATTGACCACGGCAATGATCGGCTTGCCGAAATCGCCGTCCTTCATGCCGGTCGCCCGCCAAAGCGCGCGGGCGCCAGCCATGTTGCGACCGTGGGTCGAGGTACGGGAACGGTAATCAGGCATGGCCAATCTCCAGAACAATAACGGTCAGAATCAAGCGGACCATTCTACCGAAGAAGCACGGCACTGAGTTCGCCTAAACGATGGCTTGCAGCGATTGGCAGTCGACCTATACAATCTGCCTATGTATTATCCTGCTTCCCCCGCTGGCCGGGATTAAGGAATGCTCGCCGTGATTATGAATCTTTTTTCGTCGCGTCCGGATCATCCTCTGGGTGATGCCAAGGAACTCAAGCGGATCATCACCGCATTGCCTTCGGATAATTCGTTCAAGGCAGTTGATGAGGTTTATGGCTGGTTTGAATCCTTGCAGTCGGCAGACGGTTTCCGGATTGATCATTATTTTGACGTAGTCCGGCAACTTGACGAAGCGGCGCAACCCTACATTCGACTGCTGACGCGCAACTACTTACAAACGCCGCAGCTCTCGAAGAGCGAAGAGCGTCGCTTATGGTCACTGTGCTACAACTACTGGGGGGAAGTCTCCAGCCTCTACGCGCTCTGCATTGAGCGTTCGAAGAAAAACCCGAAAGACAAGGGAGGCGATGCTTTTAAAGCGCTGCTGCCGCTCGCCGCAACGCGGCTGATGGCGGCCCGGGCCACCCAGTTGAAATGGGTTGAATATCGTTATGAACCGGTTGGCGAGGATCTGTGGCGTGGCCTCGGGCAGCCCTATCTGGCGGCAGAGGCTGAAGGGTATGCACAAAAGCCGGTAGCGCTCTATCCGTCCTTGTCGGGCATGACCAGCGTAACTGCGCAATACCTGCAAGCGCTGATTTTCTGCTCATCGTCGATGGATAGCCTGATGCCGCTTGAAATCGAGTTGGCTGACCGCTTGATCGCCCACTTCCAGCCGGGCTTTGTTTTCTCGAACGATTGCTTGCCTGAGAGCGTGTGCTGGGTCGATGCGGCGAGTGGTTTGCCACCGCTGCGGCTGGCGCGCCTGCCCGATCGCCCGGCGCCTAGCCTGCGGTTTTTTTCGCCGGGAAGTGCGGCGCAGGCTTTGAACGAGTTGATCAGCAGCGTTGAGCTAGGCAAGGTTCCTGCTGATCTGAATCTGGGGGGGCAGTACCCGGCCAAGGTGCTGCTGCCCGTGCTCCGCCATCTAGCCCTCTACTGGGCGCCCGAACCACCGCAACGCGATCATCCGCGCCACCCTGTCAAAACTCGCATCGCCGTGCTGCAAGGCTTCGATGACTGCTTTACCGTTTTTGCCGGCAATATAGCGCGGCTTGGCAAGGAACGAAACGCCGAGAGCTGGATCGTCGAGAACGTTAGTCTCGGTGGCTTTTGCGCCACTGTCGATGAACTTGTCGGCGACTGGCTGAAGATTGGCGCCCTGCTTTGCATGCAGCCTGAAGGTGGCGAGAACTGGGTGCTGGGGGTGCTGCGGCGATACAACAAGGATTCTTCAACCCAAGCTCGAGTCGGTATCGAGTCCCTCTCCAGACACGCGCAGAGCGTTGAGTTGCGACCGCGAACTACGGGCTTTTCGGCAACCGGAACCATCCCGGGAATCTGGCTGCGCGAAGGGAATGCGCCTGGTGAAGCGCGGATGGTGTTGCCAAGCTCGAGTTTCAATGTTCGCCAAAGCCTGGAGTTTTCGCACGAAGGCCGCCGCTACCTGCTGACACCGATTGAGCTTGAAGATACCGGCAACCACTTCGAAATTGGTCGCTATCGAGAAACTGCGGCTGATTAAGGGATTGCCAGCAGCTACTACTGCCCGGAACCCTCGTTCTCGAGCTCCTTAAGCAACTGGAAGATAGCACGATAGCTGCGTGGCGCCTTGTTCTGCTCCTGTTCCTTGAGTGCTGCACGGCGCAGTGAACGCAGGTGTTGCAGATCGACCGACGGATAGAGGCTGGCAATTTCGTTCACCACTTTTTCGTCGGTAAGAAACTCTGTGCGCAGTCGTTCAAGGCGGTGCAGTTTGGCTGTCTCGCTCGCCGATTCGCCGCGCACCAAGGCAAGCGCAGCGCGAATCGGTTCCACATCGACGTTGCGCATAATTTTTCCGATGTACTGCATTTGCCGACGCTTGGCTTCGTCAGGTCGCATCATGCGCTGCGCCTCGCGAACTGCGTCACGCAGATCCTCCGGGATGTCGATTTTCTTCACACGGTCGGTCGATAGTGCGACGAGTTCTTCCCCGAGCGTCTGCAGTTCTTCCATCTGCTGTTTGCGTTGGGTTTTCGAGGGTGCTGTGGGTTCTGCGTCGTGGGTTTTCATCGGTTTTCTTATGCCAGAGGCCAGGCAGGTAGCTGCTATGATAACGGCTTTCAATGCAAGCATCGTCATCCCATGTCGCGAATCCCCGTTGCCCCCCCGCCTAAATCACGTTTCAGCCACCCCCTGGAGACCCTGCAGGAATTTGCCCAGGATGTTCTCGCCCATGCCAAAAAATCGGGCGCCAGCGATTGCGAAGTTGATGTCTCGGAAGGTTTTGGGCAATCTGTCAGCGTGCGCTGCGGCGAGGTCGAAACCATCGAGTACAACCGCGACAAGGGAATCGGCGTCACGATTTATCTTGGTCAGCACAAAGGGCACGCCAGCACCTCCGATTTTTCGCTGGCAGCCTTGCGTGAAACCGTCGAAGCCGCACTCAATATCGCCCGTTTCACTGCCGCCGACCCCTGTGCCGGTTTGCCGGATGCGTCGCTGCTGGCTACGCGCCAGGAAGGATTTTCCGATCTCGATCTTTACCATCCCTGGCTGCTGCCGGTCGAAGCCGCCATTGATCTGGCGCGGCGTTGCGAGCAAGCGGCTTTTGCCGTCAGTACGCAGGTGAGCAACTCGGAAGGCGCCACCGTTTCGATTCAGGAGGGTCAGTTTATTTCGGCCAATAGCTTGGGTTTCATGGGCGGCTACCCGAACTCGCGGCATTTCCTTTCCTGCTCGGTAATCGCTGGCAAAGACGAGAACATGCAGCGCGACGACTGGTATTCAAGCGCGCGCGATGCATGTCAGTTGGCCTCGCCCGAAGCGATCGGCGATTACGCCGCACGCCGTGCGTTAGCGCGGCTCGGAGCGCGCAAGATCAAAACCTGCAAGGTACCGGTGCTGTTCGAGGCGCCGTTGGCTGCGTCGCTGATCGGCAGTTTTGTCCATGCGGTAAGCGGCGGCAGCCTGTATCGCAAGACCAGCTTTCTGGTGAATAGCCTCGGCAAGCGCGTTTTCTCCAAGAAGATGCAGATCAGCGAACGCCCACACCTGCGAGGGGGAATGGCAAGTAGCCGGTTCGACAGCGACGGCGTCGCCACCCATGAGCGCGAGGTAATCGTCGACGGAGTGTTGCAGGGCTACTTCCTGAGCGCTTACACGGCACGCAAGCTGGGGCTGCAGACGACCGGCAATGCCGGAGGCAGCCATAACCTGATTGTCCATCCAGGCAAACGCGACCTGAGCGGCCTGCTCAAAAAAATGGGGCGTGGTCTGCTAGTAACCGAACTGCTCGGCCAGGGGGTCAACTACGTCAATGGTGACTACTCGCGCGGTGCGGCGGGGTACTGGGTTGAGGGTGGCGAGATCGCGCATGCCGTTGAAGAAGTGACCATCGCCGGCAATCTGCGCGACATGTTCCGTAACGTCGCTGCCGTTGGCAACGACGTCCTGACGAGGGGTTCCAAGCAGGTCGGTTCGATTCTCATCGAGCAGATGAAGGTGGCGGGGAGCTGATAAAGTCTTGCCTCCCGGAACGTGGTAAAGGCCCGTTTACGCACCTGCGCTTTGGCTATAATCATCGGGCTGACCGCTGATATGTTTGAAACTCTCGGAGAAGATAAACCATGGAAAGACGCTCCTTTTTGAAGCAAACCAGTGTTGGTCTTGCTGCCGGTGCCGTAGCCCTGCCCGCAATGGCGCAAAATGCCCCGACCATCAAGTGGCGGATGGCGTCGAGTTTCCCGAAGAATCTGGACACCCTGCACGGTTCTGCTGAATTTCTGGTCAAGCGAATTTCCGACATGAGTGGCGGCAAGTTTCAGATCCAGTTGTTCGCCGCCGGGGAGATCGTTCCTGGACCCGGCGTGCATGACGCGGTCAAGGACAATACCGTGGAAATGGGCTTTACCTGTTCGTACTACTATTTTGGCAAGGATCCGACCTACTGCATCGACACCGCCATACCGTTCGGCATGAACAGCCGCCAGACTGAAGCCTGGTACCGTCAAGGCAATGGCGCCAAGCTGATGGGCGAGTTCTTTGCCAAATCAAATATCGTTGCCTTCCCGAGCGGCAATACCGGTGTTCAGATGGGTGGCTGGTTCCGCAAGGAAATCAAGACCGTTGCTGATTTGAAGGGATTGAAAATGCGCATCCCTGGTCTTGCCGGTGCAGTGCTGAGCAAGATAGGCGTTGTGTCGCAGCAGATTTCAGGCGCTGACATCTACCCTTCGCTAGAAAAAGGCACGATCGATGCTGCCGAATGGGTAGGGCCTTACGATGACCAGAAAATGGGTTTCAACAAGGTCGCCAAGTTTTACTACTATCCGGGTTGGTGGGAAGGTGGTCCTCAGATTTCGACCTACATCAACGCCCAGAAATGGGCGGAACTGCCGAAGGAGTATCAGACTATCATTCAGGCCGCGTGCGCGGATACCAACACCGAAATGTGCGCCCGCTACGACGCCAAGAATCCGCTCGCGCTCAGGCAACTGCTCGCTTCCGGAACGCAGTTGCGGCCCTTCCCCAAGGAGGTCATGGAGATTTGCTACAAGGCGGCGATGGACTACTATGCTGAAACATCGGCAAAGAACCCAGAATTCAAGAAGGTCTACGACGACTACAAGAAGTTTACGAACGAGCAGAACTCCTGGTTCCGCGTTGCAGAGGGGTCCTACTCAAATTTCATGTTCAGCCGCAAGAGCTAGGCAGATTTTCAGTGCCCGGCTCACTTTACTTTGCCGGGGCCTCCTCGGACTGTTGTGAACCGGCGCCGAACTGGAGATCGGTATTGTCAAAATCGTAGGCGGGAATCTCGATCTCTATCGAGTTGGCATCGCCGCCGTTGCCCCTGTCAAGCCCGAAGGTGACCATCTGCGGGAACAGAATGATCAGGCCGACCATGATGATCTGGATGCAGACGAAGGGGATGGCGCCTAAGTAAATGTCGCTGGTCTTGACCGAAGCCGGCGCCACCGAGCGCAGAAAGAAGAGCGCGAAGCCGAAGGGCGGGTGCAGGAACGAAGTCTGCATATTGACCCCGAGCAGTACGCCGAACCAAATCAGGTCGATCCCGAGCTTCTCGGCGACCGGCCCGAGCAGCGGCACGACGATGAACGAAAGTTCAAAGTAATCAAGAAAAAACGCCAGCACAAAAACCAGAAGGTTGACGACGATCAGAAAGCCGATTTGCCCACCGGGCAGGTTGCTTAGCAGATGCTCGACCCAGAGGTGGCCATTGACGCCGTAAAAAGTGAGTGAGAAAACGCGCGCGCCGATCAGGATGAAGAGGACAAAGGTCGTCAGTTTTGCCGTTTTCTCCATGGCCTGCACGAGCAAGGTCCGGTTCATTCGCTTGCGCGCAATGGCCATCAGCAGCGCGCCGGTGGCGCCCATGGCGCCGCCTTCGGTAGGTGTTGCGATACCCAGAAAAATCGTTCCGAGCACGAGAAAAATCAGGAAGAGCGGCGGCACCAGCGTGGTTAATACGCGCAATGCCAACTTTCCGCCACGCAGGGTGCGCGCTGCCGGCGGCAGTGCCGGCACCCACTCGGGTTTGAAGAAGGAGATCAGGAGCACATAGCCGACGTAAAGACTGGTCAGCACCAGGCCGGGAACGAGGGCGCCGGCATACATGTCGCCCACCGACTTGCCGAGTTGGTCGGCCATGACAATCAGCACCAGCGAGGGCGGAATGATCTGTGCCAGCGTGCCGGATGCGGCGATAACGCCGGTCGCGAGCCGCTTGTCGTAAGCGTAGCGCAGCATGATCGGCAGCGAGATGAGTCCCATCGAGATGACCGAGGCGGCAACCACACCGGTGGTTGCGGCGAGCAGCGCACCGACAAAAATCACGGCGTAAGCCAGACCGCCGCGAATCGGCCCGAACAATTGCCCAACCGTGTCGAGCAGGTCTTCGGCCATTCCCGAGCGTTCGAGGATCAGGCCCATGAAGGTGAAGAAGGGAACCGCCAGCAAGGTTTCATTGGCCATGACGCCGTAGATTCGATCCGGCAACGCCTGAAACAGTTGCGGGCCGAGCAGACCGAGTTCAATGCCGACCAGCCCGAAAAAAATGCCATTGGCAGCCAGTGCGAAAGCGACGGGAAAGCCGACGAGCAGGAAAACCACCATCGAAGCGAAGATGATCGGCGCCATGTTGGCGATGAGAAATTCGGCCATCAGGATTGATCTTTCAGAGCTTCGATGGCGAGGGCAAGTTCTTCCTCAGGCGTCAGCGCATTGCGCCTGGCGGTCGGATCGGGGCACAGCCCTTTGAGAAAACCAACCCGTTTGATCAACTCGGAGCAGGCCTGCAGGATAAGCAGGAAGAAACCGGCCGGAATCATCAAACGCGCGGGCCAGACAATCAGCCCCCCAGCGCTGTTCGACATTTCATTGGATTGCAGCGCGTGGACGAAGACAGGCCAGGACAGCGTCATGATGACGATAGCCATTGGCATCAGGAAAAAGAGAATGCCGAAAATATCGATCCAGATTTGACCGCGTTTCGACAACCGGTCAGAGATCAGATCGATGCGCACATGCTCATTACGCAACAGCGTGTACCCGGAGCAGGATAGAAAAATCATGCCGAACAGATACCACTGAATCTCAAGAAAAGCGTTCGAACTATAGTCGATGGTGTAGCGCATGACGGCATTGCCGGTGCTGATCAACACGACGATCAGGACCAGCCACAGCGCAAGCTTGCCGACGCCTTCGGTCAAGGCATCGATGCGACGTGAGAGCTTGAGGAGGGCGTTCACGGGGAATCCTCGGGTATGGGCTAGAATCTGCGGGTGCGTTAAAAAACTGTTGGTCAAAGAGGCCTAAGCAGCAAGAGCCTCCCAAGCGTGGCGCTCTGTAATCAAGACCACCGCCGCTGTCGCGATGGTGATGCCATAGTGTTCCCGAATCTTCTCCCGCACCCCGCCGAAAGGCACATCAGCACCAAAATCAGTGATGGCCCACTGCAATCGCTGCGAGTCGCCCCGGCAGGAAATTTTTTCCGCACTCTGGAACGGTCGGCATAATTTACCGCTTTTTTTGGCATGGCAGGTCTGCTCTTGTACCCAAATTTTGCCGAACGTGCAGTTTCAGAGTAGCGTTTTTTAGACTGCCGCACATCGCCTGAGACGTTCTCGATATCGTCCAGTAGCCGTTCCATCCGCTCTTTCAACTCCGGGTGCTGCTTCAGTCGAACCGCCACGGACTCATCCTTGCCAACGCCATTCTTTACTTCAATGTCCATCTTCGTCACCCAGGTAAAATTCATCTGCCGGCTTTTTAGGCACTTTTCGTGCCTCGCATTGATTGCCGCTCCGCTTTCCAGTGGTCGGCAACAACCACCAACAGTTTTAAACGCACCCTCGGCGAGGGAGTGGTTTGACTTACTGCCCCCCTACACCACCATAAAATTCAAACGATCAGCCCAATCCACAGATTGTGGCTTTTTGCGTTCTCGTGTTCGTATAGCCACTTTGTGACCGTCACGTCGAAGTCCGGAGAAGCCACGGCTATTCCAAACCGCTCAAGGTTGGGCCAAGTAAGCGCCTGCCCATCATTACAAACTATTCCGACCAATTAAAGTCGAAAATAATGTTGGCCCGCGTACGAGAGCGGCTGTATTCAGAGGAGCTGAACGTTTTGTTTGGACTTCCATGCTCGCCGCGCTTCATTCGGGAGCGCTGTGAAGGCTGCTGCTCGGCCAATCCGACCGTTGGCGGTAGCTCGACCGCGGGGCCGGTGGCGGACGGTTTGCTGCCGATGGCTGGTTGGATCTCCTGAATAGCCGCTTACATCAACGGCCGGAGACGGCACCCGACCCACAACTGCCTGATGACATATGCAATAAAAATATCGGTTTTGCGATCACCAAACCGCCGATCGAGACTGAACACTAGCGGTCTCACGCGTCAACCGGTGCTACTACGGCGAATCCGACTTGGCTAAAACGGCTTCCGCTTTACTAATGAACATCGTCGGGGCAGCCGTACTCAACGTCACTCTTAGCAGTTCTGTGGATTCAACCCTCATTAAACTGGGGGCCAAACCCATGGAGAAGGCCCGATCTATTCGTGTTTATTGTCATGCCTAGCGAGGCTTAGCCGGACTAAATCAGGTATACCTTCCACGCCTAGTTTTGCCATCATCCGGGCTTTGTGCACTTCTACGGTACGAGCACTTATGCCAAGCGCCTCGGCGATTTCTTTGTTGTGCCGCCCGATGACGACCAGTTCCATCACCTCCCTCTCGCGATGAGTTAGCTTAGCCAACAATAAAACTGACTCGGTATTTTGATCTTCTGTGTTTTTGGCCACTGCTTGGCGACTGAAAGCCTCCTCAATCGCACTCATCAACTTGGAGTGATCGATTGGTTTCTCCAAAAAATCCACAGCATGGGCACGGAAAGCCTCACGCGCAGACTCCACGTTGCCGTGTCCAGTCATTACGATAGCCGGCATTTTGCAGCCTACCTCGAGTAAACGCCTCTGAAGCTTCAGGCCGTCCATTCCCGGCATGCGTATATCGACCAGCAAACAGCCCGTCCATGCTGACAGGTAAGCTTCGAGAAAACTTTCGGCGTCGGCAAACAGGGCAACAGGGTAGCCGCGCAAACCCAGCAGCAGTCCAAGGGAATCGCGGACTGATTGATCATCCTCAACGATAAAGACCGTATAACCTCTAGCGTGAGTCTGCATCGACAGCCTTCCCTTCGGTGGGCAGTATCAATTTGAATAATCCGTGGTCGGCCGTCTCGACGGAAAGATGCCCGCCATGGGCATCGACAATGGCGCGGCTGATCACCAAACCAAGACCGAGCCCGCTAGCTTTTGATGAGTGGAAGGCCTCAAACATCCGCGCGGCCGTCGCGCCGAAGATTCCGGGGCCGCTATCCTCGATGCGAACGCAGACACGACCGGCACCCTCCGGCTGCGCTGATACCCGAATGCGACGCCGGCCAGCCGGTTGATCTGCTACCGCATCGAAAGCGTTGGAAAGGAGATTACGCAAGACCACCTCCAGTTGCAGACGGTCTGCCAAGAGTGTGCATAGCGGCGGCGGATCAATGGTGATTTCGACGCCTTGTTTTTGTGCTTTGATCGCAAATGACCTAGTAGCCGACGGCAATAAATCGTCGAGGCCGACAGATTCGAGTTGGGTGGCACCAGTGCGAAAGAAATCGCGCAGACGCCGCACCACGTCCGCGGCACGGAAGGATTCTGCAACCATGCGATGGATCGTCTGGCGCAGTTGCTCGCCGGTTTCGCCTTGATTTAGTAATTCCTCGCAGGCCATTCCGTAAGCGGACAGCGCGGTGAGGGGTTGATTCAGTTCATGGGCCAAAGCACCGGCCATTTCGCCGGCCGCCGCCAGCCGGAGTGTTTGGCGAAGTTCCACGCTCACTCGCTGTTTTTCATCGACTACAATACCGATGAAGAAACCAAGCAAGGCGAGAACGGCCGCCAATGCCTGAATTTCAAGTACGGTGATGGCCGCAAATCCCAGGAACTGTACAGCGCCAATGATTCCAATTTGGACGATGGCGGCGCTGATCACGGCCCCAGCTAGCCCTTGCCTTGCGGCCGCCCAGACGACAGGCAGGAACAGTACATAGAAATATTTGAAGTCGGCGGCAGCACCGATACCAAAGGCAATCCACAATGCAAGCGCTGTTGTCAGCAAGTACCCCAGTGACTCCCAAGTGGCGACCATTGCTCTCAAATGAGCGCGTCCATCCTCCTCCAGCAGCATCCACAGGATGGGCATCGATACCAAGGCGCCCACGCAATCTCCAACCCAGTAGCGAATAAAGGCGTCCGCCACGTCGCCCACGGGAATGAATTTTCCGACTGATAGCATAGCGACGTAAATAACGCTGTTTACCAGTGTGCCGATGGTAACGATTCCCGCCCATTCGAGCAGCCCTCTTCGATCAGTGAAGATGCTTCGACTCGATAGACGATGGCGCAAGACCTCGGCGATGCTCCAATACCCGAACGTCAACAAAGCAGACAAACCGATTGACACAAGCAATGACAGCGGCAGATTTCGCACCCAGGCGTCAGCCAGGAAGATCGCCAGGGCGAGAGGAAGAGTCGCGTTCCGCCCAAAGCGGAGTAGAAAAAGCAGCCCCAACGCAGGCGCTGGATTCCACGGCGTAATATTTAGTCCATGGAGCGGGTGGATGTAACTTGCCCAGTCGAGAACGACATAGCCCAACAGCAAGGTCAGAACATCCCGCCACCCAGGGCGCAGAGTCGGCAACATCGGTGAAACCGTCTCGCTCTCGTTGATCGAGATGTCATTGTGCTTGGGCATATCCGATTTCGTAATTCGATAAAACACGTAAGGGAAACCCTCATTGTCCTCGAAGCGTGAGTCTGGCGTGCGATTTTTCGGCCATCTTGCACGCATTGCGAATAGAGATTCCCCTTACGCGTATTCCCCAATTTTCAAGCATTGAAGCGATGCCTAGGATGGTCACACACAACCGCCATGTCTGTAACTTCCATGGAATCACTTTCACCAACTTCGCACGAGATTGTTGCAGCGGTCATTTTTGCTATCGCTCTCTTGCACACGTTCTCGACAAAATTCTTTGCGCATCTCGCTCACAGCAATCCACGGCATGCGGGGCTGTGACATCTGTTGGCAGAAGTCGAAGTCGTATTCGGTTTCTGGGCTTTTGTCCTCGTTGCCACCCTGCTGGCTTTAGCAGGCAGCGAAGCCACTGTGCGATATCTTGAGGAAAGAAGCTTCACGGAACCCTTGTTCGTCTTCGTCATCATGGTTATTGCGGCCAGTCGGCCTATCTTGCAAGGTGTGCTGACGCTGGTACGGACTATGGCGCGCCTCATGCCGTTGCCTGCGCCCCAGGCTGTTTATTTTCTCTGCCTCTTCGTCGTCCCCCTATTGGGTTCGTTCATCACGGAACCTGCAGCAATGACCCTCGCTGCAATCATGTTGCGAGATGCCTATTTCTCGAGTCGTCTCAGTGCCAGATTGCAGTACGTGACGCTTGGCGTTCTGTTCGTCAACGTTTCGATCGGTGGAACACTCACCCATTTTGCGGCACCGCCGGTTCTTATGGTCGCGGCCAAGTGGCAATGGGACACGGCCTTCATGATTATGCATTTTGGCTGGAAAGCAGCGGCCGCCGTGATCGTCAATGCAGCTGTCGCAACGTGGTTCTTCCGAAATGAGCTGGCCGCCAAGGCTCAGCTAGAGATAAAGAATGGAAAAGGACAAGTCCCGCCGGTCGTGACCGCTGTGCATCTGTTCTTTTTGATCGACGTAGTGGTCTTTGCCCATCACCCCGTGGTTTTCATGGGGCTGTTCTTGTTCTTTCTGGGCTTCACCGAAGCCTACAAACGCCACCAAGATCGTCTCTTTCTGCGAGAAGGATTAATGGTCGCCTTTTTTCTGGCTGGGCTGGTGACTCTGGGGGGGCTCCAGCAATGGTGGCTCCAAGCGACTCTTTCCAGCGTGAACAGCACCGCACTGTACTACATCGCAACAGCGTTGACCGCCGTTACCGACAATGCGGCATTGACATATCTGGGTTCGCTTGTGCAGGGCGTGACGCCCGAGTTCAAGTACGCCCTCGTCGCCGGAGCGGTGACGGGCGGTGGCCTGACTGTTATCGCAAACGCCCCGAATCCGGCCGGCTTCTCCATTCTCAAAGGTTATTTCCACGACGATTCTATTAGCCCGTTATACCTTTTCCTGGCGGCTGTACCGCCAACCGGTGTGGCCATCTTTGCTTTTCAATGGCTATGAGTACCGAGTTCAACATCGCGAACGACAAGCGCCCGAAGAGAATGGCACTTCTCTGGGCTTACCCAGCATTGCGAAAGCTGCCATATGCAGAATGGGACGAGGTACTTAAGCAAGCGAAGAAAACCGAGTTCGACATGATCGAGCGGATTTGGACACTGGCTGGCTTGGCTGCAGTGACCTATCTGCTCCGCTTAGAGCCAGATCAAGCAGCGGATCTGTCACTCCCCATGCTGTATCTCTCTCAATTCGTCGTTGCAGTTCCACTCGTTATTTTAATCGTTGGGCCGGCCTACCTACGCTGCCTACGGCGGGGCCTGGATGGGGTAATCGAACACCGTCATCTTGCCGGTTGATTCACTCATAAGAGGAGACATCGTGCTAGCCAGAACTGAACACAACGTTGTTTCGAACCGTAAGGCATACGGAACTATTCATTCGCAACCCTTGAGTGGAGCGACCGCCATGAGCACGTCCGATCAAACCGAATCAAACGCCAAGTTACTGCGGCTATTGGTGCCAATAAATGCCAAAGAAGATTCACGGTGGGGCCTCCAATATGCTTTGCGCCGGCAGCGGAAAGGTAGTCGCCTCGAAGTAATTCTGCTCCATGTTGGCGAAACAATCACTCAGTGGCAGGTTCTACGCTTCCGTACGCAGCGGGAAATTGCGCAGTTTCAGGCCGAGCGTGCACAAGCATTCATCGAGGAAGCAAGTCAGTTCTTGACGGCAAACAACATCCCGTCTCGCGGTCTTTTCAAACAAGGGGAATTGGTCTTCTCGATCCTCGACACCGCGGAAGAACTTGCCTGTGACGAGATTATCCTGCCTGAATCCAGAACATGGATGTCGAGCTTATTTGCTTGCGATGTGGTCAGCACTGTATTGCATCAGCAGCGTGGCATTCCTGTTGTGCTGGTTAATGATGAGGGAAATATTCCCAAGATCGCTCGAACTTTACAGTAACGCGGTGAAATCCGATTCTGCCATTCCATCTGCGTGTTCGTCGGCCCAGGCGGAACTCGTCAGCAATGTGATGAGCAACCGGCCGTTCGCTATGGGTTATGCTCAACGACCTCAAAGACCGGAAATGGCCGGGAGTACGCACTGGCCATCCTACCAAAAGGCGGTCTTTTGCGAGGACTCCCGAAGCGATGAATGGCGGCCTGCGGCGACCGGAGTGAACTCGCCCATTCCGGCCAGAACCGGTCCTTGGCGTAATCACCCGAAAGCAGCCCTTCGAGCCACTTTTTGCTGCTTGGACCTACTCGCATACACTTTCAGTCCGATGCAAGCACGACGGTGCGCCCGAATTGCCGCCGATTACTTGATAAACCCGCGCGATTTCATGTTGTCACAGGCATTGGCACGCGGAGCCATCAAGTTGACGCCCTTATCCCTGGCGCGAGATTCCATGGTGCTGCGATGTTCGGCCTGCACGCGCTTGCACTGGTCATAGGTTCCGACTGCACGCATTTTCGTCTGGAAAGCCGTGCGCTCTTCGGCGGTCATCAACGCCCAGCCGCGGACGTTGCTTCGATCGAACATCATTTCTCGTCCGCCCCGCCCCATTCCTGGTCCCGGCCCGCCATTTTGCATACCGGGACCACCGCCCATGCCGCCACCCATCCCAGGGCCGCCTTGCGCCCCGACCGGGGCAGCGAGTGCTGCACCCAGGAAAGCCACGAGAGTGATGTTTCTAAAGGTCAGTGAGGTTTTCATGCTGGTCTCCTTGGTGATTGAACTTGCTCCGGACATCGACTGGCGTCTGTCCGTGCCCATATTTAAGCGCAGGCATGTAAGCAGCATGTTGCACAGCAGGACAAATTTGTAGTGCAGCATGGCAAAGTGGCTTTGCGTTACAGTGCGTTACATACGCAAGGCGTGAGCGGGGAAAAAGAGGGCCAAAATTCGGACATGCTTCGTGCTGGCAGCTTCCTTCTGGATTGACGCAAGAGCTCATGGACAAATCCGACTGCATTCTAATTGTTGATGACGACCCAGAAATCCGACGATTACTCGTCGACTATTTGGCGCGGAACGGTTTCGAGGCCATTGCTGCGCGCGATGGGCACGAGATGCGGCACGCGCTTGACCGGCACGCGGTCGATCTGATCGTTCTCGACCTGATGTTGCCCGATAGCGACGGACTTACGCTGTGCCGCGATCTGCGCGGTAACCCTAAATTCCCCAACATCCCGGTGCTAATGCTTACGGCACGCGGCGAGGAGACGGACCGTATTGTCGGTATCGAGATGGGCGCCGACGACTATCTTGTCAAGCCTTTCAATCCACGTGAGTTACTCGCTCGCATCAAGACGATTCTGCGTCGAACGCGTGCTTTGCCGCCCAATCTGCGTCCCGAGCCGGCGCGCTGCCTGTGCTTTGCCGGCTGGTGCCTCGATACTGCGGCGCGTTTGCTCACGTCGCCGGACGGTGTGGCAACGCCGCTGTCGGGCGGCGAATACCGTCTGCTCCGCATCCTTCTCGACCATCCGAACCGGGTGCTCAATCGCGACCAGATGACTGAACTGATCCAGGGCCGCGAGGCCGAGCCTTACGATCGTGCGATTGACGTCCAGATCAGCCGTTTGCGCCAACGGCTGCGCGATGATGGGCGCGAACCGGAACTCATCAAGACGGTGCGCGGCGAAGGCTATGTGCTGGCGGTGACCATCGAAGCGCGAAACTCATGCGCCTGAACTTAGGGGCATTCCCTTCGACTCTCTTTGCACGCATGGTGCTGATCCTGCTTGCCGGTCTGTTCGCCGCGCAAGGGGCCAGCCTCTGGTTGCAGTGGAACGAACGCGTAAGCGTCGTTGCGCAAGCACGCGGCCTGAACTTCCTCGACCGCATCGCCGACGCCGTTCGCGTGCTCGAGACGAGCGGCCCGGCACAGCGCAGCGACGCGCTGTCGACACTGCAGTCGCAAGGCCTGCGCGTCACCCTGGTCGCCGACGATCAGGCCTTGCCCAATTTGCCGCGCGGACAGATTCAGGCGATGCTCGGCGTTCGCCTCGGAAGCGAACGCGAAATTCGCTCCGAGTTTGGGGGCGGGGGGATGCAGCGAGGCAGGTCCGCCGGAATGCCGCAACACGGCAATCCGACGCGCATGCTCGACGTGCGCCTGCGTGACGGTCAATGGGTGAGGATTTCTGCGGCGTCCGAAGGGGGGGCTCCTGCTTTTTCCAATGATCTCGTCACCAACCTATTGATCACGATGCTCATCGTCATCGTCGTCGTCATGATCGCAGTCCGCCAGGCAACCCGGCCACTGAAAGACCTAGCAATTGCGGCCGATACACTCGGACGCGATCTTGACGCGGCGCCCCTTGACAACAAAGGTCCGACCGAGGTGCGCCGCACCGTGCAAGCCTTCAATCGCATGCAGGCGCGAATCAAACGACTCGTCGACGAGCGGTCACGGGCGCTGGCTGCTGTGTCTCACGATTTGCGAACGCCGCTAACCCGTCTACGCTTACGTGCCGAGCTCGTCGGCGATAACAGCCTGCGCGATCAGATGGCTGTTGACCTCGATTTAATGTCCGCGATGATCGATGCGACGCTCGATTACCTACGCGGGCTTCAAGATAACGAAGCCGTGCGCCCGATCGATATGAACGCGCTTCTGCAAAGCCTGGTCGATGATGCAGCAGTGCTCGGCAAGGCAATTAGCGTGGATGGCCTGGCGCAATGGCCCTATACCGGCCGTCTCTCCGCGCTGCGACGCGCGTTGCAGAATTTGATTGACAACGCCATCAAGTACGGCCGCAGCGCGCGCTTGCGGATTGAAGACAGCGCGATTGCGCTACGAATCATCGTCGATGACGAAGGCCCGGGAATCACACCGGAAGAACTCGTGCGCGTCACTGAGGCTTACTACCGGCCGGACGCATCGCGCAGCCGCGAGACGGGCGGCGTCGGCCTGGGCCTCTCGATCGTCAAGGACATCGCGTTGATGCACGGTGGCAAACTGCTGCTAACCAACCGACCCAAGGGCGGTCTCTCGGCAATCCTCGCACTGCCGCGGATTCCAAAAGCATAAGCATCCGGCGCTTCGCCATGCGCCGGGCGCAACGCACCTGCCTACGCCCAAGCCAGCACCCGTCACGCCTTGGCCGGACCTATTTCAGCGAACTCGGCAAAGGACGCGATCGCGTTGGCCGAGTACATCAACGATGGTCCGCCACCCATATAGATGGCCATTCCCAAAGCTTCTTCGACTTCGGCTTTCGTTGCGCCGAGTCTGGCCAATGCCTGTGTGTGAAATCCGATGCACGCGTCGCAATGGGCAGCAACGCCCAACGCGAGCGCAATGAGCTCCTTCGTTTTCTTGTCCAAGGCACCGGGCTGAGTTGCCGCCTTCGCCATATCGCTAAACCCCTTCATGACATCCGGGATATCGGCGCGCAAGGTGGCGAGATTCTTGGACACCGATTGAATCAGATCCTGATAGCTGGGTGCGGCGGTATTCATCGTTATTTCTCCGAATTAAGTCGTTACTTCCTCTTGCATGTGCTCATGCCGAACGGCAGGTAGGCCGGACAGCGGCCCAAAACGCCAGTCAGCAGCGGTACGACGCCGATCCATCCCCACTGCCCGATGGCGCCAGAAAGTGTCGCGCCAATCAGGCCAAGTCCGACAACGAAACGAAAAATTCGGTCTACGCTTCCCACGTTAGCTTTCATGATGAACTCCTTGGACCAGTGGATTACAAAACGATATACTATAATACATAGTATGTTCTAATATAATATTTTCAAGTATTTAATACTGAGACCCGAAGATGAGTAAAGCTCGAACACTCGATATCGAATCGATGCGCGCAGCCGCTGTACAGGCAACGAGCGCGTTGCGCACGCTGGCCAATCCGGATCGTCTGTTGCTTCTATGCCAGCTCACCCAGGGCGAAAAATCTGTCGGTGAACTCGCAGACTTGCTGGGTATCGTTCAACCGACACTTTCGCAGCAGCTAGGCGTACTGCGTCAAGAAGAAATGGTCGAAACTCGGCGTGTCGGCAAGCAAATCTACTATTCGGTGAAGGACCAAAAAGTCTTGACCATTCTTAATCAGCTTTATTCCCTCTACTGCGAAAACAACAGTGAACGTTGACTGGAATCACTTCACACCACTGGCCGCCTCGGCAGGCGGTGTGCTGATCGGTTTGGCCGCGGCGGTTTTCGCGCTATTCAACGGTCGCATCGCCGGAATCAGCGGAATCATCGGCGGTTTGTTTCGGGCACAGTCGGGTGATATCTCTTGGCGTAGTGCTTTCATCGTCGGTTTGCTGTCAGCGCCTTGGCTCTTTCAGACGATGGCCCCATTGCCAGACATAAGCATCGATACCGGACCCGGGACGCTGGTCATCGCCGGCCTCCTAGTCGGTCTCGGCACGCGCTACGGCGCTGGATGTACCAGCGGTCACGGTGTCTGCGGTATTTCGCGACTTTCACCGCGTTCTCTGGTCGCAACAGCGAGCTTCATGTTGTCCGGTTTTGTCACTGTCTTCGTCGTTCGCCACCTTCTTGTTTGAAGAACAGCCATGACGATTGCCCTCTCTTTACTAAGCGGCCTGACCTTCGGATTTGGCCTGATCATCTCGGGCATGACGAATCCGACGAAGGTGCTGAACTTTCTCGATCTTGCCGGGACTTGGGATCCTTCGCTGGCGCTAGTGATGGGCGGCGCGATTGCGATCGGTTTCGTTGCCTTTTCCGCGGCCGGGAAACGTCAAAGATCATTCCTCGACTTGCCCATGCAGATGCCGACGGTGCGACAAATTGACCGACGTCTGATCGGTGGCAGCCTGACCTTCGGCGTCGGCTGGGGGCTGGCCGGGATTTGTCCGGGGCCGGCTCTTGTCCTCGCCGGCGCCGGCATTCCTCAAGGACTGCTCTTCGTCGGGGCGATGCTTGTCGGAATGAAGATCTTCGAATTTATTGAAGACCGATGAAGTGCCAAAGGGATGCCCCGATGTGCCATCAATGCGTTGATTCCCGTGCCTAAGGAGCGGTTGAAGTCAAAGGCGGCCGAGGAACGAAGCAGCAAACCTTTCCGTCGTCATCAAACTTCACCTGGCACAAGATTGCAAGCTGTGCGCGCCAGACGACGGCGCGCACAAGTCATTGGGTAATAGCACGCCACCATCCTCAAGGCGCTCCGCATACAGACACATATCTCCTCCGACAGTTTCGTCGCGCGTACCAAACAGCCCAGGGCAATTGCATCAAAATGCGAATGCCATTGTCGTCGACCCACAGAAATAATCGTTTACGCTCAATGAGTTACAGAGGGGCTGTTCACAGCGTTTGGAATTGTGTAGTTTTCTGTCTTTTTGGGGTGACTCATGGA
>NZ_JAPUVO010000098.1 GCF_029255185.1 Propionivibrio sp.
ACGAATCGGTTGTCATGCGGTAGCCAACCCGCGCATATCAGACTGATCAACCGTCGGCTTGCCGCCCGTTCTGCTACCCACACACTGGACGATGATCTAAAACTGGGTTCTTGGAAAACTTGACAGGTCAATACATATCAGCCGCTGGCGTTCAAACCGATGGCACGCTCGGCGCCTCGGGCAATCTCACAGCGAGTGCCACGCGATCCATTACGGCTCAAGGACAAAACTTAAGCGGCGGTGATCAAAGTCTCACAGCACAAACTGTCGATCTTTCGGGCAGCCAAACCAGCGCACGGAATCTCTCAGTCACTGCCAGTGGCGGTGATATCAACCTGGCCAACGCCACGGTTGTAGTCAGTCAAACATTGACCGCTAACGCAAACCAAACGCTGCGCACTGACGGGGCCAATGTTTCGGCCAATCAGAGCAATGCAACCGCCCACGACCTCTCGAACGTACAAGGTCAAATCGTTCAAACAGGCAGCGGCGATATGGCGCTCAATCTGCCAGGTAACCTCAATAACACCGAAGGTCGTATTGCAAGCAACAGCGTCAATATGAACATCAGCGCCGATACGCTGACCAACACCGACGGGACACTCGAACATGCTGGAACAAGCACCCTGGCCGTCAACGTCAATACGCTCAATGGAACACGCGGCACAATCGCCAGCAATGGCGCGCTGAACCTGACAGCCACCAACGCGACGCTCAATGCGGCCACCACGACGGCTAGCCAACTGAACGTCAACAGTGCGACGCTCTCTCACCAAGGCGGCACCATGACACAAACCGGCAGCGGTGCTGCCACCATTGCCGCGAGCACTCAGCTGGATAACACCGGCGGCACGATTACCAGCAATGGCTCCGCCACCCTGAATGTAGGCGCTTTAAAAAATCAGGGAGGAACTATCCAGGCGACGGGCTCAGGTTCCACTACTGCAGCTTCTGACCTCACTCTCACCGCCACCGCTGAAATCGACAACAGCAATGCGGGAAATATCTCCGCTAGCGGCAATGCGACGATTATGGGCGACAACCTCAATAACACGCAGGGCCAAATCACGGCAGGCCAAACGCTGAGTAGCACGACCACGCAAGCCACCAACAATACCCAAGGCTTGCTCGCAGCCAATGGTCAAGTCACCTTGACGGCGAGCCAAATCAACAATCAAGCGGGCACCATCGGTTCTGTGCAAGACGCAGCCAGCGTCACCGCGCAAACAGGTGCGCTCAACAATCAGGCTGGGCGTATTGAAGCCGCCAAAACAGTCACTCTTTCCGCCGTTGGGATCACCAACACCGATGGCACAGTCACAGGCAAAAGCCTGAGTGCCAACAGCCAAAGTCAAAGCTTCAACAATACGCGCGGCAAGTTGATCGCGAGCGGCGCGGGTGGGACCGATACACTGAATGTCCAAAGTGGCGCCTTGACCAACGACAGCGGTTTGATTCAAGGCGCATCCGCATTGACGGTCAATACCCATGGTCAGACGCTGACCAATACCAATTCAGGGGCCAGTGGTGGCATCGTGGGTCAAAGCACCGTGAATCTGAGTACGGGCGATCTCAACAACCAAGCAGGCTATATCGGCAGCAATGCGGCGCTTACCGTCAATGGTGCGACGATCACCAATACACAAGGCGGCAACATCGTCAGCAGTGCAGCCGCGACGATTAATGCCAACTCATTGAATAATCAAGGTGGACAAATCCAAGCTGTAGGCAATGTCGATGCCACCTTGAGTGGGAGTTTGAATAACACCGGGAGCCTAGTGCGCTCTGGACAGAACCTCACCATCAATGCGGCAAGCGTCAATAACACCAATACCCAGGGAAGCAATCAAGGTCTGGAAGGCAATAACGTTTCCCTGTCAGCGTCCAACATCGATAACACCACGGGTGCCATTCGAGCGAATAACAACACGACCTTGATCAGCAGCGGAACTATCAACAATACCAATGGACTGGTAAGCGCTGGCAATACCTTGGCGGTGCAAGACCTTGCCGCCAATAAAACCCTTGCGATTACCAACACCAACGGCACGCTCCTCGCAGGTCAACAACTTACCGTTGATAGTGCCAGTCTGAGCGGTGATGGAAATGTGCTGAGCCAGGGCAATCTGAACGTCACGCTCAAGCAAAGCATCACCAACTCGGGGCAAATCATCGCCAACGGCAATGCCACCGTGGAAACCGATGCCACCTTGACCAACCAAGGCACCCTGGCGGCTGGCAACACCCTCAATGCCAAGGCGGCGACGATCGACAATCAAGCGGGCGGCACCATTTCCGCTACCAACGTTAAATTGCAAGCGACGGACAGCCATACGTTGACGAACCGGGGCACGATCAATGGAACGGACACGGTTCTCGAAACTCAGACCCTGAACAACCTCGGTACCGGAAAAATCTATGGCGACCATGTCGCCATTGGTGCGACGACGCTGACCAATGCGGCGGAGAACGGCACGGCTCCGGTCATCGCTGCCCGCGACCGATTGGACATCGGTGCGGACACCATCAATAACAGCGGACACGCCATCATGTTCAGCGGCGGCGATGTGGCCATTGGCGGCAGTCTCGATGCCAGCAAGCGTGCTACGGGCCAAGCCACCACGCTCAATAACGACAGCGCCACGATAGAAGCCACTGGCGCGCTTGGCTTGAACACCAAGACCGTCAACAACACCAACCAGAACTTCAGCACCACTACAGAGAATCTAGCGGCGCAAAGCATCACCGAGTACCAAGGCTCCGGTTCACCCAATCGCTACACCCCAGGCACGCCAGATGTGTATGTCTACAACGACGAATCCGATCACCTGCATACGCCCGAGGGCAACTATGAAAGCTGGTCAGCCTACAACTACACACGCAATACCAGCGAGACTCGCGTTGCCAGCTCTGATCCAGCCCAAATTCTTTCCGGTGGTGCGATGCGCATCACTGCGGACACCGTCAATAACGATAAGAGTCGCATCATCGCGGGCGGCACACTGACAGGCACGATCGGTACCCTCAACAACACCGAAGTAGCGGGTGAACGTGTCACCACCGATTCAGGCAGTGTCACTTCTTATTGGCGCGATCACCACAAGGGACGCGATAGCACCGGCAGCAGCAGCGCGGGCTACAACCCCGCACCAACGATTCAAGCCATTTCCCTGACGCCCACGGTTTATCAACAAAACACCGCGTCAAGCGGTTCAGGTACTCAGGTTGCGGCGCTTTCCACGGCTACGGTGAATCAAACGCCAGGCGCGGCAAGTAGCGCCACGGGAACCACGCAGGGTGGCCAAGTTATTACACCGATCACGCAGGTCGTGGCTGCTGTCAGCAGCAGTGCCAGTGGCCCTGCCACCGTGGTGCGCAGTGGCGGCATCAATACCAGTGTGCCCAATAACAGCTTGTTTGGACTCGCGCCCGGCTCCACGGCCCATTACCTGATCGAAACCGATCCCGCATTCGCCAACTATCGAACCTGGCTGAGTTCGGATTACTTGCTCAATGCCTTATCGCTGGACCCAGCGCTGACCCAGAAACGCTTGGGCGATGGTTTCTATGAGCAAAAACTGATTCGTGAACAAGTCGCTCAGCTCACGGGAAGACGCTTTCTCGATGGCTACGCTAACGACGAAGCGCAATACGCGGCGCTCATGAACAGTGGCGTGACCTTCGCGCAAGCCTACAACCTTGTGCCCGGTATAGCCCTCAGCGCCGCTCAAATGGCGCAATTGACCAATGACATCGTGTGGTTGGTGGAGAAAGACATCACCCTGCCCAATGGCACAACAACCAAAGCCCTGGTACCCCAGCTTTACGTGCATGTCCAAGAAGGCGATTTGCAAGCGGGTGGCGCTTTAATCGCGGGTAACAACGTCAACCTCAATGTCACAGGCAATCTGCTCAATGGTGGCACCATCGCCGGACGACAAGTGGTGGCGCTCACCGCTGACAACATCAACAACCTGGGTGGACGCATCCTTGGAACCGATGTTGGGGTGGCTGCGGGTACCGATCTCAATAACATCGGGGGCACCATCGCGGCCAATAACAACTTGGTCGCAAGCGCAGGGCGTGACTTGAATGTCACGTCGACAACTCGTACCCAAACCAATGCGCAAGGTAGTCAAACCAATATCGAGCGTGTGGCGGGGCTGTATGTGACCGGCACGGGAGGCACTTTGCTTGCAAGCGCTACACGTGATGTCAATTTAAACGCAGCGGCCATCATCAACGCAGCGCCCACATCGGCAGGCGCTCCTACTGACAGCACTACGATTACCGCAGGCAACAATCTCAATTTAGGCACCGTCACGCAAAGCCAAAGCAATCGTGTTGTTTGGAGCGGCAACAACAACCGCAGCGATTCAAGCAAGGTCGATATTGGTACCAGTATCCAAACCCAAGGCGATTTGATCCTGCAAGCGGGCAACGACCTCAATGCCAAAGGTGCGAATGTGACGAGCACGCAAGGTAACTTGGTTGCCATTGCGACGAACAATGTCAATCTAACGGCTGGCGAGGCAAATGTGCAGGTCGATGAAGCTCACCAACACAAGGGTCGCAGCAGCGCGTTTTCTAGCAAGACCATCACGACACGTGACACGCTGGATCAGACAACAGCGCAAGCGACAACCTTCTCTGGCAAAACGACGACTGTTTTGGCTGATCGTGACATCAACCTCACGGGCAGCAACGTAGTCAGCGACAACGGCACGACGCTGGCCGCACAAAACAATCTCAACATCGCGGCGGCGACCAATACCACGGTCGAGGGCCACTTCAGGGATGAGAAAAAATCCGGCATCTTCAGTGGCGGTGGCTTGAGCATCACAGTCGGAACACAGCAACAAAGCGTAGACCAACAAGGAGTGACTAAGACAGCAGCGGCTTCAACGGTTGGCAGCACGCAAGGCGACATCAACCTTCAGGCAGGCCAAAACTACGCTCAAACGGGTAGTAATGTGATTGCGCCTCAAGGCAATATTGATATTGGCGCTAAACGTATCGATATCGTAGAAGCGCGTGATACCAGCCAAAGCCAAACTGAGACCAAATTCAAGCAGAGTGGTCTAACCGTTGCGCTGACCAATCCTGTTGTAAGCGCTATCCAAACGGCAGATCAGATGAAATCTGCGGCAAGCAAAACGAGTGACCCGCGCATGCAAGCACTCGCCCTGGCGACAACAGCCCTTGCTGCAAAGAATGCGGTCGATGCCGTGCAAGCCAACCCTAGTGAAGCTGGAGGAGTCAACCTCAGTATCAGCGTTGGTACCTCCAAGAGTCAAAGCAATACCATTCAAACCAGCGGTAGTGCTGCGGGGTCCACGGTGGCAGCGGGTGGCAATATCAATATGATTGCCAGTGGCGCAGGACAAGACAGCAACCTCACGATTCAAGGCAGTACCGTCAAGGCGGGCAACAACATTGCGCTCAACGCTGAAAACGAAGTCAAACTTCTTGCCGCTCAAAATACAGCGGACCAGCACAGCACTAACAAGAATTCCAGCGCTAGTGTGGGGATTTCAATTGGCACCGATGGCCTGCTCTTCACAGCGAGTGCCAGTGGCGGGCGTGGTAAAGCCGATGGTAGCGATGTGAGTTGGACCAACACGCATGTGGATGCAGGCAATCAACTCAAAATCCAGTCGGGTGGCGATACCACCTTGAAAGGTGCGGTGGCAACCGGCAAACAAGTGGTGGCTAATGTGGGAGGCAGCCTTAACGTCGAGAGCCTGCAAGACACGAGCAAGTTCGATAGCAAGCAGCAAAGTATTGGCGGCAGCATCTCCGTTGGCTACGGCAAGATGGGCGGAAGCATCAACGTAGGCAAGAGCAATATCAATAGCGACTTTGCCAGCGTGACCGAACAATCGGGCATCAGAGCTGAAGATGATGGCTTCCAAATTACTGTGGCGAACAACACCGACCTGAAAGGCGCAGTCATCACCAGTACAGATAAAGCTGCACAAGATGGTAAGAACAGCCTGACGACAGGTAGCCTCACTACGAGCGACATCCAGAACAAGGCCGAATACAAAGGACAAAGCTTCAATATTGGTGCGGGATACAGCACGGGTATGGGTGTAGGTAAAGACAGCCAGGGTAATGCCACGACAGGCGGCACACAGACACCCGGCACGACTTTGCCAAGTTTGAATGGCTTCTCGGCCACCCTACCTGTTGCCATGAGTGCCTCGGGGAATGCCAGCAGTACCACCCAAAGTGGTGTCAGTGCAGCGGCCATCAGCATCACCAATGAAGCGCAGCAACAAACCCTCACTGGCAAGGATGCGGCGACTACGGTAGCGAGCTTGAATCGCGAGGTGGCGACAGGTAAGGACACCAGCAATGCATTGAAGCCCATCTTCAATGAGCAAGAAATCAAAGCAGGCTTTGAAATCGTGGGTGCGTTTGCGAACCAGGTGGGCACCTTCTTAAACAACCGTGCAAAAGAAGCCGATGCGAAGACGACGCAAGCTAAAGACGTAGAGCAAGCAGCAAAAGATCCCAACAATGGTTTGAATGACGAGCAGCGTCAAGCGTTGCGTGACCAGGCGATCACTCTAAGAGGTGAAGCACAGGCCATCAATGACAACTGGGGCGCAGGTGGTACTTATCGGCAAATCACCACCGCCTTGGTGGCGGGGATCAGTGGCAACGTCAGTGCGGCCAGTAGCGAGTTTGCCAAGAACATGGTTGTGAACTATGTGCAGCAGCAAGGTGCTTCCTATATCGGTCAATTGGTCGCTGATGGCAAACTGACAGAAGGCAGCCCATTACACGCAGCCTTGCATGCCATCGTTGCCTGCGCAGGCGCAGCGGCAAGTAATCAAAGTTGCGGCAGTGGTGCAGCGGGAGCTGCAGCTTCTAGTTTGCTCACAGGTCTATTCAGCGACACCAATCCGAATGAAACCACCCAAGAGCGTGAAGCAAAACGCAACCTGATTGTTTCGATCGTCACGGGTATTGCCAGTGTTGGCGATGCGAATGTGGCGACGGCAACTAATGCGGCGGGTGCTACCGTGGATAACAACTGGTTAGCCACGCAGCAGATCGTGCAAATGAAGAAGGAGATCAAGGCGGCCCAGGGCACATTGGAAGAGCTGAAAGTTGCTGGCAAGTGGGCTTACATCAGTACCAAGCAAGATGTGCTAACCACTGCTGGAGTAGGCAAAGGTTTGGTTGAAGCAGGCATCAGTGATATCAAAGGACTGGCGGAATTTCTCTCCGATCCCATTGCTGGCCTGAATGGACTCAAGCAAATCATCACCAGCCCAGAAGCACGGCAGCAATTAGGCGACAGTGTCTTTAAGGAGTTGGATGCCAAGATTGATCGCATGAAGACTGCCTTGCAAGTTGGAGGCGATCAAAATGCCGAGCAATTAGGTCAGGACCTCGGCGCATTGGTTTGGCAAGTAGGCGCAGTTGCTACTGGTGTGGGCGGTGTGGCGAAAGGTGGAGTAGCACTGGCCAAAGTGGGCATCAGTGTTGGTAAAGATGTCTTGGAAGGAATGGCTGTTTCTAAAGCCTATAAGCTGGCGCAAGCTGAGGCTATCGCGAGCGCGAAACAAGCTCAGAACTTTTATCGAGATGGCTCCGCTTATAGCTTCCCGAAAGAAATCAAAACAACCAGTGGGGTAGTAATCAAAGCTAACCCTGATAAGACAACCACAATACTTGGAGCATTCACTGCCGACACTAAACGCATCATCAACCAAGAACTTGGTATGTCTAAATCAATGGCAATTGATGGAGCAACCCAACCGGGTTCATTCAATTTGCTGAATACACCTGATAGTTTGTACACGGCATTGGGCCCTGAAAAATTCTGGCAGCAGATCAACAAACCCTTCCTTGATGCTGCTATAGCTAGAGGAGACGACATTGCGTTAGCAACAAAACCTGAGGGTAAGGTTCTGATAAGTCCAAAAGATCCATCCGTACTATCAGGCTTTGGACGAGAAGTTAAATATTTAGAAGCGAAAGGATATCAATATGACCCAACGTCGGGTCACATGTGTTTGGGAGGTTGCAAATGAGCAATCTAGAGCTGAGTCAACAGGCTGAGTTGTCCTTTGCAAATCTCAAGAACATTTTTCACCGCAGTAAATTTATTGATGGTGATCTAGAGCTGCAGCTTGAATGTGAGCATATCGTTATTGGGATTCAGCAGGTTGAGCGCTATGAGACAGACGTGAGCTTTTACATTGGTTTGAGAGAAGAAAAAATATCTTTCACATTCCGAGATATGGCGTATGCGCTTGTCGATGACCCTTCTCTTGCTATTCCAAAAAACTTAGAAGAAATGCCTGTTCGGAACCGAAATAACATCGAAGTTGAGAAATTTATCCAGTTCTGCATTACTTACAAAGACAAGCTTCAAGAATGGCCACCCACTTGGTTTTCTAAGGCGAGCAATCATTCAATAAAAGAGCTGAGTATGCATTTCGAGGGTATTGCTGAAACGACACGGCTAGAGCATCAAGAAATCATGCAAAAGTGGGTAACGGGAAAGAAAGGAGTTTAAGAATGAATCCTATGTTTTTTGTAAGAGGCGCATTATTTGTTTTTGCTTTACTTCTGGACAGTGTCGACTTTTCCGATTTTTTTCACGCGACCAATAGGCTGGCGGCCGAGGCCAGATCGTAACGGGTGTATTTGCTCGTTATTTTCTTGAGGCTGGGGTCCAATTGTGGAAACGTTAAAAATGCCGGGATGGCC
>NZ_JAPUVO010000099.1 GCF_029255185.1 Propionivibrio sp.
CGCCACTCGTGCCGGCTGCGCCGTGACCCCTTTCCCTTCTTGCGCTCCACCATCGCAATTGCTCCCGTGAGTGATTTGTCTCGGGAGCCATTCTCGTCATCGCGCGCGCAAAGGGAAGAACGCCGTAGGGTTACCGGTTACCTGCCAACGCTTGGTAAAGGAGCAGCTTTACACCACTGCAGCAATAATTGCAGCACACCGTAGTGCGGTGGACACGGGAGATTTTGCTGACCTATCTAATATGACCAGTCTCAAAACGTTCGTGGCTGCATTGGCTGGCCATGTGGCCGCCGAGGCTGCACGATTGGTATAAGACGTCTATCGATAGGGAAAGCTCAAGCGGCGGCTGACGCACCTTTACTTTGCATTCACTCTAGGCTTAGGCTATGTGGGCTGCTTTAGCAGCTCGTGTACGCGGACGTCCCCGCTTGCGGGGCTGACAGCGTTCAACGAGCAACTTGACGACCCCTTCGATCCAGTCTCGATCAGCCAGAGAGATATTGGACATCAAAATACCCAGACGCTCAGCGTGTTCGATAGGTTCGGTTGGCTCTTCGCCCACTAATTCAGCAATGCTTGCATGCAGAAGACGAGCGATCAGATCAACGACTGTGAGTGGGGGAAGGATCGCGCCAGTTTCATACCGTGAAATGGTGAGCGTATCGATATCCAAGTACTCGGCGAGTTGTTCTTGTGTCAGCCCAGCCGCACGACGACGGTCCCCGATATTGCGACCCAAGCGCCTGGCCAGAGACCGACGGATGGGTTTTTCCATGCGACAGAGTCCTATAAATAGGCAAAATTGTCTTTTTAATTAGAGGAAAAAGTAATGATGGAATAAGCATGTACATGGCTATGCGTTTTAAATCTAGTTTGTTTATTTGTAGATGAATTTATGCGGAAATAAGATCTTAAAAAATAGGAGATCCCTCGCAAATTTGCGTCTTTTCCAAAAGTGCATATTTACAACGACTTCTGGTAAGATAGCCGGATTTTTGTGCCTCTCTCGGAATCGGGGACAGACTTGAAATAGACTCGAAGGGAATCACGCTTGCTCGGACCGAAGTAAAAAAACAAAAACATCCAGGCTGCTCTGCAAGCATGGCGTTTGCCCACATTGGCGGGTGGTGCCACACTCGCCTTTGCAACGGCACTCCTGGGCGTCACTTCCTTGCCTGCTTTCGCCCAGGTGACTCCAGCCCAATCTGCCACTGACGAGCTTTTGCGTCGGCAAGAACGCGAACGGGTGTTACGCGAGCAGCAAGAACGCATTCCTGATGTACGTTTGCCCAAACCCGAGACCCCACAGGGGTTGGAGCGCTTGCCCAGCAATGAAGCCGACTGCGTCGACATCAAAAATATTACCCTGGTTGGTGACAGCGCGGATCAATTCCAGTGGGCCATTGAGGCTGCAAATCACACTGCGGACAACGTAGAAGATAAAGCAACTGGCCGTTGTCTTGGTTCACGCAGCGTGAACTTGGTGATGCGACGCATTCAAAACGCCATCATCGCGCGTGGGTTTGTCGCCGCGCGTGTCTTGGCTGGGCCGCAAGCTCATTTGGCCGAAGGCACTCTCGAACTTACTCTGTTTCCCGGTCGGATTCGCCACATCCAGTTTGCACCGGGCACCGATGGGCGTGCCACGAAATGGAACGCTGTTCCTGTCAAATCTGGCGATCTACTGAACTTGCGTGACATTGAGCAGGCTCTGGAGAACTTTAAGCGGCTTCCTACCGCTGAAGCCGATATCCAAGTTGTTCCCGCCGAAGGGCCTGATGCTGAACCGGGCCAAAGTGATCTGGTCGTTAAGTGGAAGCAGGACTTTCCTTTCCGTGTCAGCTTCTCGGCGGATGACTCTGGGACCAAGGCCACAGGCAAATACCAAGGCAGCGTCACGGTTTCTTACGACCACTGGTGGACGCTGAATGACCTGTTTTACATCAGCTTCAACCACGATTTGGGTGGAGGCGATCCTGGCGCACGAGGTACACGAGGCTATACCGCGCATTACTCCTTGCCCTTCGGCTATTGGTTGTTGGGTTTCACCGCCAGCCAAAACCGTTATCACCAATCAGTACCCGGTGCCAGCCAAACCTACCTCTACAGCGGTGAAAGTCAAAACAGCGAAATCAAGCTCTCGCGCCTGATCTACCGTGACGCGGTACGTAAAACCACCCTATCTTTGAAGGGGTGGACCCGTGCCTCTAAAAATTTCATCGACGATACGGAAGTCGAAGTGCAACGCCGTCGCATGGCGGGCGTGGATGTCGGTGTCTCGCACCGTGAATTCATCGGTAACGCTACGCTCGATGCCAGCCTCAACTATCGCCGTGGCACAGGTGCTTGGAATTCCTTACCCGCGCCGGAAGAAGCCTTCGGTGAAGGCACCTCACGTCCCAAAATCATCACGGCGGACGCACAGCTCAATGCCCCTTTTAATTTAGGCGAGCAGCGCTTGCGTTACACCGGCGCTTGGCGTGCGCAGTGGAATAGAACGCCGCTGGTGCCACAAGACCGTTTTGCCATCGGCAATCGTTACACCGTGCGCGGCTTCGATGGCGAGAATCAGCTCTTGGCTGAGCGCGGTTGGTTGGTACGCAATGACCTGGGATGGGCGCTTGGGCAAAGTGGCCAAGAGTTTTATGTCGGCATCGATTACGGCCAAGTAAGCGGACCAAGTAGCGAAACCTTGATTGGCAAACACCTAAGCGGAGCTGTCATCGGATTGCGTGGTGCCCTCAAAAGTGTTTCCTACGACGTATTTGTCGGTAAGCCCCTCAGCAAACCCAGCGGGTTCCAAACCTCCAGTAGTGTGGCCGGGTTCAACATCAACTGGTCGTTTTAGGGGATGGGCGTGAGTACAGCACCTCTATCCATCATCGCCCCAGGATTGATTGAGCAAACCTGGAATGAGGCAGAGGTATTGGGAAGTGTTACCTGGTCATGGATGCACTCGAAGTCGCATCACAACTTTCCTCTGCATACCTTGCCAGTCTTGTTGCTTCCCGCAATCAAGAATCGTCAATTCATTATGGCCAGCGAAGCAGGACGCCCTGTTTTCTACCTTTCATGGGCCAATTTCAATCTAGAAGCTGAAAAACGCTATCTAGCCAACAGCCCTCTGTTGATGCCAGAAGCGGATTGGAACTGTGGGGATCGCATGTGGGTACTCGATTGGGTGGCTCCTTTCGGCCATACCGCTGTCGTCAATCGTCTAATAAGAAAGCAGCTCTTTGCCAATCGTTTTGGACGCATGCTTTATCACCGAGGAAACGAACGCGGCATCGAGGTTAGAACGTTTCAGGGTATGGCGGTGCTGAAAGAAGAAGCGAAAGAATGGTTCAAGAGTCATCCAGTGGCATACCCCAATCGCCCCGTGTCTCAGGACACGCCGAAAGTTAATTTATTGTTCCCCGAGGAGTGAAACATGAATAAGAACTGCTATCGCATTATTTTTAACAAGGCGCGTGGCCTACTGATGGCAGTTGCTGAAACCTGTTTAAGCCAAGGTAAAGCAAGTGGCGAAACATCCGCTCCGTCAAAAAGCAACGAGCGCTCCTTGATTGCGGCAATCAAACCTCTGACATTCTTTGTCTGGGGTTTGTTTGGCATGGTGATGACCCCGGCAACCTATGCGCAAATCGTTGCTGATCCTACGGCGGCGGCTAATCAACGCCCCACTGTTTTAACCGCGCCTAACAACGTCCCACTTGTCAACATTCAAACGCCGAGCGCGGCGGGTGTTTCGCGCAACACCTATAGCCAGTTCGATGTGCAGCAGCAAGGTGCGATTCTCAACAACAGCCGCACCAACGTTCAAACCCAACTCGGCGGTTGGGTCCAAGGAAACCCTTGGCTGGCAACTGGCAGCGCTCGTGTGATCTTGAACGAAGTCAATTCAAACAATCCGAGCTTATTGCGTGGTTATGTGGAAGTCGCCGGGCAACGCGCCCAGGTCGTGATTGCCAACCCATCTGGCGTAACTTGCGACGGCTGTGGCTTCATCAATGCAAATCGCGCCACGATCACGACCGGCACGCCGATCATGAACAGCGGGAATCTGGAGGGCTTCCGCGTGCAAGGCGGCATGGTGACGATCACGGGTAATGGTATGGATGCCAGCACCACCGATTACACCGATATCATCGCGCGGGCCGTGCAAATCAATGCGGGCATTTGGGCCAATCAACTCAAAGTGGTGACTGGCACCAACCAAGTCAGTATTGATCAGACCACCAATGATCCTAGCGTGAGCGGGGCAACTACGGGCACAGGCGCTGCGCCCGCGTTTGCCATCGACACCGCGCAACTGGGTGGGATGTACGCCGGAAAAATCACCCTGTTGGCCACTGAAGCAGGCGTTGGCGTGCGCAACGCAGGCAAGATGTACGCGGGTGTGGGGGATGTGATCATCACCGCCAATGGCCAGCTGCAAAACGCGGGGCAGATCACCAGTAGCGGCCAAGCTCAAATCGACACGCAAAACGGTGTCCAAAACACCGGCACCGTTTACGCCCAAGGCAACACCGCGATCACCACACGCGGCGACATCAACAATAGCGGCGTCATTGCCGCGCAAAACAACACGGCATTGAGTGCCACAGGTGCCAGCAGCCAAATTACCAGCGCCAGTGGCGCAGTCTTAGACATCATGTATTGACCTGCCACACCTCAAGCGACGAGGGTTACGCTTGGGGTTTGTTCAACCGTAGGCGCAGAGCCTAAATTGAGGGAGGCAGGTCATGAAAGAGTTTAGCAAGTACGTGGGGCTGGATGTGCATA
>NZ_JAPUVO010000100.1 GCF_029255185.1 Propionivibrio sp.
AAAAACTACGAACGCATGAAGCTTCTCATCGACCGATGGATCGAGCTGGGAACAGAACTATCCAATCTCCGACTCGCCAAAGAAACGATCTGAAGGGGGAGAACTTGTCACTCTCCAGGTGAAAAGGAAAATGGCTGATATTCAGCCTAAGGTAGTGCCATTGAGATTAGGCTTCTTTGACCAACAGATTTAAACGCACCCTGGACAAGGCTTGTTTTTGACGAAGCGGGTAGGAGTCGTTATAATGCGCCCCTTCTTGGCCAGTTAGCTCAGTTGGTAGAGCAGCGGACTGAAAATCCGCGTGTCCGTGGTTCGATTCCGCGACTGGCCACCAGTAATTCAAAAACCAACCCTTATCGGTTGGTTTTTTTTCGTCCGTTCCCGCCAGTACTGGCGCGGATTCCGGGCATGGCCTCGCGAGCGCCACTCACACGAACCCCGCATTTTCACCCCTGCCCAAGCCTCTCTGTTCTCCGTTCTCTCTGGTGGTCACGCGAGCGTGCGCGAGGCCAGTTCCTGTATTGGCGCGGGTTTCGAGGCGGTCGGTTGTGGCTGGAAACTCCTGTGGCAGAAGCGACCGAGCATAACGCAGGCGCAAAAAAACCGCCCGGAGGCGGTTGTTGGCACAGTGCTTGACGTGGTCACACGGGCGGCGCGAGCACCCTCATCTGATCGCCCCAACCACAGGGCAAGGGGCGGCGCATCACCTGCTCCAGCATAATGTCAGGCGCGCCCACCAAGCGTTCGATGACGTCCGGAGCCAACAGAGTCAGGCGTAGGACGCGACGCACCTGCGTTACGTCTATGCCCTCGGCTGTGGCAATGTCGGCCACCGTCGCTGCGCGCTCCTCGTCCAGCAACCGCTGCCAGTGGTGCGCCAGTCCGAGTGACCGCAGCAGTGCGCTGTCCTGCGCTGCTGCCCGAGCCTCACGCTCCCGGGTGGCTTCGGACAGGAATTCCTGTGGCGCATCCAATGGCGTGATGATCTGCTTCTTGAACCCTCGCTGCACCAGCCTCCAGGGCACAAAGGTTTCCAGTCGCACGCCACCGGCGGGCGTTGGGAGTTCATGGGTGACTGGACGACCTGTCTGCTTGCCGTAGTGCTTCTTGGACATCGCGCCTCCTATTTGAATTGCTCAAGCATTTGGCGTTGGTCTGGCCAGAGCGCGGGGATGTCGTTTCGCATCAGCCACAGCAGGGTCAGCCTTCGCGGCTGACATCCCATCATGAACTGTTCAACGATGTCGGGGGCAAGGCGCGCCAACCGCAAGAGCCGACCAACCGTCGTCGGCATCAACCCTTCGAGTCGTGCGATTTCGACCACGTTCTTGAAGGCACCCGAGTCGAGCAGGGAGTGCCAGTACGTTGCCCGAGCGACGGCCTCGATGATCTGTACGTCATGGGCAGACGATCTTCCGTCGACGAGCAACTTTCCCTTTTTTCGTTTGAAATGAAGAGGCACAAAGGTTTCGAACGAGCTGTCCATCAGGCTTCGACCTCCAGCAGTTCCGCACCAATCCCTCTCGGGGCAAATTCACCGATCAACTTGTCCCACCCCAGCTCTCGCCACTTCACCTTGATTCCCTGTACCTCGCCGATGTGAACGAGGTCGATGCGCTCGATCATCAGGTTGGCAACGCGGTGGCGCTCGACCGGGAACAACTGATCCCACACGTCGTTGAGTCGCCCCATCGCCATCACCGTACTGGCTTCGTCAATCTGCGCGCCGTTGCGCTGGATGTGGCGTACCACCGAGGCGATGGACTCGGGGCTGGTCAGCACTGTGCGGATTTGCGCCACCACCGCCGCCTCGATCTCCGGCGCGGGCAGACGCTCGTAGCTCTTGCCCGGCGCACCGAAGCGGCTTTCCGACTTGGACACGTAGTAGTGGTATTTGCGCCCACTCTTGCGCGAGTAGGTCGGGTACATCCGTTCGCCCGATGGGGCGTACAGCAGGCCGCGCAACAAGGCATCCGTGCGCGACCGGATCTTGGTCTCCACCGACCGCGCGTGGCCGTCCTTGGCCAGCACCGCATGCACCTTGTCCCAAAGCGTCTGGTCAATGATCGGCGGGTGCGCTCCGGGGTACCAGTTCCCCTTGTGCGACAGCTCCCCCAAGTAGATGCGGTTGCGCAGCAACTTGTGCAGGTACTTCTTGTCTATGCGGGTGCCGCTACGGGTCTGGCCTTCCTGTGTTGTCCACGACTTGGTGGTGATGCCATCCAAGGTCAGGCTGGCTGCAATCTGTGTCGGTGAGCCAATGGTCAGCATTTCCTTGAAGATCCGCTGCACCACGGCCGCCTCGGCTTCGTTGATGACCAGCAGACGGTTTTCGACGTCATAACCCAAGGACGGTACGCCACCCATCCACATGCCCTTGCGCTTGGCGGCTGCGATCTTGTCGCGGATGCGCTCACCGGTGACTTCGCGCTCGAATTGGGCGAAGGACAGCAGGACGTTCAGCATCAGCCGCCCCATCGGAGTGGTGGTGTTGAACTGCTGGGTGACCGAGACGAAGGACACCTCGTGGCGCTCGAACACCTCCACCATCTTGGAGAAGTCGGCAAGACTGCGTGTCAGGCGGTCGATCTTGTAGACCACCACGATGTCGATCCTGCCACGCTCAATGTCGGCCATCAGGCGCTTGAGCGCCGGACGCTCGGTGTTGCCACCGGAAAACCCGGGGTCATCGTAGTCGTCCGCCACCGAAATCCAGCCCTCGGTGCGCTGACTGGCGATGTAGGCGTGGCCCGCCTCCTTCTGTGCGTCGATGGAGTTGAATTCCTGATCGAGACGTTCGTCCGTGGATACCCGGCAGTAGACGGCGCAACGCTTGCGCGCCTTGGTGGAAGCAATGTCGCTCATCGCGCACCACCTGTGATCAGGCCGAAGAACAGCGGCCCACTCCAATGCTGGCCAGTGATATGTCGGGCCACCGCCGTCAGGCTTTTGAAAGTGTGGCCCTCGTACTCGAAACGGCCCTCGGCGGTGACCGACACCTGATGCTCGCGCTCACCCCATTCGCGCAACAAGATCGTGCCCGGCGCGAAATCGAACTCGCGTCGCTTGGCGCGCAGCTTGATCTTGGAATGCTTCGCGCCAATGGATTCCAGTCGCAGCTTCGTCTCGGGCGCGAGGCCGCCGAAGGCTTCCTCTTGCAGCTTGTAGGCGAGGCGCGACTCGACGTGCGTGCGGTTCGGGTAGTCCGGGCGGCGAGGGAAATATCGATCCCACACCGTCCAGAGTTCAGACATCGGCATGCAAGCCAGTTCGGCAATGCGCGCAGCGACAGATGCTTGTTTCTCGTTCATCACAACTTCTCCTGTTGATAGGGGGTTGTATGAACGCGCTGGTCGGGCAGGAAGCCAAGGCCAACTTCTCTCTGTTTCGGCTCGTTGGCGACAAGTGTGCGAACGATGGCTGCCGCAAGGATGGTAGTGATTTCACCAGCACGGGCGCTGGCGCTCATCTCCGAGGGAGATGCAAGTTCGAGGTTCTTCATGACGGCTCCGGGGAATAGCAACTGTCACAAATGATCAATCCGATCTTCCGAAGAGGATGGCAAAGGAGAGCAATCGGCGGTCATTTCTTGCGGTCGCCGCAATTCGTAAATTGCGCGTTAACAAAACAGTTGACGGCGGCGATTGCTGTCGTTATGATTGCGTCAATTAACCAATCACGCAACTGGGTCACATTATGGGTTTCGGAACCTACATCAGGCAAAAACGAGACGCGAAGGGCATCGCGATGAATGACTTTGCGCGCCAACTCGACATCTCACCGGCCTATTGGTCGCGCATTGAGCGCGAGATGGAAAAGCCGCCCAAGGACGAACTGATCCGCAAAGCTGCAGAAATTCTTGGTGAGAACCCCGATGAGGCGTTCATCGAAGCTAGTCGACTCCCGCCGGACATGCGAGAGGACGTGGGCGATATCGTTCGGATGTATCGCAAACGCGCGACGGGAGAGAAATGAATGCCGGAGTTAACTCTCGCCTACCGGTGCTGTGACCGGAAACTCCCTCGCTACATCAAACATTCTGAAGTCGAAGGCATTGCAGTGCTGGCTCGCCAGCAACTGGTTGATGCCAACACCGACGCCATCTCGCTGTCTGTGTTGCGCGACATCAGTAGCCTGAAAATTAACGGCATCCAGTTCGCCCTGTGGGTAGACACCGAGCACGCCGTCAACGACGAGCAGGGAAATCCGGTATTAGGTGTTTGCGAGTTTGATCCCGAGGCATCACCGGATGCCACCATGCTGTCCGTCTCGCCTGTCAGCGAAACGGCATCCGAAGAGCTGGTGCTCAGTACCTTTGCCCACGAGCTTGGCCACGCCATTTTTGATGCGCCGAGCTGGATTGCCGCCGCTGCTCAAGGCCCCGGCCTGTTTGACGATCCCGCCGAGCTGGCACGCAAGGCATACCGCACCACGACTCGTGACGCCGAGCACTTGGCAAAACAGCCAGAGCCGAGCGCAGCACGTAACAGTGAGCTTGTGCGCAATGTCCATTTTGCCGAGCTGCGCGCCAACGAATTCATGGGGTCACTGCTTGTGCCGCGACAGCATTTGTACCGCGCGGTAGAGACACTGGCACCGAAGCACGGTGTGACGATCCACCGTAGCCCGTCTCTAGATCCGGAGCTGCCCGGCACCACGATGCGGCTGACCGCCGATGGTGACATTGGCTTCTTCGACATGGAGTGTTTGCAGAGGGCCTTGGCAAAACGCTTCGGCGTTCACCGGCGATTCATCCAGGTTCGGATGGAACGTTACGGCCTTCTGACACCGGGGGCAGGTATCGCTTGATACTTGCTCTCACCTAGCCGCCGACTTCGTGTCGGCATTTTTTGAAACCAGTAATTAACTGTTCGCGCAATCGCGCACTTCATTCAGCAAAGGAATTTCATGATGACGGCAGTCGAACAAAACAACATCGCAAATCAAAAAGAGTCGGCTGCAGATCAGCAGACATCAAAGAAAGTGCGCAACCGGCAATCGGACGATGGCCCCGATGTCCTCCCTTGCATGGAGCATTTCGTCACCCTGGCGCGCAAGGTAAAGCGACCGGCGCTCATCTTGACCTTGGTCGAGCGTGCCGCCGACACCACGCTGCCTGAAATCGCGGCGCTGGTTGAGGTCGCAAAGGGTGTGCTGCCGATTCCGGCGCGTAAGGCCATGTTTCACGTTGTGGCCAAACTCATGCCCGATAAACAGCAGCGCATCGAGCGTGCGGCTGAACTGGTGGTGCTGCTGGACGATGAGTACGGTGCGCAGGCCGTCCAGTCCTTGCTCGAGGAAAAAAATGAGGGCGACGCGGCGGTACTCGTTGCGCCAACCGACAGGTACAGCCGCGCGCTGCACCTGCATCTCCTCCAGGAATTTCCATCGGACGGCGTCAAGGCCGAACACCGCTTCGAGCACGCCGAGCGCCTGCAAGTGATGCATCGGCAGTGGAAGAGTGAAAACTTCTCCAGCCATTACCTCGGGCCAAAAGGCATCGAGCCCAAGGTCGACGTCGACGTGCAGGATGTGCTGCGCACCCGGATCGCAGCCCTCTATCCGAAGGTGGCCGCCGACCAGATTCTCATCGAGCAATTCACGCGCCGCGACCTTGCTCATGCGGATCGCTGTGGCGGGGAGGACGCAGACGACTCGACGCCAGTGCTGTTACATACGCTCACTGCAACCTTCAATGGTTCGACGGCGCATTTCAAACAAGTCGCCGACGGTGAAGTGATTGACCACGAAGAACCAGCAGCCATGTCGGCCATCTTCTCGTGGGAGCCTGGCACGGGTGCGCTTGGCGTGTTCTGCGAGGACAAGGAGTCGCGCCGTGACCTGGCTACCATCTTCCGTGATGTCGTGCTGGCCTGCGAGGGGGCGATCAACGACATGCCAATGCGTGAATTCGATCTGCTGGGTTTTTCGACGCACGCCATGCTCAAGCGCCTTGAACAGCATCTCGTCGACGGCGTGGAGAAAATCTCGATCCTGCAAGTGAAGATCGCGCGCCCCTTCGAGCAGAGCACCATCGACGAAGCCAACGGGCGCGACATTGTCCAGCACCTGTCGAGCACGCTGATGATTGGTCGGGATCGGCGCGATGCCCGTCACATCTACCAAGTCGCCTATGACGACTACGGATTGGATGATCTGACCGGTTATGCCTTGTCACAGGTGAAGCTGGTTTTCCGGATGGCAAAGCAACCGCACCGCAAAGCCCATAACGTGGCCGTCCAGATTACGTCGCCCAATGGCCTGAACGACAAGAGCAAGACCGAGGATGACCGCAAGCGCGTGATCGAGCAATTGGCGCGGCTCGGCGTCTTGTGTGAATTCTGAGGAGCACGCCATGTCTGCGTATTTGGAATATTTCAACACCATTGAGCGCGTGCGCAGCGTTGAGCCGCGCGCAATTTCCTCCACCGTCGGCCACCACCGCGCCGAATTTGTTCGCCGCCGGTGGGTGGTTGAGGATGGCTACTTGACTCGTGTGATGGTGCCTTTCCTCGATTCGGAGGAAGAGGTCGAGGCCGATATTGACGAGGACGCTGGCGTGTTCCGGTACCGGAGCCCCCAACAGCGATCTCAAATCGTCACGCGCCCGCTCTCTGACATCGTGCTTTACACGTTGCGCATTGATACGTGGCTCACCGATCTGTGCAGTCTGATCGGCATCGAGCCACGACAGCTATCGCAACAGCGTACCCGGGTACCCGATCACCTCTGGCACCTCGGTAATGCGCGAATCGCTGGCACCCACGATTTCGCGCCGGTGTTCGTCGGACGTTTATGGGAGCGCGCACCGGCCGCAGAAACGACGCCAGTGCTGTGCGATCCGGTCTGGCCTCGCGGTGGTGTGCTCCTTCGGCATCGACCGAGCAGCGACAGTCTGCCTCGTGATCATGTTTTGCGCAGCCTGAACGATTTCGTTCGCGTGGAAGGCGGGGAGGACGTTTTCGACGCGAGCGCGTTCGACCGGGTTTTGCGTGGATTCTTGACGATCAATGGCATCCCCGAGCCAGCCCAATTCCTTCAGGGCGACCGCTTGAAATTGCCGCATTTCGTCACGTCACGCGAGCTCGCTCCCGAGCGCGCAAAGATCATCAAGGTGATGTGGGGCGAAGTAGGAAAGGCACCACCGGAAATGTCGTGGGCAGAGGTCAACGGGCTGGCCAACACCGGCTATCAGTCATTCGACGACGCTTTCGGCGGCCCCGAGGATCGAGGAGATGTGATTGAAAAAGCGCGACGTGCGCGTTACCGAGTGCGCCGCAACCCATAAATCCGACCATAAACGGAACCAGACACCGCCCATAAATCCATGCGGAAACTTCGATGTGCCCATTTCATAAAGGAGGCACATCGAAATGCAAAACCAAGTCCCATCAGTTGAATCCGGTCGGCCACACCGCCGGAACATTCGAGACGGTGCCACGCGCATCGCCATCGATGAAAACGAGCTCGCTACCCGCTGGGGGCTCTCCGTCAAAACTCTGCGCCGGTGGCGGCAAGAGTCCTTGGGCCCAGTCTTCTGCAAGCTGGGTGCCCGTGTCACCTACCTGATCTCCGAAGTTGAAGCCTTCGAGCGGCGCGTTTCGCGCTACTCGACCTTCGCTCGGGCATACCAGTAAGGGGGGCGGCCATGAGCGATCTGACCGTATTCCCCGCTGACCTCGCCGCAATGTCGGTGAGCCAACTGGCCAACCTGCCGCCCGCCCAGCTGGCCGAGGCTGACGCCAACCTCGATCACCTGATCGATTGGGCCAAAAAAACGCGCACCAAGCTCGATGCCGCGTTGGATCAACGCTTCGGCGAACAGGGCCGCACCGCACTGCGCGACTCCGGCCGCGACTTCGGCACTGCCCACATCAGCGATGGCCCGCTGCACATCAAGTTCGAGTTGCCCAAGAAGGTCAGCTGGAACCAGAAGCAGTTGGCCGAAATTGCCGAACGCATCGTGTCCTCCGGCGAGAAGGTCGAAGGCTACATCGACGTCAAGCTGGCCATATCGGAGTCGCGCTACACCAATTGGCCTCCGGCGCTGCAGCAGCAGTTCGCTGCCGCGCGCACTGTAGAACCCGGCAAGCCCTCGTTCACGCTGACCATCGAGGGGGACGCACCATGAAAAAGCTCCCCATCGTGTCCGCCGTCGAGCGCATGGCTGAACGCAAGGGCGTCAAGCTCTTGCTGCTGGGCAAATCCGGCATCGGCAAAACCACCCGCCTCAAAGACCTCGATCCCGCCACGACGCTGTTCCTCGACATTGAGGCGGGCGATCTGTCCGTGGCGGATTGGCCGGGCGACACCATCCGTCCGGCATCCTGGCCGGAGAGCCGCGACTTTTTCGTGTTCCTCGCCGGCCCGGACAAGTCCTTGCCTGCCGAGAGCGCGTTTTCGCAGGCGCACTACGACCACGTCATCGAGAAGTTTGGCGACACCACGCAACTGGATCGTTACCAGACCTTTTTCCTGGACTCGATCACGCAGTTGTCGCGCCAGTGCTTCGCTTGGTGCAAGGCCCAGCCTAGTGCGGTCAGCGACCGTTCCGGCAAGCCTGATCTGCGCACGGCCTACGGACTGCTCGGGCAGGAAATGATCGGTGCCTTGACCCACTTGCAGCACGCCCGGGGCAAGAACGTGATCTTCGTGGCGATCCTCGACGAACGCTTGGATGACTTCAATCGCAAGGTGTTCGTGCCGCAGATCGAAGGCAGCAAGACCAGCCTTGAGCTGCCCGGGATCGTCGACGAGGTCGTGACGCTGGCCGAGCTCAAGGCCGATGACGGCAGTTCGTATCGCGCCTTCGTCACCCACACCGTCAATCCCTACGGCTTCCCCGCCAAAGACCGCAGCGGTCGCCTCGACGTGCTGGAGCCGCCGCATCTGGGCGCGCTGATCGCCAAGTGCGCCAGCAGCGCTTCCACGTCCGGCACCGCCGCCCAAACCCATACCGAATCCAAGGAGTAATCGCAATGACCGCCAATACATGGAATGACTTCAATGACGCCGACTCACAGCAGTCCGGTTTCGATCTGATCCCCAAGGGCACCGTTGTACCGGTGCGCATGACCATCAAACCCGGTGGTTACGACGATCCCGAACAAGGCTGGGGTGGCGGCTACGCCACCGAATCCTTCGACACCGGCTCGATCTACCTCTCTGCCGAGTTTGTGGTCACCGACGGTGAGCATGCCAAACGCAAGATGTGGAGCAACATCGGCCTGCTGTCCAAGAAGGGGCCGACCTGGGGTCAGATGGGACGCAGTTTCATCCGCGCTGCGCTCAACAGTGCCCGCAATATCCATCCGCAGGACAACACACCGCAGGCCACCGCCGCACGCCGCATCCAGGGCTTTCATGAACTGGACGGCATCGAATTCATCGTTCGCGTTGATATCGAAAAGGACGCCAAGGGTGCGGATCGCAATGTGGTCAAGGTGGCGGTCGAGCCTGACCACGCCGACTACGCCAAGTTAAAGGGTGTCGCGGCCAAGGCCAACTCCGGCGGTGGCAACTCTGGCGCTCCCGCACAGGCAGCACCTGTTTATCAGGCTCCCGCTGCTGCTCCACAACGCGCACCCGTGACGGGCAAACCGTCATGGGCGCAGTGAGGGGGATGGCCATGAACGCACCCATTCTCACTGCCAGCCACTACGGCGTCGTCCATTTCGGCGATCTGGAATGCGAGGCAGTTGTCCTCAAGGGTGGCGAGCGCGGCTACGTGCGCCGCCAGCTTGCCAAATTGCTCGGCTTCCACGAAGGCCACAAGGGTGGCCGATTCGCCCGGTTCCTCACGGATTTCGCGCCTAACTCCTTGTCGGAATTGGAGAAAACACGTGAGCCGATTTTGCTGCCGTCCGGTCGGCAGACGCAGTTCTTCCCGGCCGGAATCATCGCTGACCTCGCGTCTGCCGTGGTCAATGCGGCGCTGACCGGAACGCTGCACAAGGCTCGCAAGGGCATCGTCCCCAACTGCATGAAGATCATGCACGCGCTGGCCACCACCGGCGAGGTCGCGCTGATCGACGAGGCAACGGGCTACCAGTTCCACCGTGCGCCCGACGCACTGCAGGACTTGATCGCCAAGCTGCTGCGCCAATCCAGTGGTTCGTGGGAACGGCGCTTTCACGCCGACTACTACCGCGCCATCTACCGTCTGTTTGGCTGGAAGTACCAGGGCCACGCCCAGAACCCGCCCCACGTCCTTGGCCAGATCACCCAGCGCTGGGTCTACGGGCCGGTGTTGCCGGAGGAGTTGCTCGATGAGATTCGCAGTCGCAAGCGCATCTCGGACAAGCACCACCAGTGGCTGACCGACAAAGGGCTGACGCGGCTGGAGCAGCAGATTCATTCGGTGACGGCGATTGCGCGCTGCTCGACCAACTACCGCGATTTCAGCAGGCGCTGCGAGGCAGCCTTCGCGGGCGGCGCGCTGCAGCTCGGTCTGTTGATCGACGAGTTTGAGGAGGTGGCGTGAAATGCTGGGTCTGCAAACGTCAGGCACGGGGATTCGGTCACACCGACAACCGACACGGTGTCGGCAATCCCCGCCGCTACCCCATCGACTGGGTGTTCTGCTCGCAGCGCTGCCAGAACGTCTTTCACGCGATGTACGGCAACTGGCTCAAAGCCAAGGACGAGCCGGGCAAACGCAGGGAGGTCGTGATGATCGATCCCTCTGACATCGAGATCGCCTCGATGAAAAAGTGCCTGAAGGCATTCGGTGAAGCGGCTGGCGAAATTGGCTTCACGAAGCCCCTCGGGGATTACTCGGAAGCCGAAGCGCTGCGGGTTATCGACGCCATCGTCACCCGCTACACCGAGGCAATGGTCGAGCATCACGAGGCGACCAAGTTTCCGCCGGTGCGTGGCATGCCACCAACGCCCGATCCCTTGGCGAACCCGTTTGCCGATCTTGAGGACGATCTGCCGTGGGAGACCACGCCATGATGGACTTCAATTCCACGGCAAGCGTGTCCGGGCAAATCAGCGTGCTGGTCGACGCCGGTCTGCAGCGAGCGCGTGCCCGGCAGTCGGTGCGCCACTACCTTGGCGCATCCCGCTTGGGCGTGGCCTGCGAACGCGCGCTGCAGTACGAGTTTGCGCAAGCACCGGTCGACTACGGGCGCGACGTGCAGGGTCGGATATTGCGCATCTTTGAGCGTGGCCAGGTCAACGAAGAGTGCATGGTCGGATGGCTGCGGGATGCGGGCTTCGATCTGCGCACCCACAAGGCCGACGGCGAGCAGTTCGGTTTCTCAGTGGCTGACGGACGCCTGCAGGGCCACATCGACGGCGTGTTCGTCGGTGGCCCCGAGGGCTTCGCCTATCCGGCCCTTTGGGAAAACAAGTGCCTCGGCTCGAAGTCCTGGCGCGATCTGGAGAAAAACCGGCTCGCCATTTCCAAGCCTGTCTACGCGGCGCAAGTCGCGCTGTATCAGGCCTATCTCGAACTACACGAGCACCCGGCGATTTTCACGGCGGTGAACGCCGACACGATGGAGATCTACACCGAGGCCGTGCCCTTTGACGCAGCACTGGCCCAGCGCATGTCGGATCGGGCGGTGAAGGTCATCACGGCGACCGAGGCAGGAGAACTCCTGCCTCGCGCCTTCAATGACCCGACCCATTTCGAATGCCGGATGTGCGCGTGGCAAGACCGCTGCTGGAGGACACCAGCATGACCGATACCAACACTCTGACGAATGCCATCGAACCGATGATCGACGCCAAGCAGGCCGCCGCCGCACTGCGCCTGCCGTACTACTGGTTCGCCGACCACGCCATGCGCAGCAAGTACCGGATTCCGCACTACTTGATGGGCGGTCTGGTGCGCTACCGCTTGTCTGAACTCTCAGCGTGGGCCACGCGCAGCACTGCCGTACAAGGCCGTGATGCTCAGGATGCGGACGCATCTGTCGAGGGGGCCGAATGATCGACTTCAACGACACCACTCAAACTGTGGAGCACGACCGGGAATCTCAGCGCGACGAGATTCGCGCCGAACTGATCGCACGAATGGACTCGGTGCTGACCACGATGTTTCCGGCAGGCAAGAAGCGCCGGGGCAAGTTCCTCATTGGCGACATTCTCGGCAGTCCGGGTGACAGCCTCGAAGTCGTGCTCGAAGGCGAGAAAGCGGGCCTGTGGACAGATCGCGCCACGGGCGACGGCGGCGATATCTTCGCGCTGATCGCGGCTTATCTCGAGGCCAACATCCACACCGACTTTCCTCGTGTGCTCGACGAGGCTGCCGATCTGCTCGGTCGCTCTCGGTCAGTGCCTGTTCGCAAAGCCAAGATGGAAGCCCCGGTCGACGATCTTGGCCCGGCCACTGCCAAGTGGGACTACTTCGATGCCACGGGCAAGTTGATCGCCGTCGTCTACCGCTATGACCCTCCGGGCCGCAAGAAGGAATTCCGGCCGTGGGATGCCAAGCGGCGCAAGATGGCTCCGCCAGATCCCCGCCCGCTGTACAACCAGCCGGGCTTGGCTGCTGCTGGCCACGTCGTGTTGGTCGAGGGCGAAAAATGCGCGCAGGCCTTGATCGCCATCGGCGTGGCGGCCACCACGGCGATGCACGGCGCGAACGCCCCGGTCGACAAGACCGACTGGTCGCCGCTGGCGGGCAAGTCGGTGCTGATCTGGCCTGACCGGGATGCGCCGGGCTGGGATTACGCCGACCGCGCATCGCAGGCGATCCTGAATGCGGGCGCGACCACGGTCGCCATCCTGGTACCGCCCGACGACAAGCCAGATGGTTGGGACGCAGCTGATGCCATCCCCGAGGGCTTCGACGTGGGAGGCTTCCTCGCTGTCGGCGAACGGATGCCAGTGATGCGCTCGGTCGAGGAAACGCCGCCGCCCGATCTTCTGACTGGCGTCGATTGGACGACGGAAGACGGTCTGTCCTCGACCTTCACGCGCCGCTACGGTGAGGACTGGCGCTACTGCGCGCTGTGGGGCAAGTGGCTGGTCTGGACGGGCGTGCGCTGGAATCCGGATCAGGTGCTCTACGTGTCTCACCTCTCACGCGGCATCTGCCGGATGGCGTCGCTCAAAGCGGACAGCCCCCGGCTCAAGGGCAAGCTGGCCAGCTCGGCGACGATCTCCTCGGTCGAGAAAATCGCGCGTTCCGATCCGAAGCACGCCTCCACTGCCGAAGAGTGGGATGCCGACGTCTGGGTGCTCAACACCCCGGGCGGCGTGGTCGATCTGCGCACGGGCCGGATGCGCCCGCACCGACGCGACGACAGGATGACCAAGGTGGCCACCGCCACACCGCAGGGTGACAGCCCGACGTGGCGCGCATTCCTGGCCGACGTCACCGGCGGCGATGCCGAGCTGATGGCCTACCTGCAACTGATGGTCGGCTACTGCCTGACAGGCGTGACCAGCGAGCACGCGCTGTTTTTCCTGTACGGCACTGGCGCGAACGGCAAGTCGGTGTTCGTCAACGTGCTGACCACGATCCTTGGCGACTACGCCGCCAACGCGCCGATGGACACGTTCATGGAGGCGCGCACCGACCGGCATCCGACCGATCTGGCGGGCCTGCGCGGCGCACGTTTCGTGTCATCCATCGAAACCGAGCAGGGTCGGCGCTGGAACGAATCCAAGGTCAAGGCCATCACCGGGGGTGACAAGGTGTCCGCGCGCTTCATGCGCCAGGACTTCTTCGAGTACATGCCGCAGTTCAAGTTGGTGATCGCGGGCAACCACAAGCCCTCGATTCGCAACGTGGACGAAGCGATGAAGCGGCGACTGCACCTGATCCCTTTCACGGTGACGATCCCGCCCGAACGGCGTGACGGCAGGCTGACCGAGAAGCTGCTCAAGGAACGGGACGGCATTCTGGCGTGGGCGGTCGATGGTTGCAGCCTTTGGCAACGCCAGGGTCTGAAGCCGCCCGCCAGCGTGGTGTCGGCAACCGAGGAGTATTTCGAAGCCGAGGACGCGCTCGGGCAATGGATCGAAGAGCGCTGCCTGCTGGCCAAGTCTCACCGCGAAGGCGTCTCCGAACTGTTTGCCGACTGGCGTGAATGGGCCGAACGCGCGGGCGAGTACGTGGGCTCGATCAAGCGTTTCTCCGAACTGATGGCGACCCGCAAGTTCGAGAAATGTCGGCTGACCGGGGGCGCACGCGGCATCGCGGGCATCGCCCTCAGACCCAAGCCGTACAACCATGGCTTCCCCTACCGAGATGACTGAGCAATCCGGGCGAGTGACGGATTTGACGGGTTTCCTGATTGACGCGCTACGCGTGCGCGCACGTAAAGGCTGTTATCCCAAGAACCCGTCGCATCCGTCACTCGCCCCCCGAACTGGAGCACGACGATGAACACAACGATCCTGGCCCTTGATCTGGGCACACACACCGGGTGGGCTTTGCAGCACCTGGACGGCACCATCACCAGTGGCACGGAGCACTTCAAGCCGCAGAGATTCGAGGGTGGCGGAATGCGCTTCCTTCGTTTCAAGCGCTGGCTCAACGAACTGCTCTCGACCAGCAACCATATCAACGCGGTGTTCTTCGAGGAAGTTCGACGGCACGCGGGCATGGACGCGGCGCACGCCTATGGCGGTTTCATGGGGCACCTGACTGCGTGGTGTGAGCATCACAACATTCCATACCAGGGTGTTCCGGTCGGCACGATCAAGAAGCACGCGACCGGCAAGGGCAATGCGGGCAAGGACGAAATGATCGCGTCCGTCCGAGAGCGCGGTCACATCCCAGTCGATGACAACGAAGCCGATGCCCTGGCGCTATTGCACTGGGCGGTCGAGACGCAGGAGGTGTGACGTGAAAGTGCCGACACCCCAATACCGCTGCCCCCTTGGTCGGCTGCAACCCCAGGCCACGGATCTGGCCGCGATCAAAGAGCGTGGCTGGCACGACCAGCGCATCCTGGTCGTCTCCGCTGACGACGAACGCCTCGACTGGATGGAGCGCGAATTGGTGCGCCAGATCGGCGAGCGCCTCTACGGTGCAGGAGGACGACGCCATGGCTGACCGTCGCAACGCTTGGACAATCGAGGACATAGCCGCTCGCTTCGAGGAGGCGGCCAGCACTGCACGCCGTTTGCCACCCGTGCGTGTGCAGGGCTACTTCAACTGCTGGCCTGCGATCAAACGCATGCCCTGGGAAAACCTTGGCGCGGAACCGGCGGTCTACCGCTTTCCTCCCGACCCTGCTGCCATCGAGCGGATGCTGGAGGTCATGCGCTGGGTCCAGTGGCTGGAGGAGGAACACAGGCACTTGGTCTGGATGCGGGCCAAGCGCTACGGGTGGCGAGACATAACGATCCGCTTTGCCTGCGACCGAACGACGGCATGGCGGCATTGGCAGCGGGCATTGCAAACGGTCGCCGACCACCTCAATGCAGCGCACGGCGGTGTCACGCTGCGCGCACAGTGATCACGCTCCACACAGCGAGCCATTGACAATGGATGCTCCAAAAACGTGGGCAATTTAGGGTAATGCCTGCCGTGTTTGTCCTCGCCTTGCCTCGTTTGTCCTTTTCGAGACCCGGTAGCCCTGCAACAAAACGGGCCGGTCGGGGGTAGTATTTCAGCTATCTTCTGGACAGAGGTGACGGCAGAGGGAGCCACCCGGAAATCAACGGGTCCTTCCTGGCCAAAAGCCAATGCGGGGGGCGACAGCGCGGCATTTCGCTAGCGTCAAACTGCAAACCGAGGTTTGCAGGGTTTGCAGGTTTGCACCCCAGTCCGACCGGCCCGCCACTGCGCGGGCCTTTTGGTTTCTACCGCAGCAGCGACCCTCGTGGCCCGTGACGGGGCTTTCCTCCTTTCACCCGTCCGGGCCGCACCTTTTTTGGAAACCCGAACTGAACATGCTCAACGTCGAGTACCGCAAGGTCGAGACGCTGATCCCCTACGCCCGGAATCCGAGGACGCACAACGATGAGCAGGTGGCGAAGATTGCCGCCAGCATCGTCGAGTACGGCTGGACGAATCCGATCCTGGTGGACGGCGAGAACGGCATCATTGCCGGCCACGGTCGGCTGGCAGCTGCGCGCAAGTTGGAGCTGGCCGAAGTGCCGGTCATCGAACTGGCTTACCTGTCGCCCACCCAGAAGCGCGCCTACGTGATTTCAGACAACCGCCTGGCGCTCGATGCCGGATGGGATGACGCGATGCTGGCGCTGGAACTGGCCGAGTTGTCCGAGGTGGGATACGACCTTGCGCTCACCGGCTTCGACGATGCCGAGATCGAGCAGTTGCTCGCCACCGACGTCGCAGTCGACGGCGAAGCGGACGACGCGCAGGAGAGCGACGAACCCGATGTGGCCGACGACGTACCAGCCACTCCGGCGACGCCTGTCTCTCAGCCCGGTGATGTCTGGGCATTGGGTGCGCACCGGGTGGTCTGCGGCGACGCCACCGATCCGGCTGTGATCGTGGCACTGATGGCCGGCGAGCAAGCGGCGCTCTGCTTCACGTCGCCGCCCTATGGTAACCAGCGCGACTACACGAACACCATCATCGATTGGGATGCCATGATGCGCGGCGTTTTCGCCCAGCTGCCGATGGCCCCGACCGGCCAGGTGCTGGTCAATCTCGGGCTGATCCACCGCGAGCAGGAAGTCATTCCGTACTGGCATGCCTGGCTCGACTGGATGCGTACTCAAGGCTGGCGGCGTTTCGCCTGGTACGTCTGGGATCAGGGGCCGGGGCTACCCGGCGACTGGAACGGTCGGCTCGCACCGGCCTTCGAATTCGTCTTCCACTTCAACCGGAAGGACAGCGAGGCGCGTCGCCCCAACAAGATCGTGCCTTGCATCTATGCCGGGCGCGACACCCATCTGCGCGGCGATGGCACCAGCGCCGGTGGCATGCGCAACAAGGATGGCAGCAAGACGGCGTGGAACCACGTCGGCACCGTCACCCAGGATTTCCGCATTCCCGACTCGGTGATTCGCATCATGCGGCACAAGGGCAAGATCGGTCAGGACATCGATCACCCGGCCGTGTTTCCGGTGGCGCTGCCCGAGTTCGTGCTGGAGTCCTACACCGACGAGGGCGAGATCGTGTTCGAGCCGTTCTGCGGTTCTGGCACCACCATCCTTGCCGCCCAGCGTACCGGGCGAGTGACCCGGGCAACGGAGATCGCTCCCGAGTATGTCGATGTGGCGGTCAAGCGCTTCCAGCAGAACTTCCCCGATGTGCCGGTGACACTAATGGCCACCGGGCAGGCTTTCGATGAGGTTGCCGCCGAACGATTGGGAGCGTCGGCATGAGCATCTCCTGGCTCGCCGACAAGATCGAGCAGTGGCCGACAGCCAAGCTTGTGCCCTACGCCAGAAATGCGCGCACCCATTCCGATACGCAGGTGGCTCAGATCGCTGCGTCGATTGCGGAGTTCGGTTTCACCAATCCAATTCTTGCGGGCAGCGATGGCGTGATCGTTGCCGGGCATGGCCGACTCGCCGCCGCCCAGAAGCTCGGCATCGAAACGGTACCGGTCGTGGTGCTTGACCACCTGACCCCAACCCAACGCCGGGCGCTGGTGATCGCTGACAACCGGATTGCCGAGAACGCGGGCTGGGACGAAGCGATGCTGCAGGTGGAATTGGTCGCCTTGCAGGATGACGACTTCGATCTGACCCTGACCGGTTTCGACGCCGATGCCTTGTCTGATCTGCTTGCTGGCGGCGAGACGACTACCGAGGGTCAGACCGACGAGGACGCTGCCCCGGAGGTATCGGAGATCCCGGTTTCCCGACCGGGCGACGTCTGGATCTGCGGCGAGCATCGTGTGCTTTGCGGCGATGCCACCGATGCCGATGCTTACGCCACGGTGCTGGGCGACGAGTTGGCCGGCATGGTTTTTACCGACCCGCCCTACAACGTGAACTACGCCAACAGCGCCAAGGACAAGATGCGCGGCAAGAACCGCGCGATCCTGAACGACAACCTCGGCGATGGCTTCTACGATTTTCTGCTGGCCGCGCTGACGCCAGCCTTGGCGCACTGCCGGGGTGGCATCTACGTCGCGATGTCCTCCAGCGAACTCGACACCCTGCAATCCGCCTTCCGGGCTGCCGGTGGCCACTGGTCGACGTTCGTCATCTGGGCCAAGAATACCTTCACCTTGGGGCGTGCCGACTACCAGCGCCAGTACGAGCCCATCCTCTACGGATGGCCGGAGGGTGGCGAGCGCCACTGGTGCGGTGACCGCGACCAGGGCGACGTCTGGCAGATCAAGAAGCCGCACAAGAACGATCTGCACCCAACCATGAAGCCGGTGGAACTGGTGGAACGGGCGATTCGCAATTCCAGTCGCCCGAGCGACGTGGTGCTCGACCCGTTTGGCGGATCCGGCAGCACGCTGATCGCCGCTGAGAAGTCGGGACGGCGGGCGCGGCTCATCGAGCTCGACCCGAAGTACGTGGATGTGATCGTGCGCCGTTGGCAGGACTATGCCGGGGCGCAGGCCACCCGCTTGGCGGATGGCGTCGCCTTCGATCAGGCGGCGACTTCTTCTTCGATGATCTCGCAGTGAATCACAAAGCCCGTCAGGTAAGGCAGGCCGCGCGGGATGCCGTACTCTTTGCTGGTCTGGCGGCCAATCGTCCAGTCCATCCAGCGGGTGACCGCCGCGTCGGCCGCTTGCTTGATGGCGTGGCCCCGGAGCATCTCGTTCAGAACATCGTCTGCAAAGTGCCGCCCGTGGCGGCTGTCGAGGAAGGCCCTGACCGATTCGAGGGGCTGGCAAGTGGCGTCCGAGATCGCGGTCATCGCGGTGGGCCAGGCGGCTTGGGCATCGTTGTTCATCGTGCCCCAAAAACCCCAGGCTTCGTTTTGGGTAGCGGGGATTTGCTTGGTGGTGGTCATCGTTTTCTCCTTCGGGTTGATCGTTGCGACACCCGTATGAACGCGCTGTTCGATTGAGAAGCCAAGCGCCTTCTGCATCTTTTTCAACCCTCGATGGCAATGCCGACGTAACGCCCGTATGCGCTGCCCGAGGGGTCGACGTACAGGGTCTTGCGATTCTCGGCTTTGACTTCGACGACGTGCCGTGTGGTCTGGTCTGGGTACCCGCCTTTGCCGGCCAGCCAGTCGCGGTCTTGCAGCAGCGTGCTGGAAAAGACATCGTACTCGGCGGAGGTCAATTCGCGGGTTTCGCTGATGATCACCGGCTCTGGACGTTCGTCGTAAGGTGTGGCCGCCAGCACCTCCTGCAGGTCGACGGGCTTGCGGGTGAAGCGGACACGGAGAAGGTTGGCGTGGTTGCTGATTTCGGTGGTCATGGCGGTTGCTCCTGGTCGCGTTGATGACGCTCGTATGAACGCGCTGTTCAATCGGGAAGCCAAGCTATTTAGGAGATCGCTTCGGGGTGGCGTGGATATGCCGCCACCCCATCACGAAATCAACTGACTCGGTAGATGCGCTCGCTGCCCTCGGGCTTTTCCGAGGTGATGGTGAGCCCGAGTTTCTTTTTGAATGCCCCGGCAAAGGTGCCGCGCACCGTGTGCGCCTGCCAGCCGGTGGTCGCGCAGATCTGGTTGATGGTGGCCCCCTCCGGGCGCTGCAGCATCTGGATCACGGCGGCCTGCTTGCTGTTCTCGCGGGTGCGGGGCTTGTTCTCGACACCGACCTTGAGCAGTTGCTTGGCCGCGTCCTGTTTTTCTTGCGACCAGTTGGCCTCTGCGGCCGACACGGCGGCCTCGACCTCGGGGTCGGGGTGGATGGTGGCCGGCGTCGGCCGGGCGCGCCCCAGGGCGTCGTAGCCCTCGGCGGCGACGAACCAGTCGGTGCTGTCGCGGGTGATCAGGGCCTTGTTGAACAGGCCCTCCAGCACCTTGGTGCGGGCACCGCCCTTGATGTTGTCGGGAAACCACTCGATCTTGCCGCCGGTGTGCTCGATGGCGTAGGCGAGGATCGCGTGTTGGGCAGGGGTCAGTTGGATGGTGGTCATTTGATGCTCCTTCGTGATGGTTGATGGTCTGGTCATGAACGCGCTGTTCGCGAGTGAAGCCAAGCGCCTTCTGCTTCTTTCTCAGTCCTGCGTCGTGGCCTGCCGCCCTGCCTCGTAAGCGGCCAGCAGAGCGCTCTTGACGGCCCAGACGCTGACCTCGTGGAAGTCCAGCCGGTCACTGTGGCGGGTTTCCAGGGTTTCGATGAAGAGGTGATCCAGCGCGATCTGCTGCAGTTGCTGGTCGAGGTCTTTGGCGGCTTGCTTCGTCATGTTTTTCACCTTGTGGCGTCGTTGATGGTGATGTCATGAACGCGCTGTTCCAGAGAGAAGCCAAGCTGAATCTGAACGGGGCTGCACCAATGCTTGATGGAGATCATGGGACTGTCGATTCGCGCCTATGCCCGGCACCGAGGGGTGTCGGACACCGCCGTGCACAAGGCCATTCGTGCCGGGCGGATTACGCCGGAGGCCGATGGCAGCATCGATCCGGACAAGGCCGACCGGGACTGGGCGAAGAATTCCGACACGCCCAAGGAGGGCACCAAGCGCCGGGCTGAGACGGTCGCGGTTAAGGAGCCTGCCGGCGAGCCAGTCGCTCCGGCATTGAATGCCGGTGGCACGTCGCTGCTGCAGGCCCGCACCGTCAACGAGGTGGTCAAGGCGCAGACCAACAAGGTGCGCCTTGCCCGCCTCAAGGGTGAACTGGTCGACCGGCCCCAGGCCATCGCCCACGTATTCAAGCTGGCGCGTTCTGAGCGCGATGCCTGGCTCAACTGGCCGGCACGCATTTCTGGGCAGATGGCATCGAAGCTCGGCGTCGATGCTCACACGCTGCACGTCGCACTGGAGACCGCCGTGCGGGAACACTTACAGGAATTGGGTGACGTTCGCCCCCGGGTGGATTGATGCTGGATGCGGATTACGAAGGCGGGATCGACATCGAACGCGCCTGGCGCGAAGGACTGACGCCCGATCCGCTGCTGACGGTGTCCGAGTGGTCGGATCGCCACCGGATGCTATCCAGCAAGGCATCCGCCGAGCCGGGCCGTTGGCGCACCAGCCGCACACCGTACCTGAAGGCGATCATGGATTGCCTGTCGCCGATGTCGGCGGTCGAGCGGATCGTGTTCATGAAGGCGGCGCAGCTGGGCGCGACCGAGATGGGCAACAACTGGATCGGGTACGTGATCCATCACGCGCCCGGGCCGATGATGGCCGTGTCGCCCACGGTGGAAATGGCGAAGCGCAATTCCAAGCAGCGGATCGACCCGCTGATCGAGGAATCGCCGGTGCTGGCTGAACTGATTGCGCCGGCTCGCAGTCGCGATGCCGGCAACACGATCCTGGCGAAGGAGTTTCGCGGCGGCGTGCTGGTGATGACGGGCGCGAACAGCGCGGTCGGCCTACGCTCGATGCCGGTGCGCTACCTGTTCCTGGACGAGGTCGATGGTTACCCGAGCGACGTCGATGGCGAAGGCGATGCAATTTCGCTGGCCGAGGCGCGCACTCGCACCTTTGCCCGCCGCAAGATATTCATCGTCTCGACGCCGACGATTGCCGGTGCCAGCAGTATTGAACGGGAGTTTGACGCCAGTGACCAGCGCCGCTATTTCCTGCCGTGCCCGCATTGCGCGCACCGGCAGTGGCTACGCTTCGAACAGTTGCGATGGGAGAAGGGGCAGCCCGACACGGCGGCCTATGTGTGCGAGTCCTGCGACACGGCCATTGCCGAGCAGCACAAGACCTGGATGCTGGAGCACGGTGAGTGGCGTGCACTGGTGCCGGAGAACGGGGTCAAGACGGCAGGGTTTCATCTTTCCTCGCTGTACAGCCCGGTGGGTTGGCGCAGTTGGCGGGAAATTGCCGCCGCGTGGGAGTCTGCCGTGAACAAGGAATCCGGATCGGCGGCCGCCATCAAGACCTTCAAGAACACCGAGTTGGGCGAGACCTGGGTCGAGGAAGGCGAAGCCCCCGACTGGCAGCGGCTCATCGAACGGCGCGAAGACTATCCGGTTGGGCGCATCCCTTCCGGCGGTCTGCTGCTGGTCGGTGGTGCCGACGTGCAGAAGGATCGCATCGAGGCCTCGATCTGGGCATTCGGGCGAGGCAAAGAGTCCTGGCTCGTCGAGCACCGCGTGCTGATGGGCGACACCGCCCGCGATGCTGTGTGGAAACGCCTCGGCGAGCTGATCGCCGAAACGTGGTCGCACGAGTCAGGTGCGCAATTGCCGCTCGCCCGGTTCGCCCTGGACACCGGCTTCGCCACGCAGGAGGCCTACACCTTCGTGCGGCTGGTACGCGATCCCCGCGTGATGGCGGTCAAGGGTGTGCCCAAAGGTGCGGCCCTGGTCGGCACGCCGACGGCGGTCGATCTCTCGCAAGGCGGGAAGAAGCTGCGCCGGGGCATCAAGGTGTTCTCGGTCGCGGTCGGCATCGCCAAGCTGGAGTTCTACAACAACCTGCGCAAGAGCGCCGACGTCCTGGAGGACGGTGTCACCCTGCGTTACCCGACCGGCTTCGTGCATCTGCCCAAGGTCGATGCCGAATTCGTGCAGCAACTTTGCGCCGAGCAGCTGGTCACCCGCCGCGACCGCAACGGCTTCGCCATCCGCGAGTGGCAGAAGATGCGCGAGCGCAACGAGGCTCTGGACTGCTACGTGTATGCACGGGCAGCGGCCAGCACCGCCGGCCTCGACCGCTTCGAGGAGCGGCACTGGCGGGAGCTGGAACGACAGATTGGATTGCCACCGCCCGGCGATCCCGATCCGCTAATCGAACACCCCACTGAGGCCACCCAACGCGGTGGCCTCGCTGTTTCTGGAACCCCGAGAACGGGCCGGCGCGTCATCCGCAGTCGCTGGTTCAGCTAATCACCACCACTGGAGAACCCCACCATGAGCCTGCAAACCCAACTCAACAGCTTCGTCCTGCGCGTCGCCGAGGAATTCAACACCGTCAAGGGACGAACGGGCACGCTGACGGCACTGACCACCACCGACAAGTCGAGCCTGGTGGCGGCGATCAACGAACTGAAGGCCGCGATCATCACGGCGGTGGCCATCGACGACCTGACGGTTGCCACGACCAGCACCTACTCCTCGTCGAAAATCGTCTCGGTGCTCGATGCCCTCAAGGCCGACATCTTGGGCGGTGCCGACCCGGCCTACGACACCCTGCTGGAACTCCAGCAGGCGCTGCAGAACGACCAGACCGGCATCGCCGCGCTCACGGCCGCCATCGACAAGCGCGTGCGCTTCGATGCCGCGCAGACCCTGACCGTTCCCGAGCAGACGCAAGCCCGAGACAACATCGGTGCGGTCGCCGCCACCGACATTGGCGATACCACCACCGACTTCGTAGCGATCTTCAACGCCGCCCTGGTGTAAGTGATGAGCCTCGTCGCCCAACTGTCGGCGCTCGCCACCCGCATCGGCACCGAGATCAAGGGGCTGATCCGTCCCGACCATCCCGGACTCGCCCGCGCCTGGGTGAATTTCGGCTACGTGGGCGGGGCGATCCAGCTTCGCGCCGCCTACAACGTCGCCTCGGTGACCCGGCTCGGGACAGGCCGCTACCGCATCGACTTCGAAACGCCGTTTCCCGATGCCAAGTACTGCTGGGTCGCTACGGGCAGGAGCAACACCGCGACGGGAACCATCCGTTTCGCTGCGGCCCGGGGAACCACTGATGGTAAGACCGCCGATTACCTCGAACTGGTCTGCACCAGTTCGGCGGCGTCGCTGGCCGACACGCCAGAGATCAGCCTGGTGGTCTATCGATGAGCACGCCGACCTACACCGAGGTGCAGTTGCAGGCCCTGCGTGATGCGCTGGCCAAGGGCGAGAAGCGCGTGACCTTCGGCGACAAGACCGTCGAGTACCGCACCGTCGAGGAACTGAAGCAGGCCATCGCCGAGGTCGAAGCCGCGATGCACAAGGATGCCGTGGCCACCGGCCTGTATCCGCGTGCACCGCGCCAGATTCGGGTGACTACCGGAAAGGGCTTCTGATGGGCTGGTTCGGAACCATCAAACGCCGGGTCTTCGGCGGTACGCCCACCTACGACGGTGCAGGCTTCGGTCGGCGCACGCTCGCCTGGACGGTAGCCAACCCCGGTGCGGTGGCGGCACTCGCCTACACGCAGGAACAGCTTCGCGCCAAGAGCCGCGACCTCGTGCGGCGCAATGCCTGGGCGGCTGCCGGCATCGAGGCCTTCGTCGCCAACGCCATCGGTACCGGCATCAAGCCGCAGAGCATGGTGGAAGATGCTGCCCAACGCGAAGCCATCCAGCGTTTGTGGTGGGACTGGTGCGAGGGCGCCGATGCAGCGGGCCTCACCGATTTCTACGGGCTGCAGTCGCTTGCCTGCCGGGCCATGCTGGAGGGAGGCGAGGCGATCGTGCGACTGCGCTGGCGGCGTCCCGAGGACGGGCTGCCGGTAGCACTCCAAATTCAGGTGCTGGAGGCCGAGCACCTGCCGCTGGCGATGAACCGGGAGCTCGCCAACGGGAACGTCATCCGCGCCGGCATCGAGTTCGACCGGCTCGGACGACGTGTGGCTTACCACCTCTATCGTTCGCATCCGAACGACGGAAGCCTCGGCCCCATGTCGGGGGCCGGCGGTGTCGAAACGGTTCGTGTGCCGGCCGAGGAAGTCGTCCATCTCTTCCGTCCGCTGCGGCCCGGGCAGATACGGGGTGAGCCATGGCTCGCCCGCGCCTTGGTGAAGCTGAACGAGCTCGACCAGTACGACGATGCTGAACTGGTGCGCAAGAAGACCGCCGCGATGTTCGCGGGCTTCATCACCCGACTCGCCCCCGAGGACAACTTGATGGGCGAGGGACTGGCCGACGCCAATGGCGTGGCCCTGGCCGGACTGGAGCCCGGCACGTTGCAGATTCTGGAGCCGGGCGAGGACATTAAGTTCTCGGCCCCGGCCGATGTCGGCAGTTCCTACGCCGAGTTCATGCGCCAGCAGTTCCGGGCAGTGGCGGCCGCCATGGGCATCACCTACGAGATGCTGACCGGCGATCTCACTCAGGTGAACTACTCCTCGATCCGCGCCGGCCTACTGGAGTTCCGCCGTCGCTGTGAAGTGATCCAGCACGGCGTGATCGTCCATCAGCTGTGCCGGCCGATCTGGCGGGCCTGGATGGACCAGGCGGTGCTCGAAGGTTCGCTCGTGCTCCCTGGTTACAGCCGCCGTCGGCGTGAGTACCAAGTCGCCAAGTGGATTCCGCAGGGCTGGCAGTGGGTCGACCCGCAGAAGGAATTCAACGCCATGAAGCTCGCCATCCGGGCGGGCCTCACCAGCCGTTCGGAGGCGATCTCGGCCTACGGCTACGACGCCGAGGATGTCGATCGGGAGATCGCGACTGATAACGCCCGTGCCGATGCATTGGGCCTCGTCTTCGATTCCGATCCACGGCACGACCAGGCACCGGCGGTCGCGCCGCCTCCACAAACCGAACAAACAACGGAGTAATTCATGCTGCCACATCTCGCCTCCCGCATCTTCGGGACGCCGTTGCTCGTCCATCGCGCCAAGCTCGACGTGATTCTGTCCGCCATCGGGCCACGATTGGGAATCGACAACCCGATCCCTGCTGATACCAGGGAACTGCTGGCGGCAGTACCCGCACCCCGTTCGAATATACCCGGTGCGATCGGCATCGCTGTGATTCCGATTCACGGCACGCTGGTGAAACGCACCCTGGGGCTGGAGGCGGCCTCAGGGCTCACCAGTTACCAGGACATCAGCGTGATGCTCGATGCGGCGCTGGCCGACCCGAGTGTCACCGGCATCCTTTTGGATGTCGATTCGCCGGGTGGCGAGGCGTCGGGCAGTTTCGAGCTCGCCCGCCGCGTGCGTGAAGCCGCTGCTGTGAAACCCATCTGGGCCGTGGCCAATGACGCCGCCTTCTCGGCAGCCTACGCCATCGCATCTTCCACCGAACGCATCGTCGTCACCGAAACCGGTGGCGTCGGCTCGATCGGCGTGATTGCGCTGCACATCGACCAGTCGGTGAAGGACGCCAACGATGGCTACCGCTATACCGCCATCACGGCGGGCCGGCACAAGAATGATTTCTCGCCGCATGAGCCGCTCACCGACACGGCGAAGAGCGAGCTCCAGACTGAAGTCGATCGGCTCTACGACATCTTTGTCAGCCATGTGGCCGCCATGCGTGGGCTGCCGGAGATGGCAGTGCGTGCGACAGAGGCAGCCCTCTACTTCGGCCCGAACGCCACGGCGGCCGGTCTTGCCGATGCCGTCGGCACGCTGGAGGCAACGCTCACTGAATTCTCGATTTACCTCAGCTCCCGAGGCCGCAAGGCGCCCCCGGCTCGGGCAGTGTCTCGAAACGGGGCGACTCATTCGCTGGAGAACGTTATGTCCGAAAAAGAAGTGCAAGTAGAAATGATCAGCGTGGATGAGGCGGCCGCTCAGTTGGCAGAGCGGGTCGCCGAAGCCCGCCGCGAAGTCACCCAATCCGCCCAGGCCATCGCCGAGCTATGCCTGATCGCCGGCTGTCCCGACAAGGCTGCCGCATTCATTGCAGAAGGCAAGAGCGAGGCGGATGTGCGCCGAGTGCTGTGTGAGGCCAAGGCCATCCGGTCGGAAGCCACGCCCATCCACTCGACCATCACGCCTGAAGCCGGCACCGATGTGTCCCAGCGTCCCGAGTCTTCGCCCGTGGTCGCTGCCGTCAAGAAACTCACCACCAAGGAGTAAGTCATGCCCGCCATCACCCAGAGCAAGAATCTCGGCGACCTGCTGAAGTATGAGGCACCGAACCTCTATTCCCGCGAGGCCGCCACCGTGGCTTCCGGCCAGAACCTGCAACTCGGCACCGTGCTCGGCAGGAAAACCGCCGACGGCAAGCTGTATGCCCTGGCACCGGCCGCAACCGACGGCACCGAAGCGGCCGTGGGCGTACTCGCTGCAGACACCGATGCGACCCTGATCGATCGGGACGACGCCATCGCGGTGGCACGCCACGCCATCGTCGCGCGAGGCACCCTGATCTGGCCAGCCGGTATCACCGTGCCGCAGAAGGCGGCTGCGGAGGTACAGCTTATCGCCCTCGGCATTCTGGTGCGCGACGCAGCCTGATCCGACCCATCCCTTCGTTCCCAAGAAGCCCGCCATCCGGCGGGTTTCGTCATTCTGGAGATATGAAATGCAGAATCCCTTCGACAACCCCGGCTTCGCCATGGCAAGCCTTACCACGGCCATCAATCTCGTCCCCAACCGCTACGGTCGTATCGAGCAGTTGGGGCTCATCCCGGCCAAGCCGGTGCGCACCCGGCAGATCATCGTCGAGGAGTACGCAGGCCGCCTCAACCTCCTGCCCACCAAGCCGCCCGGTTCGCCGGGCACGGTGGGCGAGCGCGGCAACCGCAAGCTGCGCTCCTTCGTCATCCCCCACATCCCGCATGACGACGTGGTGCTACCCGAGGAGGTACAGGGCATCCGCGCTTTCGGCTCGGAGACCGAGATGGAGGCGATCGCTGGCGTCATGGCCCGGCACCTGGAGACCATGCGCAACAAGCACGCCATCACCCTGGAGCACCTGCGCATGGGCGCACTCAAGGGCCAGATCCTGGATGCCGACGGCAGCACCATCTACGACCTCTACACCGAGTTCGGCCTCACCCCCCAGGCGGTGAACTTCGACCTCGCCAACGCCAACAGCGAAATCAAGGGGCACTGCTACGACGTGCTCGCCGCCATCGAGGACGGTCTCATGGGCGAGTTCATGACCGGCGTGCATGTGCTCTGCTCGCCCGATTTCTTCCGGGCGCTCACCACCCACAAGGAAGTCAAGACGGCCTACGCCAACTGGCAGCAGGGCGCGATCCTGATCAACGACGTGCGCTCCGGTTTCACCTTCGCCGGCATCACCTTCGAGGAGTATCGCGGCCAGGCCAGCGACATCAACGGCACGGTGCGCAAGTTCATCGCCCCGGGTGAAGCGCATGCCTTCCCCCTGGGTACGATCGACACCTTCGCCACCTACTTCGCGCCAGCGGACTTCAACGAGACGGTGAATACCCTCGGCCAGCCGCTCTACGCGAAGCAGGAGCCGCGCAAGTTCGAACGTGGCACGGATCTGCACACCCAGTCCAACCCGCTGCCGATGTGTCACCGGCCCGGGGTTCTGGTGAAGCTGACGAGTGCCTGATGGTAGCCGTGGCTGATCTGTACGACGCGGCCGCCCGCGCTGGTCTGCTCACCGCCGTCAAGGTCGGCACCCTGATCGTCGAGTGCGGTTTCCGCGCACCCGACGAGACGGTGCTCGACGGCCTCGCGCTCTCACGCGATTACGAGATCGAGTACCCGACCGAGCGTCTGCTGCTCACCGTCGGGGATACGGTCGAGATCGCAGGCCACCCCTACCGCGTGCGCGAAGTCATTGCGCTGCGGGACGGCAACGAGTGTCGGGCAAAGCTCGCGAGGTTGCCATGAACTCGGTGCGTGAACGGATTGTGCGCGAGGTGGTGGCACGGTGTGGGACGGCGTTGGCGCCTATCGTGGTGATGCGTCAACCCACCACGGCCATCCCGCGCGAGCAGACGCCGGCCCTCGTCGTGATCGTCGAGTCCGATGCACCGGTGAAGCGCGGCAATGACCGTATGGAACGCGAGCTCGTCGTGCGGCTCGTAGGTCTCGCCCGCGATCCGACCGACGGCCATTCCGTGGCCGACGACCTGATCTGCCGTGCTCACGTCGCCCTGTTCGCGGACAGCACCCTCGGCAGTCTGGCACTCGGGGTCGCCGAGATGGATGCCGATTACCAGGCCGAGGACGCCGACATCGACGCCATCGCTATCCCGGCCATTTACCGCATCACCTACCGCACCCTCGTTTCCGACATCACTCAAGGAGGCTGACATGCCCAAGCTGAAACTTTTCATCACCCATACCCACGCCGGGGTGGCCTACCCCGCCGGCCACGTCCTCGACGTGGACGAGCATACCGCCCGCTGGTTGATCGACCACCGAGTCGGCGAACCCGCCACCCAGCGCCCCGATCCTGCACCGGATGCACTCGATGCCTCAGTGAAGATCGCCAAGCCCCCCAAGGAGTAACCCATCATGTCCTACTACGCATCGTTCCAAGGCCGGGTCTATCTCGGCGAACGCAACGCCAATGGCGACCCGATCAATGTCCGCTCGCCCGGCAACGTCGCCGACCTGTCGCTCGCGCTCAAGACAGATGTCATCGAGCACTACGAGAGCCAGACCGGACAACGCGCTGTCGACCTGCGCCTGGTCAAGCAGAAATCCGCCACCGTCGCACTCACGATCGAGGAGTTCACCAAGGAGAATCTTTCGCTGGCCCTTTATGGCAACCATGTCACGGATGCCGGCGGCAGCGTCACCGGCGAACCCGTCGGCGGCGCCACTCCAATCGTCGGCGACCGATACTTCCTGGCTCATCCCAAGGTATCTGCCCTGAGCTTGGTCGATTCGGCCGGCACGCCGGCAACGCTCACCGCAGGCACGCACTACACGGCCGACGAGGATTTCGGTGCCGTCCAGTTTCTGGACATCACTGGCCTCACCGCCCCGTTCAAGGCGAGCTACACCTTCGGCGCAGTGACGGAGATCGGCATCTTCACGCAGCCTCTCCCCGAACGCTTCCTGCGTCTCGAAGGGGTGAACACCGCCGCCAGTAACGCCAAGGTGCTGATCGAGCTCTACCGCGTGGCGTTCGACCCGTTGAAGAAGTTCGACATCATCTCGAACGACCTCAACAAGTTCGAAATGGAGGGCTCGCTGCTGGCCGACTCCACCAAACCCTACGACGCAGTGCTCGGCCAGTTCGGTCGCATCGTCCAGCTCGGGTGATCGCCATGACTGACGATACCTTTGCCGCGCTGCCGCCTATTCCTGAAACCGTGACCATTGGGGGCGAGACGCTCGACATCACGCCCCTCAAGGTGGGCGAACTGCCGATCTTCGCCCGCACCATCCGTCCTTTCGCCGGGAAGCTCACCGCCGATCCCGACTGGCTGCGCCTGCTGTCAGAGGATGGCGAGGCGGTGATCCTCGCATTGGCCATCGCCTGCCGCCGCCCGCCGGAATGGGTGTCTAGCCTTGCTCTGGACGACGCGATTCGGCTTGCCGAGGCGGTGTTCGGGGCAAACGCGGATTTTTTTATCCGCCGCGTGGTACCGGAAATCACGCGGGTGAGCCAAACACTCGGCACGCTGATCCCTGGAGCGACGCCATCGCCCGGCTCCTCCGGGCCGGACACCGCTATCCCGATGTCCTGACCTACACGCTCGCGCAGCTGCGGGCGTTCCTGGTTGCCGCCGAACGCGCCGAGCGGGAAGACCTCGCGGGGCAGTTCGCCTTGCTGGTGACGGCCGTGCGCGGTGGCAGCAACGAAATCAAATCCCTCGTGCGAGAACTGAAGCCATGAAACTGTCGCTCATCACCTCGGGGCTGCTCGATCCGAAGCGGCTCGACAGTTGGGTGCCGGAGAAGCGGCGGGCGATTCGCAAGGCCGTGGAAGCCGGCATGAAAACCGCCGGCAAGGAGATCGCTCAGGCGGCCCAGGCTCGGATGCAGTCAGTCTTCAAGGTGAGGAAGGCAGGATTCTTGAAGTCGATGCGGCACAAGCTCTACGCCGGCAGCCCCGAGAAATTCCCGGCGCTCCTCATCGGCTCGCGCATCTCCTGGCTGGGCATCCACGTTCGGGGCGGCACCATCGGCGGTCGCCTGCTGATTCCGCTCCTGCCCGAGCACCAGCGCATCGGGCGCAAGGCGTTCCGCCGCGTGATCGACGGCCTGATGCGTGCCGGCAATGCCTTCTTCATCGAGAAGAACGGCAAGGTAATCCTGATGGCCGAGAACATCAAGGACAACACCAGCGAACTGCGTCGCTTCAAGCGTGCGGAACGGGGTCGCTCCGGTGCGAAATCGATCAAGCGTGGTCAGGAAATCCCCATCGCCGTGCTGGTACCGAGCGTGACCCTGCGAGGCCGCTTCGATCTGCCGGGCCTCGTGCGCTCGCAACTGCCCAAGCTCTCCACCGCCATCCTGCAACAACTGAACGCAAAAGGTCTGTAACCCGTGGCCTCTGACCGCGCCCAAATCCTCATCACCGCCATCGACCAGACCAAGGCAGCGCTCGCCTCGGTCAAGGGCAACCTGGAAGGTTTGTCGGTCGCCGCGAGCAAGGTCAACGGCGTGCTGGCAGGCTTGGGTGCGGCCTTGTCGCTGGGGGCGCTGGTTGCCGCTGGCAAGGCGGCGCTCGACACCGCCGACAACCTCTCCAAACTCTCGCAGAAAACCGGCATCTCGGTCGAATCGCTGTCGCTGCTGAAACCCATCGCCGAGCAGTCCGGCATCTCGTTGGAGGGACTGGCCAAGGGAATGCAGAAGCTGGCGACCGCGATGGTCGAGGCGGCGGGCGGATCGAAGGAACAGGTCGAGGCATTCAGCCGGCTTGGCGTCTCAGTCAAGGATGCCGCCGGCCAGCTGCGCCCGACCGAGGAGGTGCTACTCGACCTCGCCGACGCCTTCGCCGCGATGCCCGATGGGGCCGAGAAATCGGCGCTGGCGGTCAAGCTCTTCGGCAAGAGCGGCGTCGTGCTGATCCCGTTCCTCAACCAGGGGCGGGCTGGCATCGAGCAGTTGAAGCAGAAGTTCAAGGAACTTGGCCTCGAGATCAGCGGCGACACCGCGAAGGCCGCCGAGAAATTCAACGACACGCTCGACACGGTGAAGCAGGCCCTATCCGGCATCGCCATGAAGGTTGCAGAAGCAGCGCTGCCGGCCTTGCAGAAACTGGCAGACGCTCTGGTGGCGCTGGCCTCCCACGGCGAGGAGATCATGGCCGTGCTGCGGGTACTCGGCGAGATCATCGTCGCTGTGCTGGCCGTCAAGGGCGTCGCGGCGGTGGCTGCGCTGGGTAGTGCATTGGCGGTACTGAAGGCGGCCTTCATGCGTTTCCTGCCGGTGCTCACCGCCGTCGCCGTCTGGGAGATGGGACGCGGCATCGTCAATATGGTGCAGGACATCCGCGAGACCAACCGCGCCATCGACGAGATGAACCGGCAGCGCCAGCAGCTGGAACAGCTGACCGCCGCGATGGAGGAACTGGCCAACACCGGCACGCTCTCCGTCAAAACCCAGATGATGCTGGCCGCGCAGGCCGCCGAGCGGCTCAAGGCCGCATTGCCCGGCACGGCGGATGCGCTGCGCGCCATCCAGGGCGCGGCCACCCAAGCCGGCGAGGCCATCCGGCAGTCACTCGATGCCGAAACCAAGAAGGCCGCCGAGACGGTCAAGCAACTCTCGGCCAGCTACAAGCAAGTGGCCGCCGACATCAAGGCGATCTGGGATGCTCGTGTCGCTGAGATCGAGTCGAACTACAAGCGGCAGGAAGTAGCGGCGCAGAATGCCGCGCGCTCTGAGGCGGCTGCCATCCGCGAGTCGGCCCAGGCATTGCTCGCCGCCGAACGGGAAAAGCTCGCCGCCGTCGAGGCCGGTGCGCGGCAGATGGAGTCGGCCTGGAAGGCGACCTATGGTCAGGCGGTGGCGCTGGCCCGGGCTGCCGGCCAGGACGTGCAGGCCATCGAGCGGCAAGCGGTCGAGGCGCGCATCGCCATCTACTCCCAACTGGAGTCGGCCTACCGCGCCACCGTCGACCGGCTGATCGCCGAGGAGCAGCGCCATCTGCAAGCGGCCAAGGCGGCTGACGAAGCCCGGCTCAACCTGCGCCTCTCGGTCGAGGATCGCATTCGCGAGCTGTCCCGCAAAGGGATGGACGAGTACGCCGCCTATCAGGATCGGCTGCGCCAAATCGACGAGAAGCAGGCGCAAGCACGCGCAGCACTCGCTGCTGGAAACTATGAGCAGGCTCGCAAACTTGCCGAGGAAGCGATTGCACTGGCCGAGCGCACGGCCTCGGCGGTGACCCGCCAGGTCGAGCAGAACGGCAAGACGGTGACCCAGACCGTGGTGTCGGAGGGTCAGGCGGCAGCCACTGCCATCGGCGAGATCAAGGAAGCCGCCGGCATTGCCGATGCGGCCCTGAAGGGCTTGGGCGACGCGCACAAGCAGGCTGCCAGCGCAGCTGGCCAGGGTGCCGACGAAGCCAAGCGGGCACTCGCATCGGTTTCCGACGAACTGGACAAGCTGCGGAGCCAACTGCTCGCGCAGGACAAACTCAAGCTCGATGTCGACATCGAGGCCGCCAAGTCCGGCATCGAAAAACTCAAGGCGCTGACCGAGGCGCAGCAGCTGGTAGTCAAGATTCAGGCCGACACCAAGGAGGCGCAAGCATCCCTGGAGAAACTCAAGTCCGACACGGACAACCTGCAACTGCTCGCCAAGGTCGAAGCCGATACCACGCAGGTCATGGCCGACATCGACCGGCTCAAGGGGACACTGGCCAGCGCCAACGTGGAAATCCCGGCGCTGGTCTCCTTCGATCAGCCCCGGCAGCAGCTGGCGTCGTTTGCACAGGATGCCAAGACGGTCTTGTCGGTCCCGACCTCGGCCACCCACACCGTCCAGCCCGACCTGAATCAGTACCGGGCTGCCGTGTCGGAACTGCTGCGGCCGACCTCGAGCACCCACACGATCTACGTCACCAAGGTCTACACCAATGCCCAGGGTGGGCTGATCCAGAAGCTGGCCGAAGGTGGGCAGGCCGTGGCCGAGGGATTTCGGCGGATGTCGGGACGCATCTTCGGACCGGGTACCGAAACCTCGGATTCGGTGCCGGCGCTGCTCTCCCACGGCGAGTTCGTGATCCGTGCGGCCAGCGTGCGCAAGTTCGGCGAGGCCTTCTTCGCTTCGCTCAACGCAGGGTTCCTGCCGACCTTGCCGCGCCTGGCCGTGGGCGGCGTGGTTGGCAACGCGGTGAGCCAGGTGGCGATGATGGCCGGTGACAACAGCTCGCCGGCCCGCGACGTGGTCGACCTGCGCTTCCACGTAGGTGGCAAGCCGCACACGCTGCAGTCATCACGCGAGACGGCGATGCAACTGGCGCAGGCGTTGCGCGAACTGTCGCGGGGGGCGTGATGAAGGAACCGTCGCCAACTCCTCTGCCGGATGTCACGCCGCCACTTGGTGGGCCGGTCAAGGCCAACCTCAAGCAGGCGGTGCCCATCGAATTCTTCGCCTGTACCTGGCAGAGCGCGCAGGACGAAGTGCGCCAGCAGCGTGACTGCGACTGGTGGATCTACGACTGGCAGAACGTCGATTTCTACTGGCTGTTCGGCAACAACTACTGGTGGATTCAGCCGCAACCCGATCACAGTCCGCTGGCACGCCGTTACTACGACCAGGTGATCAGCGAGCTCAACAACGCCACGAGTCAGGCTTACAGCCAGTGCGAGAGCCGCCATTACGCCTCGCAGTCGGAACCCGAGCAGGGTCTGCGCCTCACCGTATCGAGTCGCCTTAACCGGGGCGGGGTGAGGCGCGGCAGTAGCACTGAGCCCAGCGGAATCGAGGCGCGGCTGTCCGTACCGTTCGCGGCCGGGACGAACCCGCCGCCGCCGACTCCCTGCCCGATGCTGCGGCGCGAGCTCTTCTCCAAACCGGTCGACTTCAGCTACGTGTTGCATGGGCCGGGCGGCGGGAATTTCCGCTGGGAGTGGCGTGACCAGCAGGCCGTGACGCCCGACCCGTATTTCGAGCTCTACGGTCGGACACTGAAGTTCTCCGGCAGCAGCGGCTCGCAGTTTCTCGGCAGCCTGCACCTCATCATCGACCGGCTCGCCGACCTGTGGGTGCGCTTCGAAAATAGGCCGATTCCCGGCACCGTCGCGGATCGGGTCGATCCCGCGCAACCGCTGTCCTATCAGGTCAGCACCGGGGGCGGCTATTTCGGCATCGCCGCCGTGATCGAGGTCGCCCATCTGGAATCCGGGCAGATCTGGTACCAGAGCGTGCACGGGTCAAGCTACTCGCCCGGCCAGATGACCACCTACAGCTGGTGGCCGAGCGGATGGGAACAGATGTCGATGGACGCCAACGGCATCATCCGGCATTACAACGTGGACTGGTTCTACTGGCTCAACACCATCGACCCCGCCAGCATTGGTCTGCCGACCACCGGCACCTACCGGATGCGCTACATCCTGCTGGCCTACGGCTACCAGACCTACAGCCGTTCGGTGAGCAGCAGCGCGCTGGGTCTCTCCGGCGATACGCGGATGTCGTGGAAGTCGATCTGGCTCTCGCAAATGCCCTCGTTGATCACGTACACGCCCGGGATGACGGACGGCATCATCCCGCCGTTCGAGGTGACCTACACGCGCAGTCCGGTGCTCTATCCGTGGCCGGCAAACGGAACCGGCATCCTGTTCGATGCCGTGTTCGACATGAAGAACATCACCACCTTCCGCTTCGTGATCAAGGTGGGCAACACCTTCGATTTCGCCGTCGGATTGGTGGTGCAAGCCTCGGGCTGGCAGGCGTGGGTGCATCTGGAGCCGGGCGAGACGAAATACCTGGCCGGCGGCGTCTCGATTTCAGGGATGGCCAACTGGAATGCCTACCCGCTGCATCCCCAATCGCCGAACTACGGTTGGCAAGGCAACTGGGGCAGCAGCTACATCTCGATGTACAACGGCCAGTGCTCGATCTCGTTCAGCCTGTTCCTGACGGCACCGAACAATCCGGAGACGACCCCGGCGAACCTGCCAGCCCTGAAGGCTACGCAGCGCTGGTATTGGGACCTTTCCAGCTGGGGGCCGCAGTACGAACCCGAGTGGGGCGCGATCAAGAAATACGCGCCTGACGGGCGCTACGACTACGAGTACGTCCTTCAGCAATACAACCTGAACGCGGTGGCGATCACGAGCATCAACCGCTCGATCACCAAGCCCAGCTACCAGCCGCTGATCAACCCTGCGACCTACTTCGTGACCGGCTACCAGACGACGATGTATGACTGGATCAGCCCGTGGCACAAACGTCCCTGGCCCGGCTACTCGGGATGGGGAAGCCTGAGTGCGCCGATCATGATCAACGGCGAACAGCGCACCTGGAACGGCTCGCAGTACGTCTGGGTGCCGGTGGAAGCGGTGTCGATCTCGCTCACCCGCGCGATGATGCAGCAGGTGGCGGCAATGCTCGGTGTCGTCGAGTACGTGGTGATGGATGGCGACGACATTCGCTGGTTCGTGCCGGTCACCTACAGCCCGCCGACCTATCCCGAGTCGTTCTCGAACGTCTTGTGGATCGACCGCTTCTACACGCGGGGCGGGGCGCTGATCGATGACGCGGCGATGCGATCCGCCTTCCAGACGGTGATCGCCAACAATGCCGCCAGTTGGTCGAACTACCGGAACATCGTCATTCATCCTTCGGTGCGCTTCGGCAGCTTCCTCGACAACGGCGGCTTCGAAGTCGGCGACTACCTGCTCGGGCCCAACGGCGACATGGTCGAGGTGGGCAGTCTCGCCGATCTCGGCTCGGTGAGCACACGCTTTCTCTACCACGTCCGCCCCGAGTTTCAGTAGGAGACCCACGTGATCATCTTGGACGGCATTCAACTGCCGGCGGGCCTCCTTTGGTCCGACGAATGGACTGCAAGCCGCGTCGCGCAGACCGTGCGCCGCACCCTCGACGGGTCGGTGGTGGTGTTCTACGGCCAATTGCAGGCTGGTCTGCCCATCACCCTGGAATCGGAATCCGACGCCGGCTGGTTCACGCGCGCCCAGATCGAGGCACTGGCCCTGCGGGCGGCAAGCCCAGGCGGCGTCTACAGCCTGACCCTGCGCGGTGAGGCGCGGCCGGTGATGTTTCGCCACCAGGATGCGCCCGCCTTCGATGCCCGGCCCCTCGTGCCAGTAGCCAATCCGCAACCCGGCGATTTCTACCTCGCCACCCTGAAGCTCATGACCGTTTGAGAGGAAACCATGCCCATTCTCGACAATGAAATCGTCTGGCGGCCCGCCGCCCTGATGTCCGATGTGACGCCCACCCAGAACGGCGGTCGAATGGCCGGCGCGCTGCTGGTCTCCGGGGTGAAGAACAATCTCTTCCCCGACGTCTCGCAGTCTGAGCGACTGGCCGGCGCGGTGAAGTGGCGCAAGGCCTTCATTCACGTCAACAGTGCGCAGGACACGGCGCTGCTCAACGTGCGCCTGTTCCTCGACAGCCTGACGCCTGCCGGTGATTTCGTGGTGTTCCAGCCGGGCACCCAGACCGACACCGAGGATCAGATCGGCGGCCGCCCCTACGGCGTCGGCACGCTCTACGCGCCGATCAATGGCGGGGCCATCCAGATTCAGGTGGCCTGCGAGCACAACGTCGAATACGCCACCCTGCAGCCGCTCCGGGTCGGCGACGTGGTGCGCGTCTCGGATCGGCCCAGCACCGGAGGGGCTGGCAACGAGGAATGGGTGAGCGTGACCGGCATTGCCTACGGAGCGGATTTCGCCACGGTCGACATTTCGCCCGCGCTCGCGAACAGCTACGCCACGTCGAACACGCTGGTGTCCAGTGTGCTCGAACTGCCCAGCGCGGTGGCTGGTGTCACCGGAGTGACGATCACCAGCGGTGGCGGCAGCTTCGATTCCGCCACCGTCGGCAACCTCGTCGCCCACAACAAGGGAGCTGTCGAGGAAAACTGGACGCTGACCTTCGCCGATGCCACCACCTTCGCAGTTTCCGGCAACACGGTCGGCACCCTGGCGAGTCCGGGATCGGTAAGCGCCGACTACACGCCGCTGAACCCGGCGACCGGCACGCCGTACTTCACGATCAAGGCCATTACTTGGGGCGGCAGCTTCCAGGCCAACGACACCATTACCTTTGCGACGCAGCCTGCTGCGATTCCGATCTGGTATCGCCGCCAGGTGCCGGCGGGGACGTTCAGTCTGGCGAACGACTACACGTCGCTGGCCATTCACGGGGAGAGTGCGTGATGGCTCGGGTTGGTTTCAAGAAGACGTTCCCGGCTGGCACCTTCGACAAGGCCGCCGTGCAGGCACTGTTCGGGCACCTCAAGACCTTTGTGGCGAACGCCGGCTTCAACGTGCTGCTCGACACCATCGACGGCATCGATTTCATCCGGATGGGCTCGCCGGCAGGCACCGCCGACGACGACATTCCGCACTGGGCATTCAGCTTCCAGGATCAAGATCCCTACGGGGCGATCTTCGCGTACCCGGTCTACGGCAACGACTACCTCGATGCCAATGCCTACGCGCACAGTTACACCATCGTGCACTCCGGGTGGGTGGGCGATCCCTCGCCGGAGATCACAGTCTGGTTCGCCGCCGACGGCGCGGCCGGGTGGTGGTGGCTGCATGCCAGCCAGGTAGACACCAACAGCGCAACCGGCGTGTCGATGCGCTTCGCTGCTACCGGCGCGACCTCACGGCGCTATCCGTCCGATACCCACCAGGGGCTGTGTGCTCGCTATGGCATCTGGGATGCCTGGGGCGATTGGGAGCCGGCCTACGCGAAGGACGAAACGGGGGTGATCGATATGTACCCTTGGACGGGCACGTGGTCGCCCTTCGGCGAGGGCTGGAGCTTCAACGCCAAGCGCCATGCCGGGTCGCCGATTCCCAAGATGGCTGTGCCGCAGTTCCCCAACCGGGACGGCGGCATCAGTGCCTGCATTCTCGGCGAGTTCAATGAGATTCTGATTCTCACCGATGGCTACGCGCAGGAGGAGGTCGTCGTGCCGGGGTGGATCGCGATGATCGGCGACGAGTGGGATCAGCCCTACGCCGTGCCAGCCCCGGCCCAGTTTGATGACCCGGATGCCGGCCCGCTATGACCCTCGGCATCTCGCTCGCCCTCACGCTGGGGGCGGGTCTCTACGCCGACTCCGGCCCGACAGTTCTCAAGCGGCGGTTCGAGGCGGCCTGGGGCAAGACGGAAGTATTTGTAGCCAATGCCACGCCGTGGGAACTGGCTCGGGAGCGCGCGTGGCAGCACGCGGAAAGCTGGTCGATCCGCTTTGCGCAGAATCTCCAGTCACCCTACGGACTGCGGCTGGAGGGCGGAAGTCGGTATCCCTACGGGGACATGCGCCAGCACCGCCGGAACATTTCGGCTGCCTGGGGCGACGTGCATCAGACCAAGGGCCGCCACGTCATTCCGTACACCGATCTCGGCGCTTGCCGGAAATCGATGCAGGCTGCGTACTGGCTGACCCAGACGGTCACGGCCAGGCAGGTACTTGGGTATGACGTGACCGATGTCGACCCGGTCGCCAAGCGACTGACGGCGTCCTGGTCGATCCTCGATGATGCCCGGCTGCAGGCGGTGGTGAATAGCCCGGAACTCGTCTGGCGTGGCCAGCGAATCCGCATCGTCGAGGCGACGCTCTCCTGCGACGAGGAAAGTCCGGTCTGGATCGCTCGGGTCGAGATCACGGCCATCACCGACTTCGCCGCCATCGGCATCGGCGATACGATCACCCTTGCCCTGGGGCTGGAAAGCTTCGTACTGGTCGTCGACGGCAAGACGCTGTCGCGCACCTCGGTCGCCGAACAGCGGATGGAGCTGACAGCGGTCTCGCCTGTGGCGCTACTGGATGCTCCCTTCGCCGGCGCGATCCGCTACTACGATGCCGGTGCGGTCACCGCGCGTGCGGCCGTGGAGTTCCTGATCGGCCCGGTGGACTGGCAACTGCCCGACTGGATCATCCCGGCAGGCCGGCTGATGCTGGAAGGGGCGACGCCGCTGGCAGCCGCCCGCAACATCGTGGCGGCCATCGGCGGCATCGTCGAGAGCAACCCGGACGGATCTGTGGTCTGCCGTCGCCGGCACCCGATGAGTATCCCACAGTACGGGACTACCTTTGTTGACCACAGCCTGTTCGATGCCGACGTGATGTCGGCGCAGGCGCAGATTGCGCCGATGCGCGGTTACAACCGGGTGACGCTGGCCAACGACGAAGGCGGCGTAAGCGCTTCCGCCGACCGTATCGAGTACGTGGCCGACGCTGATGATGCCTACCGGGGCACGGTGCGCGCCTATCTCGACACCGTCCGTGCTGTGGTGCTGGCCCATACCGGGCATTCGGCCACGGTGATCGCCACGCTGGGCGAGACGATGCGCACCGAGATCGAGACGGTCGAGTTCATCGAGGGGCGGGCGAGCACCCGCTACCCGGTGACAGTCATCGTCGATCTGGCATGGCAGCACACCGGGCTGGGCGACGTGACCGCCGCAGGCCAGAACCTCACGGCGGCCACGGCGGGTTATAGCCTGCTCCGAATCACCTACACCACCACGTCGTTCGACTGGCGCGTCGCACTTCCCGTCGATGAGGAAGTGCAATTCGTGCTGGTCGATGCTTGAGGACACATCATGGCCAATGCCACCATTCGCGTTCAATTCGGCAACCCGGACGGCTCGGGTTCGGACGGCCATTTGTCGGCCGAGGTCGACACCCGACCCGATGGGCTGAACGGCGGCCGCAGTTCATTCAGCCCGGGTGAGACCGCCTACATCCTCGTCTACAAGTCCGACAACGTCAGCATCACCGACACCATCTGTTCGGCCGGCTCGCTCTCGGCACAAGGTAGCGCCGTAGTGACGGTGACCGAGGAGCTGATGTTTGAGGATTCCGATACGGCGCAGCTCTCCAAGCCGGCGCGCTCGGCCATCTCACAGTCGGTTTGGTATGGACGCAGCCTCGGTGGCCTCACCCTGCAGTCCGACAAGGTCACATTGAAGGCATCGAGTAAGGGCGTGGCGGTGGCCAAGGTCACTTACGATGCATTGGCACTGGTCTATGCGCTGTCGTCGCCGAGCACGCTCAACGGCGAGACGGATTTCTCGATCCTGGCCCTCATCAAGGGGACGGCATCGTGATCATTGAGGTCTACCGAGGCGACGGCTCGCGTGAAGGCTCGCCCATCCTGGAACCCTTGCTCGCCGACGACGCGTTGATTCACCGGGGCGTGGCTGAGATGGATGCCAATGCCCACGCCTTCAACCGGGTCGAGATGGCGGTGGTCTTCCGGCCCGGGTTTCGCCTCGGGCAGATCGTCGAGGCGACCGACCCATCCACGGCGAGTCCTTACCGCGCCAAGGTGACGGGAATCCAGATCACGGTGTCGGAAGCGGCCATCGAAACCCAACTCACCCTGGAGCAGCCGCGATGACCTTTGCGCTGAAGGAACTCTCTCGGCTACTCGCGCCGGAGCAGACGGTGGTTGGCGCGGTGGTCGGCATCGAAGGGGCCGTGGTGCGCGTGGCCACCGAGCGTGGTGCAGTCACCGCCAGGACGCTCGATGCCGTGGCCGTCGGAGACCGGGTGCAGATCAAGAACGGCATCGCCACCAAGGCACCGGTGGCGCGGCAGGTATTTCCCGTCTGACGACAAAGGAGGAATCGCAAATGAATCAGCCGACGACATTTCTGGAACGGGTGCGGCCCGTGATCGACGTCATGACCGATGGCCCCGACAAGGACAAGCTGCTCGCACTGGCCGAGGCTCAGGACACCATCGAACGCGGTGATGTGCATCCGAAGCAGCGTGCGCTGGCCATGCGCCGGCTGCTTGGAGGTGCGGTCACGACCGGAGGGAAGGCGCTGCGCCGGCAGGCCAATGGTCGCGTCAAGAATCCGTAGCACCGCATCTATTTTGATACCCGCGAACCCGCCCACGAGGCGGGTTTTGCATTTCTGGAGGACGAAAACATGGATTCCACCCAAATGGAGCGCCGGAAGATGGTGAGCATCCCGCAGGAAGAATTCGAGGCGATTCTGGAGCGTGCCGCCGAGCGCGGTGCCCGGCACGCCCTCGCAGATGTCGGTCTCGACGGGCCGGAGGCTGCGCACGATATCCGCGAACTGCGTGGATTGCTCGACGCCTTCAACGAGGCCAAGAAGACCGCCGGCCTGACCATCGTGAAGATGCTGGTCACTGGCCTGGTGATGGCGTTGCTGGCTGGCGCGTTCCTGAAACTCAAGCTGTTCGGAGGCGGGCAATGATCGAAACCCTACTCGGCGGCCTCCTCGGTGGAGCCTTTCGTCTTGCCCCCGAAGTCCTGAAGTGGCTCGACCGTAAGGGCGAGCGCGGCCACGAACTGGCGATGCAGGACAAGGCGCTGGAGTTCGAGAAACTGCGCGGTGCGCAGCGGATGGCCGAGATCGGTGCCTCCGCCGATGCAGCCTGGAACACCGGGGCCATTGATGCCTTGCGAGAAGCGGTGGCCGCGCAGGGGCAGCGTTCTGGTGTGCGCTGGGCCGATGCTTTGTCGATCAGCGTGCGCCCGGTGATCACCTACTGGTTCATGGCGCTCTACTGCGCAGCCAAGACGGCGGCGTTTGCGGCTGCCGTCACTGCTGGCACTGGTTGGGGTACGGCGATCCTGCATGCATGGACGGAGGCCGATCAGGCGCTGTGGGCCGGCGTGCTGAACTTCTGGTTCCTTGGGCGCGTGTTCGACCGGGTGCGGCCGTGATCGAGGTTCCGGAGGCTGCCATCGACCTTGCCAAGCGATTCGAAGGGTTCGAACGCAAGGTAAAGCGCGGCACGGAAATCACCGCCATCCCGTACGTTTGTCCCGCAGGCTTCTGGACGATTGGTTACGGTCATCTTTGCGATCCGAAGCACTTGCCGATCGTCGAGGCCGAAGCTGAGGTCTATCTGGCGTGCGACCTCAAATCGGCACTCGCCGCCACGCTGCGTTACTGCCCGGTGCTGGCGACAGAGCAGGAGGGCCGGCTCGCGGCCATCGTGGATTTCACGTTCAACCTTGGCGCTGGGCGGCTGCAGACCTCGACGCTGCGACGGCGCATCAACCAGCGGGACTGGGCTGCCGCCGCGACGGAGTTGCGGCGCTGGGTTTACGGAGGAGGCCGAGTCTTGCCAGGGCTGCTTGCTCGCAGAGCGACCGAGGCTGCTTGGCTGCTTCTCAACGTTTAATCCAAAAAGTGTGTGAAAAACATCATTCGCCCGAGTGTGGAAAAACCAGGGAAAAGCACGTGATGCCTTGCGCAGATTTCACACTGGCGTGGCCACCATGAGCCTCGACAATCGCCTTGGTGATGGCCAAGCCCAACCCAGCGCCATCGGAGGTGGGATGCGTGCGCGCCGGGTCGGCGCGGTAGAAGCGATCAAACAGTCGCGGCAGCACCTGGGGATCAAGGTCTTCACCAGTGTTCTCTACCGAAACTTCGGTGCCGTTTGGCAGGGCGACCACAATGATCCGGACATTGCCACCTGCCGGGGTATGGCGCAGCGCATTGGATAGAAGGTTGCTCAACGCACGGCGAAACATCAGGCGATCACCCTCGATGCTGCCGTTGCCTTGCACCGTGAGGCTGATTCCTTTGTCGTCCGCCACAGCCTCGTAGAAATCGAGCAAGGCTTGGGCTTCATCGGCCGCCATGAAGCGTTCTTTGTGTGGAAGATCCAGGCCACGTTCGGTTTTGGCCAGCAGCAGCATGTCGGCCACCATGCGGGCCAGACGCTGCAACTCCTCGGCATTGGAAGCCAGGATGTCACGGTAGGCCGTGTTATCGCGCTGCGCTGCCAGAGTGACCTGGGTCTGGGTCAGCATGTTGCTGATCGGGGTGCGCAACTCATGGGCTAAGTCCGAAGCGAACTCTGACAAGCGCCGAAAGTCGTCTTGAAGTCGCTCCAGCATCTGGTTCAAGGTGTGCGCCAGATCGGCCAATTCAACGGGAACGGCCTGAACTGGCATACACGCCTGCAATCGTTGCGCCGTCACGGCTGCTGCGTGTGCCTTGATGGCTCGAAGTGGAGCTAGGCCGTAGTGGATGGCCGCCCATCCAAGCAGGCCGCTGACCAGAATGGCGACCAGTGCATACGTCGCAAATGTGCGCAGCAGATCATCCAGAAAATGCCTATGGTGGGTCGTATCCATGGCCAGGGTGATCACCAGTGGGGCCTCAGGCGCGTATTGCGCCTGGGTACGGAATTGCTCGGTGCGGTATTGCCGCTGCCCGTGCTGCCCCCCCGTTAAGGCATGCGCAAGCGTTTCGTGCTCGGGTAGCAGCCAGCGATCTGTTGCCGGAAACCCCTCGGTCTGAAACAGGACGGTCCCTGCCTGGGTGGTCATTCGCACGAATAGTCCGTGATGATGGTTGAGCGCTTCGGAGAGCCGCCAACGCGCATCGTCGGCAGAATTGGCGCTAGCCAGGATGTCGTCGATGAGGTGTTGCTTGTCTTGCAGTACGCTGCGATCCAACTCGATGAAATGACGGTCCGCCGCTGTCATGAACAGTCCGCCGAGGCTCAGCACAACACTGGCCGCTACCAGGGTGAAGAATAGGCTCAGACGGCGGGTCAGCGAGAGGCGGCGCAACATTCAAGGCTCCTGTGGTACTTCCAGTACGTAGCCCATGCCCCGCACTGTCTGGATTAATTTGACGGACTGCCCGTCGTCAACCTTCAGCCGCAGCCGACGCATGGCCACTTCGATGACATTGGTGTCCGAATCGAAATTCATATCCCACACCTGCGAGGCAATCAATGAGCGCGGCAGGACTTCACCCTGACGGCGCATCAGCAATTCCAGAAGACCAAACTCCTTGGCCGTCAGGTCGATGCGTTTTCCGCTCCGCATGACGCGGCGGCGCAGCAGATCTAGCTCCAGATCGGCCACACGCAGGACATTGCTGTCCAGTCCACCTCCTCGTCCGCGCCGAAGGATGGTGCGCACGCGGGCCAACAACTCGGCGAAGGAAAATGGCTTGACCAGGTAATCATCTGCTCCCAGCTCCAGCCCTTTGACGCGATCTTCTACCTGATCGCGGGCGGTCAGAAACAGCACCGGCATTTCCAGCCCGCGCCGCCGCAGTGATGCCAGCACCTGCCAGCCATCCAGTTCCGGCAGCATCACGTCCAGGATCACCAGGTCGTATTCGCCATGCAAGGCCAGGTGCAGCCCATCACCGCCATTGGCCGCCAAATCCGCGACAAAACCGGCTTCATTCAACCCTTGGCGCAGGTATTCGCCGGTTTTCGGTTCGTCTTCAACAATCAATATTTTCACGGGCCTGCTCCATCTATTTCTACCCGTTAGTCTGACAGCAATTTGTCTTTATGGCAGCAAGATGACAGAAATGTCATCTTGGAATCACCTTCCTGACAGGGGTGGTGGCCCAAACTCTTTCCATGTTTCAACAAATTGATAGGAGTTTGCGGTGATGCCAAGCCCTTCGTCCCTGTCCAGAAGTCTGTTGCCGTGGCTCTGCGTGCTGGCTACCGGTGCCGCACTGGCCGCACCAGTGGAAAAAATTCAGGTCAATCCACCACCGACCAAGTTGCAGTACACCTCTGCATTGAGCAGTTATCAGGGCTACACCGATCAAGCTGTGCAGTCCTGGCGTGAGGCCAATGACCGGGTTGGTCGCATTGGCGGCTGGCGCGCCTACGCCAAGGAGGCCGCAACAGGGCAGTCAGCATCCGATACGCCACCGGCGGCCAATCCGCACGCTGGACACCATGAAGGAGGCAAGAAATGAGGCACTTGCTCACATCGCGCCGCACCAAGCTAGCAGTGACCGTGGTTGCTATCGGGGTTCTGTCTGGCTGTGCCAGCGTCAGCCTTGAGCAGAACGTGAATCGCGTCAATACCGAGACTACCGTATTCACTGACGGGCAATTGAGCTTGGCCCAAAGCAATCAGGAACGTGAGCAACGCGCGCAGCTCGCCGCCCAATTACTGGCCAATCCGATTGGGCAGAAAGAAGCTGTGCAACTCGCATTGACCAACAGCCACGCCTTGCAAGCCCTGCTGGCCCAGGGCTGGGCCGAGTCTGCCGACGCCGCACAGGTCGGCCGCATTGCCAACCCCATCTTCAGTTTTGAGCGCATGGTGGTTGGCGATGAACTGGAGCTGGCGCGCTCGCTCTCGTTTGGCCTGCTGGATCTCTTGACCCTGCCAGCCCGAGCCGGAATCGCCGAACGTCGCATCGAGCAGGCGCAGTTGCGTCTGTCCGCTGAGGTGGTGGATCGTGTGACACAGGTACGCCAAGCCTGGGTGCGTGCTGTGGCGGCCCAGCAGACCCTGGGCTACGCACGGCAGGTGTTTGAAAGCGCCGAGGCCGGTGCCGAACTCGCGCGGCGGATGCAGTCGGTGGGCAATTTCAACCGTATCAGTCGAGCCCGTGAGCAATCTTTCTATGCCGATGCCGCTACCCGCCTGGCGACCGCCCAACACCAGGCCACAGCGAGCCGGGAGGAGCTGGTTCGTTTGCTGGGGCTTGATGAGACGCAGGCACAACAGCTCCAACTGCCCGACCGCTTGCCTGATTTGCCCAAAGCGCCGCTCGAACCAAATGCGGTAGGCGCATTGGCGACGAATGGTCGCTTGGATATCCGTTTGGCGCAAAGCGCACTGGCTGGCGTGGGCAAGTTACAAGGCCTGAGCATCATCACCAGCTTCACGGACATCGAGTTGACCGCGCGACGCAATACGGTATTCGACAACGCCGCCGGAACACGAACTGATCCGCGCGGATTTGAAGTGGCGGTTCGCTTGCCGATCTTTGACTGGGGCGGCATGCAGCGCGATGGGTGGAACGCCCGCACTCTCGCGGCAGCCAACCAACTGGAGGCCACGGTGCGCGCAGCGGGCTCCAGCCTGCGCGAGAGCTATTCAGCCTACCGCACGTCTTTTGATGTGGCCAAACATTATCGGGATGAGGTGCTACCCGTGCGCCGTGTGATCTCCGAAGAAAACCAGCTTCGTTACAACGGCATGCTGATTGGTGTCTTTGAGCTGATGGCCGATGCTCGTGATCAAGTCGGCACCGTGACCGCCGCCATCGCTGCGCAGCAGCAGTACTGGCTGGCGGACGCAGCCTTGCAGGCATCGTTGATCGGCCGCCCCACTATGACCTCCCTGTCCGTGATGACCAGCGCGCCTAGCGCTGGCGCGGCTGGACATTGAACACGAGAGTAAAGCAATGACATCCAGAAGAGATTTTTTTCGATTGGCCAGTATCGCCGGTGGTGCGGTTGCAGTCAGTGCCGTGAGCCGCGTGGCGCTTGCAGCCTTGCCTGATCCCGTCATTCAAACCAGCCCTGACACCATGCCGCCACTGGTGCCCAATACTGGGCGCGCATACAACCCGGTGGTGACACTCAACGGCTGGACTTTGCCCTGGCGCATGAACAACGGCGTGAAAGAGTTTCACTTGGTGGCCGAGCCAGTGGTGCGCGAGATGGCCCCAGGCTTCAAAGCCCACCTGTGGGGCTACAACGGGCAAAGCCCTGGCCCCACCATCGAAGTGGTCGAGGGCGACCGCGTGCGGATTTTTGTCACCAACAAGCTCCCTGAGCACACCAGCATCCACTGGCATGGCCAGCGCCTTCCCAGTGGTATGGATGGTGTGGCCGGCTTGACCCAGCCTGCTATTCAGCCGGGCAAGACGTTTGTCTATGAATTCGTGGCGCGCCGCCCCGGCACCTTCATGTACCACCCGCATGCGGATGAAATGACGCAGATGGCCATGGGCATGATGGGCTTTTGGGTCACGCACCCCAAAGCCAAGCACCCGTTGATCGATGAAGTGAACCGGGATTTTTGTTTCCTGCTCAACGCCTACGACATCGACCCTGGGAGCTACACGCCCAAGATCATGACGATGCTGGACTTCAACCTGTGGAGCTGGAACAGCCGAATCTTCCCCGGCATCGATTCGCTAAACGTGCGGCTCAATGACAAGGTGCGCATCCGCATCGGAAATTTGACGATGACCAACCACCCGATCCACCTGCACGGGCACGAGTTTCTCGTCACAGGCACAGATGGCGGGCCAACTCCCAAGAGCACCCGCTGGTACGAGGTCACCACCGATGTCGCGGTCGGCCAAATGCGGCAGATCGAATTTCTCGCCGACGAGGAAGGCGACTGGGCCTTCCACTGCCACAAGAGCCACCACACCATGAATGCCATGGGCCACAACGTGCCCACGCTCATCGGCGTCGATCATCGTGGCATTGCCAAGAAGATTAATTCCTTGATTCCTGATTACATGGTGATGGGCGAACGCGGCATGGCCGACATGACCGAGATGGAAATGCCAATTCCTGACAACACTGCGCCCATGATGACCGGCGAGGGGCCGTTCGGCTCGGTCGAGATGGGTGGCATGTTCAGCGTGCTCAAGGTACGCCGCGACCAAAAGTCTGGCGACTACAGCAATCCTGGTTGGTTCAAGCACCCGCAAGGCACGGTGGCGCACGAATACACCGGGCCGCTGACTGAGCCTGCCCGCTTCAAATCTGAAGGTGGGCAATCCATGCCACGCGCCCAGAAACCGCTCACCCCAACGGAAGTGAAGGTGCGCAAGCCCAGCAGTGGCCATGAGAACCACTGATCCACTTTGATTTAACCCAGGAGACCTTGTAATGACTCAGATGACCCGCACCCTTCGCCCCTTGACCTTGATCGCCGCGTTGGCCTTGTCTGGTGCTGCTTTTGCCGGTGGCACCCATGCAGGTGGCCACGGCCACGACAGCGACGAGACCGCGATTGGGAAACCCGGCGTGGCCAGCAAGGCCAGCCGAACCGTCACCGTTGAGATGACGGACAACATGCGCTATACGCCCGCCGATATTCAGGTCAAGCAAGGTGAGACGATTCGTTTCATCGTCAAAAACAAGGGCCAGGTCAAACACGAGCTGAGTTTGGGCACTCAGCAGGAACTGTTGGAACACTTGGAACAGATGCGCAAGTTCCCGGATATGGAACACGACGAGCCCAGCAAAGTCACGCTGGCTCCTGGAAAGCAGGGGGAAATCGTCTGGCAGTTCACCAAAGCGGGCACCGTGAATTTTGCTTGCCTGATGCCGGGGCACTACGAGGCCGGTATGAAGGGTCAAGTCAAGGTCAGCAAAAAATAGTTTGAGCAATCAACAAGGAGCGCCCCATGTCACGACTGCACTCAATGGCATGTACCACCCGACGCATTTGGCTTGCCGGTATAGGAGTGCTGGCGCTGGCACCTTCGACCATGGTCGCCTACGCCGCACCGGCAACCTTGCAGGTCTGGAAAGATCCCAACTGCGGCTGCTGCAAAGACTGGATTGCGCACCTCGAAAAAAGCGGATTTGCAGCCACAGTCATTGAACACGGCAATAGCGCTGCACGCGCACGCCTTGGTATGCCGCAGAAATTCGGCTCTTGTCACACGGCCTTGATCCAGGGCTACGTGATTGAGGGTCACGTGCCCGCTGCAGACATCCAGCGCTTGCTCAAAGAAAAACCTAAAGCCTTGGGACTGTCAGTGCCAGGCATGCCGATTGGGTCGCCAGGCATGGATGGGCCTGCTTACGACAACCGGCGCGATGCGTATCAGGTGCTACTGATCCAGCGCGATGGCAGCACCACTGTTTTCAACACCTACCCAGGAGGATAACTATGAACATCATCCAAAAAATCACCGCTGTTTCCGCCCTAGCCATGGGCATTACTCTGTCTGCAAGCGGCATAGCACAGACCACTATGGATCACAGCAAGATGGACATGTCGCAGCCTGCTGTATCGATGACCGAAGGCGAGGTCAAGAAAGTAGATATTGATGTCGGCAAAGTCACCATCAAACACGGCCCCATCAAACACATGGACATGCCTGGAATGACCATGGTCTTCACTGCCAAGGACAAAGGGCTGCTCGCCAACGTGAAGCCAGGCGACAAGATTCAATTCATGGTGGTAAACGAAGGAGGAAAGATGGTTGTCACCGAGATTCAAGCTGCGCGGTAAAAAACGCTGTATTGGCGTACCGTTGCTGAATGTCGCGCAAAACATCGGCAACATTAGTCGTTTTCAATTCACAGAAGGAGAAACTCATGAACAGCACTCACAAATATTTGATCGGACTCTTCGTCGCCACTCTGTCGCTCGGCGCGCTGGCTCAAGCCGACGAGCACAAAGAACACCACTCCGCTGGCACCAAACCCGCTGCAACTGCAGTCCAGAAACCTTCCTCTGGTCCCATGGGGGCGGACAAGATGGTGGCAGTGGATCAGCATATGAAAATCATGCAGGCCATGCACGATAAATGTTTGGCCGCAAAGACTCCGGAAGAGCGTCAAGCGTTGATGGTGGAGCACATGAAATTGATGCAGGACGGAATGGCCATGATGAATCAGATGGGTGGTATGTCTGCAGGAATGGCCAAAAACTCCAAGATGACTGATCGCCAACAGATGATGGAAAAACGAATGGACATGATGGAGTCCATGATGCAAATGATGATGGACCGGATGCCTGTACAAACAAAATAGCCTGTCGAATTCTTGGAGAACTGCTATGAACCACCAACGTGAGGGACACGAAACGCCCCGAAGCTTTTGGTCTTCACGCTACGCCATTGGATTATTGGTCATTGGTGGCATAGCGGCCTACTTTCTATTAACTGAGCACTTGGCGCATGTCGTCGGCGCTTTACCATTTCTGCTTCTTCTGGCTTGTCCGCTGATGCATGTATTCATGCACGGTGGTCATGGACATCACCGGGGACGCAGCCATTCGGAATCGCAGAGTAGTTCCGAGTCAGGAAAGCCGGGAGAGCCGTCATGAACCACAGTGAATCAGCTTACGGCTTATGGTCGCTGGTTATCTTGAACTCAGCGATATTCATCATGTTCGCATTCAGCTTTTTCAAACCAAATACGGCGCGAGATTGGAGAACCTTCAGTGCCTTCGCGGCGTTTGTCGTGGCTTTATTTGTGGAAATGTATGGTTTTCCGCTGACCATTTACCTGTTGTCGGGTTGGCTCCAAACTCGTTTCCCGGGACTTGATCTGCTCTCCCACAACTCGGGGCATCTGTGGTCGACGCTGCTTGGAGAGAAAGGAGACCCACATTTTGGGATTCTGCATATCGGCAGTTACATCTTCCTAGGCTATGGCTTTTATTTGCTTTCAACAGCTTGGAATGTTCTGTACCACGCTCAGCGGCACAACTCTTTGGCAACCAGCGGTCCTTACGCACAAGTTCGGCATCCCCAATACGTGGCCTTTGTGATGATTCTTTTCGGCTTCCTTTTGCAGTGGCCCACTTTGCTGACTTTAGTCATGTTTCCGATTCTTCTGATCATGTACGGACGACTGTCAGTTGCTGAGGAAGCAGAGATGCAATCGCATTTTGGAGATACGTATAAGTGCTACGCTGAAAAGACTCCGCGCTTTTTCCCGAGGATCAGTCCACCCACAGATCCATCCAAAAATAGTTAAGTCTGAATCGACGTAATAAAAGGGCATGGCATCGATTGGGTCGAGGATGTGGCTACGACTATGGGCATACTATGAACGTACATCAAAGCAATCATCACACGCATGACCATGGGCACATTCGTCATAGGCCGAATAGTCATGGCGAATCTGCTTTGGCTTTGGGCACGGGTAATTCCAATCCTTCAAACATGAAGGATCCAGTGTGTGGAATGACGGTAACCGACCAGTCTGAATGCCGGTCCGTCCACATGGGAAGGACGTTTTTCTTTTGCGGGACTAAGTGCAAAGCGAAGTTTGATGCCGACCCCATGCAGTACATGGAAGAACGCACTGACAAGTCGCCCACTTCACCTGCGGGAACAGCCTATACCTGTCCTATGCATCCTGAAATCCGTCAGGACCATCCAGGCAATTGCCCCAAGTGCGGCATGACACTCGAGCCGCTTTTGCCAGAGTTGGAGAAAGACGAAAACCCCGAGTTGCGAGACTTCCAACGACGCTTTTGGTGGACGCTCCCACTCACCATCGTGGTGACTTTTTTAGCGATGGCTGGCCACCAGCTGAACTGGTTCGGAATGTCCGTGCAAAGCTGGATCGAACTGGCGCTATCCCTGCCAATCGTCATATGGGCTGGTTGGCCATTTTTCTCACGAGGCTGGCAATCTGTTGTGAACCGTAGTCCAAACATGTGGACACTGATTGGCCTGGGCACTGGTGCCGCCTTTGCATACAGCGTGGTTGCCACTGTGGCACCGCATGTATTTCCAGACTCCTTTATCTCGATGGGTCGAGTCGCCGTGTATTTCGAAGCAACGGCTGTCATCATTTCACTGACCCTGTTGGGGCAAGTTCTTGAACTCAAGGCTCGCTCTCAGACATCTGCAGCCATCAAATCACTTCTCGGGCTGGCCCCCAAGACGGCACGTCGCCTGTACCCTGATGGCTCTGAGGAAGATGTTCCTTTGACGCATGTGCATGTGGGCGATTTGCTGCGCATTCGCCCCGGCGAAAAGGTTCCAGTTGATGGGGAGGTGACAGAGGGCAGTAGTGCAGTCGATGAATCCATGCTGACCGGTGAACCTGTACCAGTGTCTAAGCGAGTTGGCGACAAGGTGATCGGAGCAACGCTCAATACCAACGGTGCTCTCGTGATGCGGTCTGAAAAAGTCGGCTCAGCCACCATGCTGTCGCAAATCGTTCAAATGGTGGCCCAAGCGCAACGCTCCAAAGCGCCGATGCAACGAATGGCTGACACCGTAGCGGGCTGGTTCGTGATGGCTGTTGTCAGCGTTGCCTTGCTCACTTTTTTTGTTTGGGGTCTGTTGGGGCCCGAACCCAGTTGGGTTTACGCCTTGATTAACGCAGTGGCGGTTCTGATCATTGCCTGCCCATGCGCACTTGGTCTGGCGACACCGATGTCAATCATGGTCGCTACTGGGCGCGGTGCCACTCATGGCGTTCTGTTCCGTGATGCTGCTGCAATCGAGAATCTGAGGAAAATTGATACCTTGATCATTGATAAAACCGGCACGCTGACAGAGGGCAAACCGGCTTTTGATCGCGCAGTGGCCGCGCCGGGTTTTGAAGAGACAGAGGTGCTGCGCCTCGCTGCCAGCCTTGACCAGGGCAGCGAACACCCGCTGGCCGATGCCATCGTGCGCGCAGCTCGCGAACGTAATTTGTCTTTGGACAAGCCGGAGAACTTTGAGTCGGGCTCAGGAATTGGCGTGCGAGGTCAGGTTGGAGGACGACAACTGGCCCTTGGCAACACGGCATTGATGGAGCAACTTGGCGTGGCTGTCAAGGTACTGGTATCACAGGCAGAGTCTTTGCGATCAGAGGGAGCAAGCGTGATGTATCTGGCCGTTGATGGGCAGCTGGCAGGTCTGTTGGCCGTATCTGATCCGATCAAGGCAAGCACGCCCGAGGCGCTGACTGCACTCAAAGCTGCCGGTCTGCGTATCGTCATGGCGACCGGTGACGGTTTGACCACTGCCCGTTCTGTTGGTGAACGACTTGGAATCGACGAGGTTCATGGTGAAGTCAAGCCTGCGCACAAATTAGCACTCGTGGATCAGCTGCAAAAGCAAGGACGTATTGTGGCAATGGCGGGTGATGGCATTAATGACGCACCAGCACTAGCCAAGGCCGATGTCGGTATTGCCATGGGAACTGGTACTGACGTAGCCATGAACAGCGCCCAGATTACGCTGGTCAAGGGCGACCTGTGCGGCATTGCCGTCGCCCGTGCCTTGTCGCAAGACACCGTGCGCAATATGAAGCAGAACCTGCTGTTCGCTTTTCTCTATAACGCCTTGGGTATTCCGATTGCCGCAGGTGTGCTGTACCCGCTCACCGGTTGGCTGCTGTCGCCCCTGATTGCAGCGTTGGCCATGAGTCTCAGTTCAGCTTCGGTGATTGGTAATGCATTACGGTTGAAAAGCTAAAAGAGGTTGTCGATTTGTGTACAGCAAACATACTCGGTTGTAAACTACGAATATGCGCCGATTCTTGTTAATTTTGTTGATGTGTTTGTTGCCGCTGCAAAGTTTTGCAGCGGTCTACGCACGCCTGCAAATGGACGACAAGATCGTAACGATGCAGCACATAGTGGGACAAGACTCACCTCCTTGCCACGAGGATGCAACAAGCACCTCCGCAACACAAGATGAGGGGTGTTGCAAAAGCAACGCGACATGCGAGTTTGTATGCGGTCTGTCCGTTGCGGTATTTTCCGACGCGATCATTCTTCATATCCCCATTGCGCCCGAAGCGCACTCCGCAAGATTGCCGACTTCATTCGTCAGCACACCCCTCGCTCAGCCTGTAAAACCGCCCATCCTCGGATCTCCCTAGCCTAAGTCCGTCCGCATTTTGCCGACGCTTTGTGTTTTGCTGGAGATTTAGAGTGAAAAAAATCCTACTCGGAATTTTTATCAATGCCATTCTTTGGATCGGCCATGCTGCGCATGCAGGGCCGGTTCTGTCCCTCGATCGGGCTTTGCAGCTTGCCGAAAGTCGGTCACGCCAGCTTACCGCCCAAGATGCCGCAGCCACCGCCTCCCGCGACATGGCTCTAGCCGCCGGGCAACTGCCCGACCCCACGCTCAAATTTGGCATCAACAACCTGCCAATCAATGGCGAAGACCGTTTCAGCCTGACGCAGGACTTCATGACCATGCGCTCAGTCGGCGTGATGCAGGAAATCACGCGGGGCGACAAACTCAAGGCCCGCTCCGCCCGTTTTCACCGTGAAGCAGAAGCAGCAGAAGCCAGCCGTACCCTGGCCCTTGCCAACTTGCGACGTGACACCGCGAAGGCATGGCTGGAGCGCCATTACCAAGAACGCATGCTCGACGTGCTACGCAACCAGCGAACGGAGGCGGGCTTGCAGATCGAAGCTGCCGACGCAGCCTACCGTGGCGGGCGTGGAGCCCAAGCGGATGTGTTCACGGCCCGGTCGATGGTGGCGCAGATCGATGACCGCATCCGCCAGACAGAGAAGCAGATCGGAACGGCCAAGATCAGGCTGGCACGATGGGTTGGGGACGATGCCGCCCAGGCACTGGACACGCCCCCCAACTTAGAGTCCGTCCACCTTGACCTGACCAGCCTGGACAGCCAGTTGGCACACCATCCTGAAATTGCCTTGATGGCTAAGCAGGAACAGGTGGCACGCGCCGATGCGGATATTGCACAGAGCAACAAACACGCTGACTGGAGTGTGGAGTTGATGGTCAGCCAACGCGGCCCGGCCTACTCGAACATGGTGTCGGTCAACGTCTCCGTCCCGTTGCAGTGGGATCAAAAGAACCGGCAAGACCGGGAGCTCTCCGCCAAACTGGCCATCGCCGAGCAGATGCGCGCCCAGCGCGAGGAAGCCACACGGGAGCATGTTGCCGACACCCGCATGTGGTTGCAGGAGTGGCAAAGCAACCGTGAGCGTTTGGCGCAATACGACAGCGCTCTGATTCCGCTGACGGCTGAACGCGCCCGTGCCGCGATAGCCGCCTACCGGGGCGGCAGTGGCCCGCTCACGGCGGTGCTGGAAGCACGGCGCATGGCCATCGACACCCAGATGGATCGCCTGCGTCTGGCGATGGAAACTGCCGCTCTGTGGGCGCAACTGGAGTACCTGATTCCCGCTGAGCACCAAACGACTACGGAGCCACGCCTGCCCTCACTCCCCACAACAACAGCAACGGAGAAATAACATGACAAAACTCAAACCCCTGCTGGTGGGCCTGGTCGGTGCGGGCGTACTCGCCGCAAGCGGTTACGGTCTCTATACCATTGGCATGCAGCGCGGCATGGGCATGGCTACTTCCTCCGCCCCGTCAGCAGGAGCAGCCGCAACGGGAAGCGTTGCGCCCGGCGCAGTCCCCCAAAGCGTTGCCGAAGGCGAAGACGCCACCCGCCGCCATATCGAAAAAGGCATCAAGGCCGGCGATGTGGACCCAACCACCGGACGCAAGATCCTCTACTACCACGACCCCATGGTGCCGGGCAACAAGTTCGACAAACCCGGTAAGTCCCCCTTCATGGACATGATGATGGTGCCGGTCTACGCCGACGGGGATGCTGGCAGCGACGGAAGCAAAGTCACGGTCAGCCCCCGCATCCAGCAGAACCTCGGGGTACGGACTGCCGAAGTCACCGAAGGGCTGCTGTCGCAACAGGTCTCCGCAGTAGGAAACATTGCCTTCAATGAGCGCGACCAGGCCTTTGTGCAGGCCCGTGCCACCGGCTACATCGAGCGCCTGCACGTGCGTGCAACCCTGGACCGCGTGAGCAAAGGCCAAGCCCTGGCCGACCTCTACGTGCCCGACTGGATTGCTGCACAGGAGGAATTTCTGTCGGTGCGGCGCATGCAGGGAACAGACCTGGCGCCGTTGGTCGATGGTGCCCGCCAGCGCATGCGCCAGGTGGGCATGAGCGATGAACAGATTCGCTTGGTGGAAAGCAGCGGCAAAACCCAAGCCCGCATCACCCTGACCGCACCAATAGGCGGTGTGGTGGTGGAGCTGATGGCTCGTGAAGGCATGACGGTGATGCCAGGTGCGACGCTGTTCCGTATCAACGGTCTGGGCAGCGTGTGGGCCAATGCCGAAGTACCAGAAAGCCAGGCGGCCCTGATTCGCCCCGGTACCAAGGTGCAGACCAGCAGCGCCGCCGCACCCGGCACGGCCCTGCGCGGCACGGTGCAAGCGATATTGCCCGAGGTGAGCGCGGCCACCCGCACGCTCAAGGCCCGCGTGGAACTGGCCAACCCCGGCAACCTGCTGGTGCCCGGCATGTTCGTCAATATGCAATTCATGGACATGCGGACAGAGAAGTCCTTGCTGATTCCCACGGAAGCCGTGATCCAGACCGGCAAGCGTGTGGTGGTCATGCTGGCCGAGGACAAAGGCAAGTTCCGTCCGGTCGAGGTGGAAACCGGCATCGAAAGCAATGGCCAGACCGAGATCAAACGCGGCCTGCAAATGGGGCAGCGCGTGGTGGTGTCGTCCCAGTTCTTGATCGACTCGGAAGCCAGTCTCAAAGGTGTGGAAGCACGTTTGAACGATGCACCCAAGCCAAGCGCGGCCAACACGGCACCGCGCCATGAGGGCGAAGCCAGGATTGAGGCCATCGGCAAGGACAGCATCACCTTGTCGCATGGCCCGATTCCGTCCCTCAAATGGGGCGAGATGACTATGGACTTCAAGTTGCCTGCCAGCAGCCAGCCGCGCAATCTGGTGCCTGGCGACAAGGTGAGTTTCGAGTTCTACATGGATGCGGAAGGCTTGCCACAGCTCACCCGCGTGAGCGCCATGGCACCGGAGCCCAAAGCGGTCACCGCCAAACCAGCCGGGAGCAAGCCATGATTGCCAAGCTCATCCGTTGGTCTATTGGGAACCGCTTTCTGGTGCTGCTGGTGACCTTGATCGTTGCGGCCTGGGGCGTTTATTCCGTGATGCGCACGCCCCTGGATGCCTTGCCTGACTTGTCGGATGTGCAGGTCATCATCCGCACCACGTATCCCGGGCAAGCACCGCGTATTGTGGAAAACCAGATCACCTATCCGCTGACGACCACCATGCTGTCGGTGCCGGGGGCCAAGACGGTGCGCGGGTACTCGTTCTTTGGCGACTCCTTTGTCTACGTGCTGTTTGAGGATGGCACGGACCTCTACTGGGCGCGCTCCCGTGTGCTGGAGTACCTGAACCAGGTGCAATCCCGCCTTCCACCCGGTGCCAAGGCCACACTGGGGCCAGATGCCACCGGGGTGGGCTGGATTTACCAGTATGCGTTGGTGGACCGCAGTGGCACGCAGGACGCGGCCCAACTTCGGGCTTTGCAAGACTGGTTCCTCAAGTACGAACTCAAGACCGTGCCCAATGTGGCGGAGGTGGCCACCATCGGTGGCATGGTGCGCCAGTACCAGATCGTGCTGCAACCGGACAAGCTGGCGGCCTACGGCATTCCGCACAGCAAGGTGGTTGAAGCCATTCAAAAGGGCAACCAGGAAGCCGGTGGTTCGGTGCTGGAGCTGGGCGAAGCCGAATACATGGTGCGCGCCAGCGGCTACCTGCAATCGCTGGACGACTTCCGCAAGGTGCCGCTGATGACCACGGCGACTGGTGTGTCCGTCCGTTTGGGCGACGTGGCCCGCATCCAGCTTGGACCAGAGATGCGCCGGGGCATTGGTGAACTCGATGGCGAAGGTGAGGCCGCGGGCGGTGTGATCGTGATGCGTTCCGGCAAGAACGCGCTGGAAACCATTGCCGCCGTCAAGGCCAAGCTCAAGAGCCTGCAATCCAGCCTGCCCAAGGGGGTGGAGATCGTGCCCGTCTACGACCGCTCCGGCCTGATCGAGCGGGCGGTGGAGAACTTAGGTCACAAGCTGCTGGAAGAGTTTGCGGTGGTGGCCGTGGTCTGCTTCATCTTCCTGTTTCACCTGCGCTCGGCCCTGGTCGCCATCGTGTCGCTGCCGCTGGGCATCCTGGCCGCGTTCATCGTCATGCATTACCAGGGCGTGAATGCCAACATCATGTCGCTGGGGGGCATTGCCATTGCCATTGGCGCCATGGTGGATGCCGCTGTGGTGATGATCGAAAACGCCCACAAACATCTGGAGCATTGGAGCCACGACCACCCGGGCCAAAAGCTCGAAGGCGACGCCCGCTGGCGGGTGATTGGAGAATCTGCTGCCGAGGTAGGCCCAGCGCTGTTCTTCTCGCTGCTCATCATCACGCTGTCCTTTATTCCGGTGTTCACGCTGGAAGCGCAGGAGGGGCGTTTGTTCTCGCCGCTGGCGTTTACCAAGACCTACGCCATGGCGGCGGCGGCGGCACTGTCGGTCACGCTGATTCCGGTGCTGATGGGCTATTTGATTCGGGGCCGTATCCCGGATGAGAAGTCCAACCCATTGAATCGCTTCCTGATTGCGATTTACCGCCCGCTGCTCAACGCGGTGCTGGACTGGCCCAAAGCCACGTTGGCGGTGGCCGCACTGCTGCTGGGTTTGAGTCTTTGGCCCTTGCAGCACATTGGCGGTGAGTTCATGCCGCGCCTGGATGAGGGGGATCTACTCTATATGCCTTCCGCGCTGCCTGGCTTGTCCGCAGGCAAGGCCGGTGAACTGCTGCAACAGACAGACCGACTCATCAAGACCGTGCCCGAGGTCTTGAGCGTCTACGGCAAGGCTGGCCGTGCCGAAACCGCCACCGATCCCGCTCCCATGGAGATGTTCGAGACCACCATCCAGTTCAAACCCAAAGACCAGTGGCGACCCGGCATGACGCAGGATAAGCTGGTGGACGAGCTGGACCGCATCGTCAAGGTGCCGGGCCTGGCCAACATCTGGGTGCCACCGATCCGCAACCGCATCGACATGCTGGCGACTGGTATCAAAAGCCCAGTGGGCGTGAAAGTCGCCGGAACTGACCTGGCCACCATCGACCGCCTGACCGGCGAGATCGAAAAGGCACTCAAGGACGTACCCGGTGTCAGCAGCGCACTTGCAGAGCGTTTGACGGGTGGGCGCTATGTGGACGTGAACATTAACCGCGATGCTGCGGCCCGCTTTGGGATGAACATCGCGGAAGTGCAGTCCGTCATCACCGCTGCGGTGGGAGGTGACAACATCGGCGAAACGGTGGAGGGCCTACAACGCTTCCCCATCAATATGCGTTATCCCCGTGAAATCCGTGACTCGCTGGAGAAGCTGCGCGTCCTGCCCATCGTCTCGGAGAGCGGCCAACGGCTGGTGCTGTCCGATGTGGCCGACATCCGCATCACCGACGGCCCACCCATGCTGCGAAGCGAGAACGCCCGACTCTCAGGTTGGGTGTATGTGGACATTCGCGGGCGTGACTTGCGTTCGGCGGTGCAGGACATGCAAAAGGCGGTGGCCGAGAAGGTGGCTCTGCCTGCCGGGTATTCGGTGTCTTGGTCGGGGCAGTTCGAGTTTCTGGAACGTGCCACGGCCAAGCTCAAGGTGGTGGTGCCGTTCACGCTGCTCATCATCTTTGTGCTGCTGTACCTGACCTTCAAGCGGTTTGATGAGGCCCTGCTCATCATGGCGACCTTGCCCTTCGCACTGGTGGGCGGCATCTGGCTGCTGTACCTGCTGGGCTACAACCTGTCGGTGGCAGGTGTGGTCGGGTTCATCGCGCTGGCTGGGGTGTCGGCAGAGTTCGGGGTCATCATGCTGCTGTACCTCAAACATGCTTGGGATGAGCGTATCGCGCAGGGAAAGGCCAGCATCGAAGACCTACTGGATGCGATCCGCGAGGGTGCCGTACTGCGCGTGCGTCCCAAAGCAATGACGGTGGCCGTCATCCTGGCGGGCTTATTTCCGATCATGTGGGGGACGGGCACCGGTTCCGAGGTGATGCAGCGCATTGCTGCACCCATGGTGGGCGGGATGATCACCGCGCCCTTGCTATCGATGTTTGTGGTGCCTGCGGTGTACTTCTTGATGCGTCGTCGCCAAAGGACACGGGGGCACCCTTAGATCGCAACTTCCTTTTTATCCCCCTCATGCGGCTGGAATTCTTCCGTGTGAGGGGCACGCATGTCTCCATACCACCGAGCGTTATTTCTCTCACACCATTTCAACCCAACGCGATGCTGAGTCACGGCTACTTGGCTGACACCGGTCGTTCAATGCTTTCCTTTGAGACTGTGTGCCCCATGAACATGGCCTCTGCTGGTTCCTGACTCGTGATCGTGGCGCGATGCCGTAGACAATTCAGTCAGAATGCCACAATGGCTGGCCTGCTGAGATTCACGGCAGTTTTCCCGCAAAGTCTTGAGCTGTCGTTCCAGCGCCTTCAACTCTTTGATGCGGGCAGCTACATGGCCTATGTGCTCGTCGAGCAGGTCGTTCACTTGTGCGCAGTTCTCGTGAGGCGAATCCTTGAAGCGCAGCAGCACTCGGATTTCGTCCAACGTCATGTCCAACCCTCGGCAGTGCCGAATGAAGGACAGTCGGTCAACGTGTTCGCTGCCGTACACCCGGTAGTTACCTTCTGTGCGAGGAGTTTCAGGCAACAATCCTTCGCGTTCGTAATACCGAATCGTCTCAACCTGGGTGTGAGCGGCCTTGGCCAGTTCACCGATTCTCATATCTTCACCTTGAGCGATGGCAGGAAAGTTGCATAGTTTTATTGTAAGCACTTGACATTGTAGTGGCTACAGGGTTTTTAATCCATCCAACAAGGAGAAGATCATGAACCCTACTCACCAACGCCAACAAGTTGACACTGCCTGCGATTGTGGGAGTGGCTGCGCGACATCGCCTGCTGTGGGCGGGCCAATGGCGTCTAATGCAACGGCTGTTGAGCCACAGCGATTCCGGATCGCGAACATGGACTGCGCGTCGGAAGAGTCAGAAATCCGTCGAGCGCTGGACGGCGTGGCAGGCATTCGTGGCTTGCAGTTCAACTTGGGCGACCGCGAGTTGGCCATCGCTGCCGAGGATCATGCTCTGCGGGTGGCACTGGATGCAATTCGCAAAGCGGGCTTCAAACCGGAACCACTCGGCGTAGAAGACAAATCGGATGGAGCTACTGCCGCTGCGCCAACTGGTTTCTGGGCCTCATGGGGCAAATTGATTGCTGCATTGGGGCTGGCCGTGGCGGCTGAAGGCTTGGCATTCGCTTTTTCAGATAGTTGGCCAGCAAAAGCCCTTGGAATGGCGCTGGCCGCGGTGGCCATCGCCCTGGCGGGTTTCTCTGTCTACGGTAAAGGGCTTTCCGCACTGCGGCAAGGACGCTTGAACATCAACGCCTTGATGACTGTGGCCGTGACAGGTGCCTTCTTGATAGGCCAGTGGCCAGAAGCTGCCATGGTGATGGCCTTGTATGCCATAGCCGAGGCCATCGAGGCTCGAGCGGTGGACCGGGCGCGTAACGCCATCAAGAGCTTGCTGGCTCTTGCACCGGAGCAAGCCGAGGTGCGTCAAAGTGACGGCAGTTGGACACGCGTCGGCGTCAAAGCGGTCGTTGTTGATGCGATAGTGCGCATCCGTCCAGGAGAGCGCGTTCCGCTCGATGGCGTCGTGACGCTGGGCCAGAGCGCCATCGACCAGTCCCCTGTGACTGGGGAAAGCCTGCCTATAGACAAGGCTCCTGGCGACGAAGTCTTTGCCGGCACCATCAACCAGTCTGCGGCGTTGGAATTCCGTGTCACCGCGCCCGCTTCGGACAGTACCCTGGCGCGCATCATCCACGCAGTCGAGCAAGCACAGTCGTCCCGTGCGCCAACACAGCGCTTTGTTGATCGGTTTGCCGCGATCTACACACCTGCAGTTTTCACCCTGGCTGTCGCCGTCGCGTCGTTAGCGCCGTGGATCACGGACTTGACCTGGATACAGGCTGTCTATAAAGCCTTGGTGTTGTTGGTCATCGCTTGCCCTTGTGCCTTGGTTATTTCCACACCAGTCACGGTCGTCAGCGGCTTGGCAGCCGGGGCAAGGCGGGGAATATTGATCAAAGGTGGCGTTTACTTGGAGGATGCGCGAAAGATCAAAGCGGTGGCCCTGGACAAGACCGGCACGATCACGGAAGGTAAGCCAAAACTGGTGGCCTTCGAGCCCGTAGATACAGGTCTTGATCAACGGGTGCTGGAGGGACTTGCAAAGAGTCTCGCGGGTCGGTCGGATCACCCGGTTTCCAAAGCCATCGCAGAGGGGCTGTCAACCGCCGATCTAGAGGTGGGAGAGTTTCAAGCCGTTGCAGGGCGTGGAGTGCAAGGCGTCATCGGCAATCATCCCTACGCGCTGGCCAACCACCGCTGGATCGAGGAGCGTGGGCAATGTTCGGCTGAACTCGAAGCCCGTCTCGCAGTTCATGAAGAGGCAGGTCGCACGGTCACACTCCTCGCGAACAGCGAACGTGTGATGGCGATCTGCGCTGTAGCGGACACCATCAAGCCATCCTCCGCCCAAGCGGTGGCCGACCTGAAGTCGCTCGGCGTAACACCGGTCATGCTGACAGGAGATAACATCGCGACCGCGCGCACCGTCGGATTTCAGGCGGGCATTGCCGAGGTGCGGGGCAACCTGCTACCCGAAGACAAGTTGCAGGCCATCTGCGAACTTCAACAGCGCTTGGGTATCACGGCGATGACAGGCGATGGCATCAATGATGCGCCAGCACTTGCCAAGGCCGACATCGGCTTCGCCATGGGTGCTGCTGGAACCCATACGGCGATGGAGGCCGCCGATGTTGTGGTCATGAACGACGACCTGCGGCGTCTGCCAGAAACGATACGGCTCTCGAAGCGCACCCACGCCGTGCTTTGGCAGAACATCAGTCTTGCGCTAGGCATCAAGCTGGTGTTTTTACTGCTGGCTGTCTTCGACAATGCCTCCATGTGGATGGCGGTGTTTGCGGACATGGGGGCAAGCTTGCTGGTGGTCTTCAATGGGCTAAGGTTGCTTGGAAGGCAACAGAGCAAGTAGAAAAGATGCACAGGGAAGTCTATAGCTGCTACACTGTTGTCCATATGCGTAGATGGTTGGCAATCCTTTTGTTGGTGTTTATGCCGCTACAGCTTGGCTGGGCGGCTGCAGCCAGCTATTGCCAACACGAAACCGGTGCCGCAGCCAAGCACTTTGGTCACCATGACCATCAGCACAAGACTGCGGATGGCAAAGACGCATCTTCCGATCCAGCCAAGACCATCGGTGGCGATCCCGATTGCGCATCCTGTCACGCGGGATGTTTGTCGGCCTTGCCTGGGGCAGTCACGATTGCATCGCATGCCGACTCGTCTCTGGATACAGCAGATTACTGGGCTCGTCTCACGTCGCCCCCTTTTGAACGCCTCGAACGCCCTCAGTGGCGTGCCCTCGCCTGATCGGCGGGGAGCGCGTTCCTTCCCTTCGTCATCACCAATGCACGGATACGCCTAGCGCGTGACCGTATCAAGCCGACCTCAGCTCGGCTGACGTGACGACGAGCAGGCGATCATTTGGATCGCTCTCCGCCGATTCCCTCGTGTATTTGAATATCACTGGAGAATCGAATGTTGAAGAGTCATCACAATCACAAACGACGGAAGTCAGTCTCCGTCCTCCGCACATCAGGAGTCGCGGCTGCGACGAGCTTGCTCGTAGCGCTCGCTGCAGGGGCAGCTTTCGCTCAGGCGTTGCCAGCAGCACAAGACAATCCTTCAGCCGTCAGAAGCGGCTTGCAGAGCGAAGCGGCAACGATCCTGACGCTGCAAAAGGCCATCGATTTAGCCCTGGACAGCAATCTAGACTTGGCTGTCGCAAGGCGGGAAATCGAGGCAACGCAAGGTCAGGTGATCCAGGGGCAAGCTCGCCCCAATCCCGAACTGGCGTACTCGCTGGAAGACCAGAGGGCAGCGACCCGCACACAAAGTGTGCAGATCAATCTGCCCGTCGAGATGGGTGGCAAGCGCGCGGCCCGTATCACGGCGGCAGAGCGAGGACGCGACATTGCGGTCGAAGAACTGAACTTGCGCCGCGTCGAAATTCGTGCCGCCGTGGTCGCTGCCTTCTTCGAGACTTTGGCGGCACAGGAACGCGCAGCATTGGCCGGGGCCAGTGTCGATCTGGCAAAACGCGCTACCGATGCTGTTGCCAAACGCGTGGCAGCGGGCAAGGTTTCGCCGGTCGAAGAAACCAAGGCACGTGTGGCCGAAGCAGGCGTGCGAGTCGAATTGGCACAGGCCCAGAGCGAACAACGCAATGCTCGGGCACGCTTGGCCAGTTTGCTAGGGGCCAACCCACCGCGATTTACTCTCGTGTCGGGCAACGTGGAAGAGCTTCCGGCTGTCCCTTCGTTCGACAACGTCCAGCAGCGCCTGTCCGCTTCGCCAACGCTGCGCCGTATGCAGCTGGAGGTTGAGCGCCGCAGGTCGTTGGTCGATGTAGAGCGCGGCAAACGGATACCCGACGTCACTTTCAGCCTTGGGGTGAAACGCCCCAACGAACTGCAGCGCGATCAACTGCTGTTCGGTGTTTCCGTACCCTTGCCACTGTTTGATCGCAATCAGGGGAACTTGTTGGAAGCGCTGAAGCGCGAAGACAAGGCGCGGGACGAACTCCAAGCTTTGAACATGCGAGTCAGCACGGACGTATTGCAAGCCCGCGAGCGGCTGGAATCCATTCGTGGGGAAGTCGACGTCTTGCAACGGGATGTTTTACCTGGGGCCAAAAGTGCCTACGACGCGGCCACCGTCGGATTTGAAAACGGCAAGTTCAACTTCTTGGAAGTGCTGGATGCACAGCGTACCTATTTCGCCGC
>NZ_JAPUVO010000101.1 GCF_029255185.1 Propionivibrio sp.
ATCCAATTCGACTCGCTCCACCGCCCACGGCAACGTCAGACCCAGCAATTGCCGATACAACTCCACGCTTTCCATCGCACGCCCTCCTTGAAGACCATGCGCGAAAGCGTACTACTGACCCACAGAAATGTCTGAAGGACCAAAATTTTGTGCTTCTCAATTACGGTTACTGTTTTGATGATGCTACTGTCCCAAAGGGTAATGAATCAATAAACTCACTGTAGGCAGACCGATAATTGATCATCGAAACGTACTTTTTATTGATGTGATCAACATGGTTTTCATAGTCACTAAAAATTCCGGCTATGGCCCCGGGAATGTCCTGTGGATGGCTGGACAATCCGAAACCGTTGTCCTCCAGAAACACCTTCATCGAAGGCAATTCATTTATGACAACTGGTTTTCCGTAGGACAGAAACTTGTGCAGTTTTCCGGAAGACAAGCCGATCACCGCTACGTTAGGGTCATTGGAGTCATAAAAGACTAGTCCAAGATCTGAATTTTTCACCATATAGTTGAATTCGGCTCTATCTTTGATTCTTAAATCAAAGTGGATGTGATTCAAGCCGCTACACAACGCCACTGCATCTTGAGCCAGCCCATCGTTAGACCATCCACTAAACAGAAAACCAACATTTTTCATATCCTTGATGCTTCTGAACAAATCCAGAGAAAGCGCCCAGCGCTCAATCGCACCTACGTACAAAACAAACCAACGCTTTTCAGCTCTCAACTCATCGAACCATCTTATTTTTTCCGATACTGGCTCAAGTTCAGGAAGGTAAGAGTTCGGCACATAATTGCACTTGATTTCATTGAGCGCAGGGAAATACTTGAGCAAAAGATCTTTTCTGACTACATCCTGAATAATCAGTCGATCAATCCTGAGATATCCTTGGTAAAGGAAACGATGTGCCAAGGAGTTTAGAAGAGAGCCCCTCCACGATTCAGTCGGAATCTCAAGGCTGTGATGGGCAAGGCACTTCGTTTCGACCTTTCCCATCATTAAACGTGAAAGCTGATAAATCTCGACATCTCGTGGCTCGTACAAAATTACGAGATCAAAATCACCTTTCAGTCGAGCAAGCTGGTATGCGCGGCGCAGATACCCGCCGACAAAATCATGGCGGTCCTTGATGATGGACTCAAATCCATCAATCGTGCCGCCGGTAAAAATGTGGTTTTCCCATCCATGCTCGGATAAAACCTGCATGGCGTTATAAACGCTTGGGTAGGTACCCAGCCCCCGCTCGCCATTAAGAACATGGAGAACGGACTGAATCATTTTCTGGCGATCACGAAGCCGGCCCAGCTAGCCTCGTCCGGGGCTTGATTTCCCATCCATTGGTATTGGTCTAACACTTCAAAGCCAGCGTCTGACAGTAATTGATTCAGCTCCGGCAAAAACAGGTAGCGCATCCGATGCGTCTCCCTCACCTGTTCTACTCTCCCCGTCGCCTTCGCCTCGACAAATACCGTGTAATTCACATCCACCAGATTTTCATTCACGTGCATCACTGGCTCGGCGATCCGGGTTACCTTGATTTTCTCGTCTTCCAGCCGTTTGACTTTCACTTCCGGCTTTTGTGTTAACACTGCCGGCCCATACCAGAAATCGAAAAGGAAGAGCCCGCCGGGCGACAAATGCGCCGCTGCAGTTTCAAAAGCGGCAATGAGATCAGCATTTGTCGCCTGATAGCTCACGACATGAAAAAGCGAAATCACCGTGTCGTAGCGTTCTCCTGTACGCACAGAGCGGACATCTCCGATGCCAAAAGATAGCCTGGCAGCTACCTCGACAGGCAAAGCTGCCTTGCGTGCATCAGCACGGGCAAGCATCTCTTCGCTCATATCAACACCATGAACTGTATAACCCATACGTGCCAAGTGTTCGGCATGGGAACCCGTGCCGCAACCCAGTTCTAAAATGCTTTTTGCTTGGGGCGCCTGTTTCCTAATATGCGAAGCGATATAGTCCGCTTCTGCGGCATAACACTTGTCGTGGTAAAGCAATTCGTAATAACGTGCATAAGCGTCAAAAACTTGGGTCATCGCAAGATTTCCATTACTGCGGCTGCCGAGCGTTGAATTTGATCGTCGCTAAGCGCCATTCCGCTAGGGATGTAAAATCCACGGCGAGCAATTCGTTCCGACACAGGATGACTTTCGTCGGCAAACAGATTCATCTTGCGAAACACGGGCTGCTCATGCATTGGCCAGAAAAATGGGCGTGTACCAACATCCAGTTTTCCCAGGCGGGCCATCGCCTCTTTGGCATCAAAGGGCACGTCATCATCCAGCACCATGCCATACACCCAGTAGATGTTGTCGGCGTAATCCGTGTGCGCCACAGGCAACTGGATTCCAGGGGCGTTGCTCAGCAACTCCATATAACGCGCGCCCATGCGACGCTTGATTTTCACAAACTCATCAAGCCGTTCGAGTTGCGCCACACCCAACGCCGCCTGCAAATTGCTCATGCGAAGATTCCAGCCCAACTCGTCGTGAATGAAACGCTGCTCGGGGATGAAACAAAGATTACGCAGGGAACGGCATTTTTCGGCAAGGACCGGATCATCCGTTACGATCATTCCGCCTTCACCAGTGGTGATAAGCTTGTTGGGATAGAAGCTGAACGTGCTGATGTCGCCAAAGCTCCCACACGGCTTGTCTCTATAGGTCTGACCGTGCATCTCGGCAGCGTCTTCAATGACCTTCAGGCCATGCTTTCTGGCCAATTCCAGCAGTGGGTCCATGTCCACCGGCAAGCCAAAGATATGCACCACCATGATTGCTTTGGTTCGGGGCGTGATGCGCTCTTCGACCAGCGCAATATTCATGTTCCAGGTCGCAGGGTCGCAATCCACCACCACGGGCACCGCCCCGGCACGCACCACGGCCGCCGCACAGGAAATGATTGTAAACGTCGGCAGGATGACCTCGTCACCCGGACCAATATTCAGCGCCACCACAGCGGCATCGAGCGCCACCGATCCATTTGATACTGCCACTCCGTACTTACGCCCAACACGGGCAGCATATTGTTCCTCAAACTGCTTAATGAAAGGTCCTTCGGAGGAAATCCACCCTGTGCGGATACATTCGATGAGATATTTCTCTTCGTTGCCATTGAGAAGAGGTTCGTTAACCGGTACGAAGCTCATTTGGTGATTTCGAGAATAAAGTGGCAATAAATGTTTTTTCCAAGATCAGCCTTGTTTCTCAATGCAAGTAGTTGATAGCGCATACCAAGCTGATCTATTTCATCCAAGACGCGTTGCTTAAGTGCGCTTCCATCATAATATCTGGCCGACGGTATTCCCTCCCAATCAAGGCATGCATACTCTATCGCAACCGGATCAGAATGACCTTTCCCAAAATACTCCGGGGTTGAGAATGCACAGTAGTGCGTATGCATGTAGAGAGGCAATATGATTACCTTCCCACCGGGCTTAAGAATCCGCGCAAACTCCTTGAGCAATTTAGAGTCATTGTCTCCGGCAAACATTTCGTAGGCACATTGCAGCGATGCGCCAGTGACGGACGCATCAGAAAAATTTGTCGCAGTTGCATTTTCTGTCCTGTAATACGGCAGATCTTTGTAGCGCTCACCGACTTCGTTGAGATCAATTGCAAAAGCCGAAATTCCTGCGTGTTGCCGCAATGCCATTGCCCATGGCGAACTTCCGGCTGCAATATCCACGTAAATATCTTCCGACTGATATGCGCGCAACCCCAACCGATCGGAAGCAACCCAATGCTCTAGCAACTTCTCTTCCCACACCGGAATAGGGCATCCACCATGATAATCCGGAGGAAAAAATCCGGCAGACTGAAACTGAATGAAATCCTGAATGCTTGGGGAGTAATCCTTTACCTTGACACCAAGTTTCTTGAGGTTAATTTCTATGTTTACAAAATCTTCAGCAGTCGGATTATTGTACGTCGGTGCGTTACGAACCCTGTGCTTATTGTAAGCCCTACCCGCATTCCTGAAAATCATGGAAAGGCCAAGTTTCGCTGAGCGTACCAATCCATGTTTTTTAATCTTTTTAATAATGCTCATTGAACGATCCTAGCGGCCGCGCTTTCAATTCCACAAAAGCGTGTCTTGTCCGCATCACCTGCGTAAGGCCCCTGTTTTACTTCGATAATTTCGCTGCTTTCCAGCATTTCGAAGCCATGGCCGCCAAAGGCCAGTAGCACGATATCGCCTTGGTATAAAATACGGCTTTCGAGATAGCTTTGATCATCATCGTAAAAATCTACTCGAACCTTGCCGGTCTTGATGATCAAGACCTCCTTGGTAAACTGAACCTCGCGCGCCACCGGATTATGCACATGCGGCGGTATCATGTAGCCCTGCGGTCTGTTCATATAGCCCAGCTGCTGGGAAAAATGAGCTGGTGTAAAAAATTCAATGCCTTCCGAATAAAAATTGGCGCGGAGAATAACCGCAAGAACTTCATCAGCATGACGAATATACTCAATCATGTCGATAATGCCGAAAAAATATTCTTCCTGATTGCCTCAAGGAAACCCCTGCCGAATTTTATATCGGGTTCCAGGTAATTTCCCTCAGCCCATTCATTCCAGGCTTCAACAAAAATAATTCTCTCATCTGGATCCCTGCGTTCAATTTTCTTTATCGCGTTCTTCAACATTAGATCGAATTTTTCCGGCGTAGAATTAGTAATGACAGACCCCCGACTTCCACTTCTTGCCGTGTTATCCCAATTCGGGGTGATTACAGGAAATTCGTTTTCTTTTAGAGCGCGATTTTTCAAACATTCAACAACATCATCGTAATCAACAATTCTTCTTGGGTAGCCAAAAAATCGTTGTTTAATCAGTGAGATTGCCTTGTTAAGTTTACTTTGCCCAGGCAGTTCGAAAGGATCTATTCTTGCTGTTCCAGAAAAGTTTGGTAAGTCCTCGCTACCCCATAATGCCCCAACAAAAAATACGCCATCAAGACCTTCTTTCTGAGCCAATTTCTGCCACAAACGCATAAAATTTTGCACATCTGGATGATCCAATGGGGCATAAATAAAGAAAAGAGGCTTGTTGTTCACTCTCAAGTAGCGCGAATCCTTGAAAGCTTTCAACAGGAAGTAAAAATGCTCGGTATCTTCTTGCTCACCAAGGTATTTCTGTTCCAATAACATGTTGTTTTGCATGCCGTACCAGATTCCGGTCCAACTTGCATTTGCCCAGGCCAGACAAAAAGGGAAATCCGGCTCACCCGATTCGAGCACTTCGTTGAAAGGTCGCTCAAGAATTCGCTTCCCGGCGCCAAACCAGTAGTGCCAGTAACAGAAGGCTTCTACGCCATACTCTCTGGCAAGATCGGCTTGAGCTTTACGCGTTTCTGGAACGCGTAAATCATAGAACCCCAATTCTGAGGGAAGAATAGGCTGATAGTGCCCCTTAAACATCGGTTTGGCTTTTGTGACATTAGTCCATTCAGTAAAGCCTTTTCCATGCCACTCATCGTTCTCAGGAATTGGGAAATATTGCGGCAAATAAAATGCGATAACTCTCGCGTTTCTCATAGAATTTAATTCCAGACTCACGTTATCGACTCATATGGCGTAGGGTATTGATACACCTTGATGCGTAAAAAATAGTTATAAATATCAAGTACAGAAGAGCGGTGGTGGTGACCCATCCACCAAACGGAAAAGTAAAAAAAACAAGTAGCGTATGCCCATTAAAGCCAATGATCATCGCGTATACGTTGCTGAGTATCTGTATCGTAAACGGAAAATTTATTTTCAACAGGCTCACGAGTCCAGATTTCTCCTGAGTCTGCCCTTGCCTTAATGGTTGAATTTCTGGCCGACCAGAGGGGATTTTATTTCCAGTTCGTGCTAGGGCAGTGTTTAAATCGTGATCTACCAGTTCAGAATAGGTATAACAAAAAATGAAGATACAGCACAACACCCAGTACAGCGTAACGTCGTTTCTTAATCCCACCCCAAAGACAGCCAGGTTGATTTTGAAAATATCACTCATATGATCGTATCGGAATGCAGATTTCGATACCTTGTTTGTCATTCGAGCGACTGTGCCATCGCAAAAATCAAATAACACCGATCCCGACCAGAATATTGCGAACAGCCTCCAGCCTTCATCAAAAACAAGCGACAAAAATGCAGCGATAGAAAACATGAGCGAGCACGATGTAATCTGGTTTGGGCTCAGGCGCAGCGTGTTCAGTAACACAGCAAAAGGATAGGCAAACCGGTACATCAGCAACAGCACAACGTTGCCGACTACAGCGCCGTGATTCACGTATCTTTCAGAAAATATACGATCGATAATTTGTTTCATGTATCCCGTGGCCACCATCCAATATTCAGATCGACAACTCGATCTGAGCCAGGCGACTTTCGGTTACTGGGGAGAGTAAATCGTCCACTGTATCCACTTCGACCCATCCGCCATGCACAGGCACGGCATCGAGTCGGTAGCCCAGGTCGATCATCGCTTGCAGCAAGTCGGTCATATAGGCTTTCTCCGTTTTTTTGCCGCGTAGAACCCCTGCCGACTTGGCGTCATGAAACGTCTTTTTCAGCAGTTGCGTACCCTTGGCCGAGAACTTCATCAAGCCCATGTATTGCCCCTCAATTTCCGTGAGTGACTTTGGTTTCTGCCCGATCTCGAGGATCCGGCCATCGGCGGCCAGTTTGAGAGTTTCAGCATCATCCAGCGGATTCTCGTTGCGCGCGCGCCAGTAGGACTCCCAGTCGAGGTCAATGGTTACGGCAATGTCTGCCTTGGAATTCAGAAGCATTTGTAGAACTTCGCGTGAATAAACAATATCGCCGTAGCAAAGAAGCAGTTCGCCTTCAAGATCATCTTCAGCGCAAAACAGCGTCCACACCATATTGGTTTCGGCATATTGGGTATTTACCCGTAGCTCGATGCCAGGACGTTCAAGCATTTCAACGCGATACCCGCCTATCACTACGATGGGATGAATGGCTGCCGTTGCCAGCACGGCCAACTGGCGATCCAATAGGCTAAATCCATCGACTTCAACCAGACACTTTGGCCGATCCAGAGTGTAGGGGCGTAAGCGGGTACCTTCACCGGCCGCAAGAATAATTGCTTTCAACCCAACTTCATTGTCCATTGAATAACCTTTTTAGCCGCTTGATATCTTGTAGAGAGAATGGCATCTCCCGCTCCGGATGCCACATCCATCCTTCCCATGGCAATTGACTATGTTTTATTGCCTCTATTGAATTATCTTCTGCTTGCGCTGCAACCTCGAACCCCTTCGGACAAGACGCCAGGCCCCAGTTGTGGAAGCTGTTCACATTTGCAGGCCAGTCATCCTTTCGGGCAGGAATCACCAATTGATGCCGGCTTCCGACATGACCGCCCTTTTTGACAAGATTGGTACCAGCCCATACCGCCATCATTTGCAATCCCCGACAAACTCCAAGAACCGGGATCCACTTTGCTTCAGCCCACGAAAGAAGATAGCGTTCGGTTGCATCTCGCGTAGGATGCTCACCGATGTCATTGCCCCCGGAGAGAATCAATGCATTGGGTTGTATGGCTCGCACCCAGTCTTCAAGCGTTGGCTTATCGGCATCTTCGGTGACCGCAAGGGTATTAGGTACGGCAACTGGCAGAAACCCTGAGTGTAGCAGCCACTGGGCAAGCCTCTGATCGAGTGCGTCGCGGAGTTCCGTACGCCCTGGAACGCTGTCTATGCGCTGGGTAATGCCAACGACAATTTTGCAATTTGGACTAATGATCAAATCTTCCGGGCAATGAGAACATAGATATTACAGAACTGGTCCGGAAAATAATGCATCAGGAAATTTTGCAATTTCTGACCAAAGCACGATAGGCGATATCCCTCCATTCTCGCTTTGTTCTCATCAAAATTTTTGTGGCCAGAAGAACGAAATATGGCGAATTTATAAAGGATGGGCATGTTCTCGACGGGACCGACAAAATCGATTGTAAAGCCCGATCGTGTAAACAATTGTTCGTATTCGCTCCGGGTCAGGTTCATTTTGTGGAAAGATCGTCCCTTGCCTTCGCCATTTTTGTTCTTTGCCTTCCTGTTAGCCAACCAGTCTGTAAGCCGGGTCTGAATGTTGTCGGCACGGAAAGAAGCGCAGACCAAGCCGTCCTTCTCCAGCACTCGATGCGTTTCTCGAATGGCTTTATCCAACCCGTGTTCAAGGTTGTGGTACAGGCCAAACGCCAGCACATACTTGAACGACTGGTCGGAAAATCTCAGATTCGTTATATCACCGACCTCGGCCTGTAAGCTAGGATCGATTTCCTTGAGCTTGCTGATTGCGACATCGATAAAATCGATGCCGATGATGTCATAACCCCGGTCGTGGTAATAGCGCAAAATACGCCCGGCGCCACAGCCTGCCTCGAGGGTTTTCCCAATTTTGTCGGTTACCGTCATCTGGGCATATTTGAGTGGATACACCTCTGGATTCTCCATTGGGGCATCTGCTGGAATATCGTCCCAGCGCTTGGTCCAATAATCCTTATTGTTTGCATTTCGATAAGTAATTCTCATCTTATTCTTTACCTTTTCAATATTGCTGATTCGTATTCGAGTCTAGCCAAGTCCTGATTTCTTCTGCAACTAGGCGGTTCCCATCAATCGATAGATGACCACCGTATTGATCGTTGATGTAGAGTTTTTCGTATGCCTCATTCATGAATTTACCGGTAAGATCAAGCACGGGAATATTTTCATCTAACTCACTGAAATACCTTTGATAAGGCGCAAATTTATTTTTATTCAGTTTAAGATCAAGCAGCTGCGGGATTACGACTACCAATGGCAAATGCCCGCGCCGTCGAGCTTCTCCATTGAATCGCAGTAATATTTCACTTAAAAGTTTTGTCGCTTTACTGTCACTGTATAGTTTGTAAGCATCGCAGAGATTGTTTTTCATCACCAATGTGAATGGAATATTTTCTGTTCTATGGCTTGAAAGACCTAAAGCACGAAAGGCTCCGCGAACCGCCACTGCACAAATCAGCATGCCTTGCCGCAGCGGATTGCGCATCAGACTGACGATATAAGGAAAGCGAAACTGCTGAAAGCGGAATTTTGACTCATAGAAGCCATCGGCCTCGCGTATTGCGGAAAGTTTTTCCTGATAACCGGCAAAATCCTCTGCGCTGCGTACAAGATTTTCCAGAAGTACTAACTTCCCTTCCGGATCGAGTATGAAGCGTGGTTTGAATGCGAAGGTATTCCCAAATTCTAGGTAATGCTTCCAGTAAGACTGTACCCGGCAAATCGTTTCCGGAACAAATCCCATAACAATAACCCGTACCGTATCCGGTAAAGTCATAGCCTCGTAACGCAGTAACGCCTGGTCCACGCCATAATTTCCAACGCCAAAATTTAAAACCCCGAAACCTTCCTGCTGCGCAAGCTGAGCCTCCCATGTTTCATCATCTTCTACCTGTCTGCAAAATGCATAGGAATCGCCAAAAGCAGCGATGACCGGCGGTGATTTTTCAAAGGAATTGATTCGTGATCCTAGCGAATCAATGTGAAAGGTTATCGGACCTTTTTGGCCCTTCTCGATTCCACTGGAGTTAGGTCTTCTTACCCAACCAAGATGTGGATCGAAACTTGAATCTATAAATTTTTTTAATGCGTGAGGGTCAAAGCTTGGCGACTCATCTTCCTCTGTAATTAACCACGGAAAGCATCGTCGCTGCCGATTTACTATTAAAAACAAGCTGACTTCGACACCTACTAAGATAGTAATTAACCCGAGAAAATTCATGTACCCTGGAGTGCCTCTTGCACGACTTTAAGTCCCACAATTCTGTCTACTAATTCTTTGAAATCCAGACGATCAGAATCATTCTCAATTATTAAATCTGGATTCTCTGGTTCAGGGAATGGGATATCCACACCAACTACGTTCTGAATTTCTCCACGAGCCGCTCTGGCATACAAATTTTTTATGTCTCGTCTTAGCAAAGTTTGCATCGATGCTTTGATATATACCTCGGAATAATCACGAATATTCTTCCTATTCCAAAGACGCCATTCAGGAAAGATGGAAAGAACAGCAGCAACTACGTGTATTCCTTGGTCGGCAAGGAATTTTGATAACACCGAGAGTCGTTCGGCATTTCGCCTCCGTCCTTCGATGGTGTGATCAACATCGTTACCGAAAAGTGTTCGTATCAAATCACCATCCAATAAAACAACCTTACCATCCAAATTTCGAATTCGCTCAGTCACTTGGGTGGCCAACGTTGTTTTTCCAGTACCCGACAGGCCGATAATCCAAATAACCATAAAATCCCTGTTAATGCAGAGGATTAATCAGTCCGGCTGCACAATCAAGAAGCAACTGATTCGCGCTGATAAACATCTCGAAACGCTGCTCACCACAGCCGATCGCTGCAGGTATACCAAATTCTGCACAACGAATGGCCATGTGTGAATTTGCGCCACCGTATTTGGTAATGAGCCCACCAATTTGTTGAGAAAATATCCAGTCGAAGCCTGGGTCTGCATTTTCAATCAGTACGATTTTACCGGCAAGCGCGGGAAATGTTTGCCCCACGGGCAGGCCAACGCAGGCGGCGGTAATTTTCTTGTGCGTAATGAAGTTCGGGTGGCTCACCTGAAATGGAACGACATGCACACCCGCCACATCAAACAAAACCTGGGGAAGGCGTATCGCCACACTCAAGGCATGCCGCTCGACTTCATCTTCAGCGATCAGGCGAAGCCGTTCTTCGATACTGCCCTCACTGCTTCTAGTGACAACATCGAGCAAATTACCAATCGAGACGTGCGACATTTCATCCCGGCTCAGACCATTGCGCTCGCCAAAGCACGCGATGAGTTCGAGCATTGAACTGATCGAGCGGGTGAACACAAATTTGCCATATTCCCGGCCCACTGTGGCAGATTCAACGTAAGCCAATAACTTGTCGGCGTCAAGTTCCGGGAAACCCTCGGCCCACAGAAGCCGGTCAATCTCACGTTTCCGGCTTGTATCTAGCTCGAACTTGCTCTGTTCCTGCTCGGGGCGAACTTGCGAATCGTTCATACCCAGATCCGGCATCTGATCGTAACGCGGTGACAGGATGTCATAAGTGCCTGGGCGCAGGTGCCCGTATTTAGCCATGAAATCGGTTCGCGACAGTTCGCCAAGTTGCAAGCGGCGCATATCGCTCACCAGCGAGCTGGCGACCGTTCGAACACTGGACTGCATGAGGTGGATATCTTCCATCGTCAAGATGCCACGCCGGTGGAGTGACAGAAGAATCGTCCGCGCAATGAAGCCATGACGGGCCAGAATCGAAAAAGGTACGGTCCCCAGACGAATACAGTCGTCGATTATGCCAAACAGTGCCGTGATATCCCCGGTGCCTGGCGAAGACTCGACAAGCTGTTTTCCTGCCAGCGCTTCAACACGGGCCAATGCTTTGCGGATGCCGCCCTCGCCGCCATCCGCAAGCAGCGTACGCGTCTGTTGTCGCAGCGCTTCCTTGAATGCCGACTGCTCTTCCTGATCAAGCGTGGCACCGATCTGCACCTCGATTTTTTCCTCGATGTCGAAGCTGTAGGTCGTGATCGCTACGTCAAATTCAACCTTGTCATGCAGCTCCGGGTGAGCCTGCAGCCGTTTCACCCACGCGTCGACCAGTTTGTTGCCGATCTCCGGTGCTAGACCGGCGGGCAGGAAGGAGTGGAAACTCAAGCGGGTGTCGATAAAAGGTTGCCCGGCGAGTGAAACCATCAAAGGCTGTCCATCCGGAACAGCGTAGCCCATCGCTTCCCTGGCGATGCGCCAAGCATGATCGGTGATCAAAGTCTTGTAGAGCGAAAAAGCCAAGGCACGAGGCGCCCGCCCTATCATCTCGGCGGGGTTCCAGTCGGGCATCTGCCCAAGTACCGTGGTGCTTCCGTAGACGCCGGCCATGGGTTGCAGCCGTTCCCCGACAAATGCCTGAATCCCCTGTAATGCCGCATCTATGCGTTTGGCAACGGCCCGGTTCCAGTTGGGCTGAGTGGTGATCGCCCGTACTTGTAGCAGATAGGGGACAAAGTCTTCGCCAATGGCGAACTCCACGTCCAGAAACTGGCTACCCATGACTCTTTCCAGTTCCTGTACCGCATGTATCAATCGTTGAAAGCGCTCCGAGCGAAGAGACTGTGACGCCCCACGGTGAATAAAGAGTGTACGGTTTGCATATTCGCCACCGCCTGAGGTCACCGTATTGGTCAGCCCGGATACGTCGTCATAGTTGATGACGTAATAGGGGGCGCCGGTATTCAGATCATGCGTAAATACAACGCCGCTCATGCTGGTGTTGAGCACCATTTCCTGAACAATGACTTCATCATTACCCCTGTGCGGCCTCTTGCGCTCGTAGCTGGCAATCACATCGGAGATTGCCCTGCGCAGCGCACCCGCGTCGGCCGAAGGGACGTCAAGAACGGAGTCGTACTCCCCGGCGCATGCATTATTTGCCCCGTCTTCATCAGTCGCAGACGAGCGGATCACTACGGAACGGCCGGAAAACGTGTTTTGTACCTGACGAATCACTTCGTCAGGACAGGCTGTGAAAAAGGCCACGTCGAATATCTGTAGTTCAGGCACCCTGAACAAGGATACCTTGGACTCGACTCGCCTGAGCGTTTGGGCTTTTGAAGTAGATTCAAACATGAATTTGTTTTTAAATCACACGCCTACCCGCCTGTCAAGCTTGTCTCAGATAGGTTAGATTGCCCACATCAATAACAGGATCGTTGAAAATAGGATTCCCAAGAATTGCAAGAAGCTTTGAATGTTCGGGATGGGACGGCAGATGTACCGCCTTCTGCTCATATTCTGTTTGCATGAAAGTGCCCCAATTGTACATGTAGGTGAAGCCAATCTTGTCCACCCCTATCCTTTTCCCCAGCTCGATCAACGGTATCATTTCCTGGTAGTTGTCAACCTGCACAATCATGTTCAGGTTAAGGCTGATACTAAAATCCTTCTTATCCGGCATGTTGGCAAGATATTCAATATTACTTATCAATTTCTCGAACTTTCCTCCCAATCTCAATTTTTCATAGGTATGAGCGGTAGCGCCATCGATGGAAATTCCGATGTATGAAATCTTGCTTTTCACGGAACGTGGCAAACCGCTCCACGTCCTGTCATGCAACGCTATTCCATTGGTCTGGATGCCAATTTTCAGGTTTGGATATTGATCCCAGTTCGTTTTCAACAAAATAGTGTGGTAAACCTTGCTTGAAAAAGGGTCACCATCGCCAGAAATATGAATCATTTCCAATTGCGACCCAATTTCCCTTATGATCGAATTGAACTTGGCCAGTTGAAAACCTACCTCATCCTTACCGATTTTTCTCATGCCGGTGCGGCAGGAGGGGCATTCCAGATTACACGTATAATCCATGCCCAAACTGAGTGTCTTGACGTCGGAGTTCATGTTTATTTCTGAATTCCTAATGATGTTCTTCAATCGTTCATCTTCAACTTCAGTCTTTTTTACAAGATTTGCGTTGTAATACTGCATCGACCTGCATCGCGTCTTGTCGCAATACTTGAAGCTTCCGTTGAGCATGGACTTGCGTACCTGTTTTGCAAAATATGAATTCCAGGCTTTTCTGAACGAGCTTTTATATGCATTTCCGAAATTTTTTGGCAGGTAACAGCAGGCGCTGATTTCGCCATTGTTGGTTATTTCAGCATATTCAAAGGGTAACTTACAAACATAGTCCTGGAATTCGGTTCCATAATCAAATTTTTTATAATTTTTATAGAATCTGATTGAATGATAGACGCCGCGAAAGCGCTGGATGAACGCCGTTTTTTTTAGTCCTCTGATGAATTCTGAGTCTTTTAGCCGATTTACGAATCCTTTGTGCACCGGCACTTGCACCAACATAATTGTCTTTTTCATAACTCCACCACTTCTTTAATCAGACTACCATTTGGCTGCTTTTTCAGTCGAAAGTTCAAAGCCGCCTTCATCAGCAATCATTAGCAAAATAGAATTTCAGCTTCCTTATTACGCCATTCGCGTCATTAACATTCAGATGCAAGCCATCAGCGGGGTTTATTTCAATACCATCAGCCAACTCTTCGAAACCAATAAACTTGTTATCTGGAAAAGCGCTTCGGAAGGCTGTTCTGACCTGTATGACTTGGTTTGTATTTTCCAGTTCCGGATGGACGGGCATTTCAAAGAACACGACCCTGACCCCGTTATTTTCCAGATTATTCACTTTGGCTCTGAATTCGGCGATTTTTGTCGTCAAGAGAATAGTTGGCAAAGGCAGGTTGAAACTTTCACTCTGTAATGCGAGCTCTTTCTTGCGAGCTTCTTCCGTATCCGGTTTAACATTACTGTTATTTTCTTCTTGAGGCTTGTCTTTTAAAATATGATAAAAACTGACAAGCATATTGCCGGCAAGGCTAATCGGCGATGTATAAGTGAATTCCGGAAAGTTTTTTGCAAGAAATCCGGATGCCTCATTAATCAGAATTTTATTGCTATCCCGTCCGGGGAAATTAACTTCAACAAAAACTACGCGCGGCTTGTGCAATGACTCTGTGATGATGTCGAGCCCGGTCAATGCCGATTCGCCAATTAATCCAAGGTTATAGACGCACTTATCGGCCTCTCTGAATTCAAGGGTCACCGTAAGCGAACTTCCCGTAAATACAACCGGTGCCTTGGTGTTCTGAAGATACATTGCAACCGTACTGCGGTTTTGTTTCCAATACCTTTGTAGTGGTGTGGCAGGTTCCATCTGGCGATATCCAAGAAGAGCTCCATAGGCTCCAATGAGGATTGACGCGACTGCCAGTGAAATCTTCAAAATCAGAATTGAAAATAAATAAACGGGGTTGAGGGCCCAGAGTTGGTAACTATTAGGAACAGCATTATTCCATAGAGGACACTCTGCAACTGAGGCGAAATTTTCCTGTTGTACGCACCAAAAAAATGATACGCAAAAACAATTGAGCTGAACGTTACAACCATGAACACTCTCAATAGTTCGCTACCACTGACCCCATTGTGCAACAGCGAGCCAAGATACGCCCAGGCTTGTGAAAAATCCTGAAGCTTGAAGAATAACCATCCAAAACTTACAAAATTGAATACCAGGAAGACACGAAAGCCTCTTAGAAATGGGTGATCGCTCGTCATGAACCAGCTTTTTTGCCAGGGCCTTTCCATGACCAGGCCGACACCGTGCCACAATCCCCAGAAAGCAAAACTCCAGGCCGCACCATGCCACAAGCCTCCCAGAAACATCACCACAATCAAGTTGGCATAGGTACGTAGTACCCCGTATTTATTGCCGCCCAACGGAATATACAGATAGTCACGCAACCAGCTTGAGAGCGAAATATGCCAGCGCCGCCAGAATTCGGAAATCGAACTCGACAGATACGGAAAGTTAAAATTGTCAGGGAGACGGTACCCAAATAGTTTCGCGATTCCGATTGCGATCAGCGAGTACCCGGCAAAATCGGCAAATATTTGTGCAGAATATCCGTAAAGCAGCAGCAACAGTTCAAGCGAAGATTTCCGCTGGAAATGCGGATAGGCCATCCATGCCGTTTGTTCGCCAAGGTTATCGGCAACGACAGTCTTTAGAAAATAGCCGAGAACCAGGATGCGGAAACACGCCGCGAAATCAATTTCTTGAAGATACTTATGGCCGACTTGTGGAAAAAAGTCCTTCGCCTTGATGATCGGCCCGGCAATCAACTGGGGGAAAAAAACGAGATATAGCAGAGTGTTGGCAAGGTGCTTCATTACGCCATCCATGCCGGAATTCTCGATAGCAATTGCGCTATTTTTCCGATAGACATCAACCATCAAACTGATGCCATGAAACGTGTAGAAGGAAATCCCGATGGGGAGAGGTGCGAGAACAAGCCAGTCTCCTAGTGAATGAGATCCCTTGGCTGCGATATCCGAAAAATCATGGATCCATAAAACCTTATACTTGAAAAAACCCAGCAAGCCCAGGTTCATCAACACGCCGACAGTTGCGGAAAACTTCGCCTGCAGTGGGGTGTTGGCCGTAAGCACACCGTAACTTGACAAGCTGGTAATCAACCAGGCACAAAGAAATACCCCGAGCAGAGGTGGAGACTGCCATGCATAGAAGAAGAGTGAGGCAACTACCAGGACAAGCAACTGCAATGTTGACGTGCGGACGAGATAGTAGCTTGGGAATACGGCTGCGATGAATAGAAAAAATGCGCTGTCCGAATAATTCATTTTTAATGGCTTTGATCGGCCAATAGGAGCTCGCAGATCAATTTCAAGCTCCTTAGCTACATCCTCAGGAAGTTATTATTTTGTTCATCATGCTTAATGCCGATTTTGCGCATAGAATTGCTTTTGTTAAAAACCGATTTTGTAAATTAGGTGGAGTCGCAATACCCTCTGGTAACAGGGACAAAAAATAATCCGTAGTTTTGCTTTCTGGTGCTAAAGAGTAATCAGTTAGTCTCTCAACTGGATGGCGAACGGCCTCACTAAACCACCAATCTTCCACATTGTCATAAATTGATGATAATTTGGCTATGGTAGACTGTGCTGAAGCATGAATGACACCACAATCGATCAGGTCATCAAATATCTCCTTCAATTCACCCGATAACGGGATGCAACTAATGTCGCAAACCAATATAAAAGGAACCTTCATTAATAATATTTCAGAAAACCCGGAGCTCATGTGGTCAATAATTACAATTTTTGATTTAATGATACTTTCGTTGAAACTGCCCCGATCAATTTTAATGTTAAGTTTTTCGAGTTCCAACAGGTGCTCTACATCCCAGAACCCATTTTCTTGTCTTGGCCTAAACAAGAAATGTTCAATCAATGCAGAAGGAAGTAATGTGATTATATCCGCGATAGTTTTTAACTCTCTGATAAAAGTTGAGTTGCTCGCACTGTATTCGTTGATTTCGACCCCATAGATAAATTTTGTTCGGGTAATGAAAAGAATGCTCTTCTTTTTCGGGTCAAACTGGTACGGAATAACATCCCTACAGGCAAAACCTCCTTGGATGAGGTTCTTGATATTTCCTTTCCATCCAACTGACAGATAGATATCAGACGCTTCGTAGTCCATAAACTGCATGTAATTCTTGTAGTAGCAAGTGCCAGAACTATGCTCGTAGCAAATAAATTTTCTGTTGTCTTCCTTGGCCAAAGCGACGTAAATGGCGTCCTGGACGTTGCTTATCCAGCATTCTGAAACTATGTGAGTGAATTTTCTGCACTTGATATCATTTTTAAAAACACTGTAGTACCCCATAAAATATTCCAAGAAATCCATGGGTAAACAATAATACAGCGACTGCATAAAATAACTTTCAAAGCTGCGCTCGATAGTGCTTCGTGTTATAAATTTTCTTTTTGTGAAATCAGCATCAAGAGGAATTCTTTTGATTCTTGGCAATGAAAAACTGTTTACTCTCCCTTGTGACCGTTCTTCCAAAACTTTCCGGTTATTTTTTGACAAGACTACATTTAGAAGTGCAATCTGGGGTTCAACTTGCATCAAGGCAATTTTACGTCTTAACCCAAAGAGCATCGAACCATCATCTGTCGAACTGATACAGGATGTGTATTTCAGGCGTACGATCTCAAAATCTTTGGTCTTGTATAAATGGTAGTACTGACTGACCAATTGTTGAACGCCAAAATCACCAGCAAAGCAAAATATGTAATCGACATGATTTTTTGGGATGTTAAAATCACTTTTGTTTAATATTTTTATGCCAGTCGCGTCAATATCCAATGCGCTGAGATAGACATATTTCTCGTAGACAATGGAAATGTGCCGGAACAGCCAATAACCAAAAACCACTTCCCAAAATGATACCGGTAGTTCAAGATTGTGAATTGTATTTAACCTCCTAGCCAACTCAGGAAGAATTTTGTAATAGAAATTTTTGCAAACGTCATGGGCCTCTTGGATTTCCTCTTTGGTTGAAAAAAGGTCAGGATTAGTTGGTACTAAGTCATTTTCAATATATTTAAGAGTGCTAGTGTGTTTAGCCCCCTGCCATAAATACAAAGAGTCTGAATACTCATCGGACCAGAATTCATTTAATGCGGTTGCCCTGATATTGATATTTGATATTTTCATTCAGGCTGTATTGATTGAAGTTACAAAATAAGGTCTCAACTCCGAATTAAGGCTGATCTTAAAATCTCCACGGTTGGGTGAGTTAACTCCGACAAAATCAATCTCCTGAATCCCTTTTTCAAAGGCGTTTTTAATCATGTTCAGAAGCGTAAATGTTCCAGAAAAATTATGTCTCTTTGACGGGTCATTTGCACCAAACAAATAATACGCAGTTCTATCGTCATACAGAAACAGCACCGCCGAGATTGGCAAATCATCCAAAATGGCACAGGCCATTTCGCCATATCCGCCCAAGATCGCTTGCTTGGCTATGGATCTAACCAGCGAAGATTCACGATCTGTGCGGATTATGTTCTGTCGCTCCAAAGTTTTGGCATGAAGATCGTCAAGTATTATTTCATCGCTACTTATTTTCAGGGTCAAAAGTTTAGATGATTTATTGAATTCTTGTTTTCTGACCGTTCTAATGGACGAAAAATAACTTTCAAAATCATGAAATTTTCTTATATCCAAAACACTACTGTAGCGGAGGGATATGTCAAACATACCCATGCTCGGTTCGCTGTAGTTGTGCCATTGAAACGGACGGAGATCGTGCAGACGCCAGGATTGGCAGAAACAGAAATTCGTATAGCGTTCGACCAGCTGGGCAATGAACTTCTCCATAACCCTGAATTCTCGCGTTGTTCGGCTATGCCCCAGTTGACTTGAGCTCTCAGCCAACAAAACTCCCTGGTACTGAGTAAACGGAAATGGTGCGCCAATAAGTTTTCCAGAATCCGAGTAAATCATTACCCCACCGGCAACAATTTTCTCTTTGTCGTAACAAGTTACCAAATCATAATTCACCAAGAGCGAATCAAGAAACCTGCTGTACACGAATACACTTCTTTGTGGAGATGTCGACACAAAGCTATCCCACACCTGTTTGTCCTCTTTGTAATTTATTTCATAGCTATGCATTTACGTAATAATTTCTTTGACGGAATTCCAAGAGTCGTTTTTGAACGCGGTAACCGTATAGTTGTACGGCAAATTATGATGAGCCAGCGTGATTCGTTTAGAAATATTCTGAATGCAAAACGTGAGAATTTCGGCTGGATCAAGATAGAACATTCGCTCATTCGAGTGCGTAACATATGTCGATATCATATTAAAAGCCATAATGCCATTGCATAATGAAAATATTTTCCTCAAGAACTCATAAATCCATGCCTTGGATTGCCCGACGTTCAAATTAAAGAGACCGCTTAATACGACATAATCGAAATGTTGCGCTATCTCTTCACGCATGACGTCTTTGTTTTGAACATTGATTCCTGGAAATCGACTTCTGGCTTGATTAAGAAGTTTTTCATTGATGTCATATCCGATATATTGCCCTCTGAAACCCTGAAAATTTATGAATTTGTATAGTTCACCATTCCCGCAGCCGATATCAAGAACAACTTTATTCTCGTCATTGAAATCCATAAATTTGGTTAACTCAGAGAACCTTAGGTACTGCGTCTGAGGATCGTCGAGCAGAACTGCTTTACTGCTAACTCCGTAGGTGTCTGCAACCTTGTTATATACATCAATTTGTCGAGCCGCTATGGTGTCATTTTCATCCATGATACAAATTCCAATTTTCTATTACGTATATAAAAATAAAATTTCGCAAGCCAAACCGAGTAGATTATAAATGTCGCTTGTCACGAAGCTTGCAGTGAGCAAAATTCAATTAAAAAATATTGAAGCGCTTAATTTTTGCTCTACTAATTCACGCAGGCGAACTATATTTTCCTGCGGAAGGCAACAGTCATGCCCCATCGGGGGAATACAACTTACGACTTTTTTTCTCGCCAACAAACCCACCACCATTGCCATGCTCTGGCAACCAACGACAATATCGGACGCCACTATATCTTCGAGCAATGTTTTCTCGTTGCTTATTTTGACAATATCAGAATACTTCTCGACAGTTCGTTCATATTTATTCGGCGGATCAGATGGATGTGGGCGAATCACAACGCTTTTTATTCTCTCCCCAAGTGCGTTCATATTTTCTAAAAAATAATCTATTGCATCAAATTCATCATATTGTACATAACCATCGTCAAGATGCTTCAAGTGGGGATGGCCCGAAATATTCTCGCTGACAAACAAGACTAATTTTCCGCTTATATCTAGTTTTCGATTCCCTCCTTCAAGGGCTTTTATTTCTTTTTTTATATCGATAAAATAGGGATTGCGGACAAATCGGATGAGAATATTTGGAAAATGTATCTTCGCAAGTTTCTCCGCATCTTTATCACCTACCCAGATTTCATCTGGCAAATGTTGAATGCCGTTTCGAGTAAAGCGCTCTGGGTAGTTCATCCAATGATCCAGAAATGATACAACTCGCATCCCTGTCTCCTTTGCTTTGGCAATTGCAAGCCATTCCAGATCTGCTTGCCCACTGGTTCCGCAAAGACACCATTCACTAGATGACAGAGCTTCCTGCAAAGCGCATGTTTGAACCAAACCAAAACGTCGCGAAAAGACACTAACCGCAGGCCCTTCAAGAACCAGTCGGCAAGTTAACTGGCTTTGATTGATATAGCTCGCCAGCAATTCTGCGCCTCCAGCATCGTGCGAGACCAAGGCGACTTTCTTACAATACATTTTCGTTAATGGCCTTTACTGCATCGTACATGGTCTCTGTACCTGCGCTATCTGACCATTTTTTTAATTCATGTATCCTTTCTATGACTTTCTCGATTGCATCAGCAAAATCTTTGATATCTTCAATACTCATGCCTTCCCGCACAAGCGGCGACAAAAGGAGTTCTTTTTCATAAAGACGTTCGGTCACTGGGCACAAACCCTTTGGATAATCATAGGTGACGCCACAATTGAAATTGAACGGAAATCCTTTTTTCCCGATTGCAATTTTCTTCTGATACAACGGATTGAGGTATAGCGGTCTTACATATCCCTCAGCGAATGGAGTAGTGTCCCAAAACCTTGGTTTCGGTAATTCAGCTGCTACCGCACGTAAAAAAAGGCTTCGTGGTATTCCAACGATCTCCTCATTAAAACGTACCGGATACATGTAGTAGGAGTGAGTGCTTCCGCTTTCAATGTGTTGTATGCCTAGGCCAGGAATGCCGAGCAACCTCCGGTCGAGGTAGCGACCGAGATCAGCGCGATGAGACAGGAAGCCATTCAATTTCTTAAATTGTTCAATTCCAATGGCTGCTTGAAGCTCTGTGAAACGATAATTGCTACCAATCATATTCGACAAATCTTCAACTCCGTATGCTTCGGTGGCGTTTTCGCCATGATTCCGAATTAGTCTGCAGCGAAGAGCTATATCATCGTTATTCGTTACCAGAAGACCGCCCTCACCGGTATGAATGTGTTTGTGAAAATTCAAGCTGAATCCACCCACATCACCAATCGTACCTACCGGTCTGCTTTTATAGTAAATACCAGGTGCCTGAGCCGCATCTTCGATAACTCTCAAACCGTGCTTGGCCGCAATCTCCATTATCGGGTCCATATCCGCAGGATAGCCAAACAAATGCACCACGAGTATGGCTTTGGTTCTAGGGGTAATGCAGCGTTCAATTGACCTTGGATCCAGGGTAAAGCGATGGAGATCAAGGTCGGCGAATATCGGAATCCCGCCGTAGAACAAGACTGCAGTCGCACTTGCAGACATGCTGTAGGGTGAGCAAATCACCTCGTCCCCTGGCTCGATGCCGACCGCCCCGACCGCGACTTGTAGCCCAGTCGTCAAAGAGTTAACGCTGACTGCATTCTTGAACCCGTAGGTTTTGGCCCACAAGCCTTCAAACTCGACGACTTCTTTGCCGCCATTAAAAAATTTCCCGGCGGCTCCTATAAACCCTGAAAGCACATCCGAATCCAGTACGCGCAACACAGCTCTCTTCTCCTCCAATCCCATCGAAATTCTGTTTGGGAATTCTTTCTGCCTTACGGGAGCACCACCCAATATCGCTAGTTTGCTCATAATATCAATGTCTTTGCAGTATCAATATACGCTCCGAAATACTCACACTTTCTAGGAAGTTATCGTTAACCTTTCTTTCTAGCATGCTCTTTGCATTAGAGATAACATTTACCATGTAGTTATCAAGCACCGCAGTTTGCCTACTCTGGAGACAAAGCTTAGGATAAAAGCTACCGCGTTTGCCTAGCGTTGATAGAATTTCAACCTCATTTCCGCAATCCTTCATTAACACTGCTTTTGTTTCGAAATAAAGGGCTATTTCGAAATGTGTAAATTCAACACATCCGAGTCCGATCATTTGCAGGCTTGCACCATTCCAGACACATGACACAGATAGTGTGGGATCCGTATCGAACTCATCGTTAACGCTTTGATTAATTTTAGCCTTTGTAAAATCGATCACCGAACAAAAGAGAAACTCAAGTAAGTCAATTGCATGACTAGCATTGTTGTGAAATCCGCGTTGATACGTCAGGACGATGTTCGTGCATCGCTCCTCGCGCAAAATATTTCCGATCCTCTCTCTTAACTGAATCATGCCAGGCTGAAAGCGACGGAAGAAGTTAACCATCACCTTGGTGTCCGTTTTCTGATAAAGCGTGAGCAGCCGCTCCAGTCGAGTACGATCAACATCCACCGGCTTCTCACAGATCACCAGCTTGGGTCCATTTTCGAGCATGAGAGAAAGATATTCGTAATGGGTCTCAGTTGATGAGCTTATTACCACCATGTCGTAACCTTTGAAAACCAAAGGACTCAACTCATTCAAACACCGAACGCCATAGCGTTCTGCAACCTTGAGCGAAAATTTTTGTTCAAGATCATAAACTTCGAACTCAATTTCGGGATCAAGGTGAAACGCCTTCGCATAGGTTGATATCGACTCTGTTTCGAAGTCATACATCGCGCCAATATTTCCACACCCAATGATAAGTGCCTTATACATATCGCATCATTTTAAGAGGCGCCAACCCAGAGCCGTTCCACGCGTGACGTCTTGCTTCACTTTCATTCCCAATACTTGTTCTAGATACTTCATGGGCAAACCAAGCCCAGGTCTGATTGCGCGCAGATTCTCACGCGTTAGAGCGTCCCCGGCTTTCAAGTCCTGAACTATGTATAGGGAGCGGCGAAATTGGAGGGATTTCATTTCGGCCTCCGTCGGCCCATAGCTAACTTGCCCAAGCGCACGCCAGGCTCGCTCGGTTTCTGCTACCAGTTGCACCATCTCGGCAGGTTCCATTGAAAAAGCGCTGTCAACCCCTCCATCGGCCCGGTTCAATGTGAAGTGTTTTTCGATAACGCTTGCACCCAAGGCCACGCTTGCTACCGACACGCCAACTCCTAAGGTATGGTCAGATAAGCCAACCTCACACCCGAACAACTCCCGCAGATGTGGAATAGTTAGGATGTTGGTGTTTTCTGCGGTCGCAGGGTAGGTGCTGGTGCACTTGAGAAGAATCAGATCGTTACAACCAGCACTCCGAGCGGCGCGCACGGTCTCGTCCAATTCAGCGATTGTGGCCATGCCCGTGGAGATAATCATCGGTTTGCCGGTAGCGGCGATACGCCGAATTAGCGGTAAATCGGTGTTTTCGAACGAAGATATCTTGTAACACGGGGCATCGAGACTTTCCAGAAAATCCACTGCGGTGACATCAAATGGCGTACTAAAAGCAATCATGCCGAGTTCGCGTGCCCTATCGAAAATCGGCATGTGCCAGTCCCACGGCGTATAGGCTTGTGCATACAGCTGATACAGAGAGCTTCCCACCCACAAACTCTTGGCGTCACTGATATGGAACTCACGTTCATCCAGATCAATAGTCATGGTATCGGGCGTGTATGTTTGGATCTTTAGTGCGTGTGCTCCTGCCTTGGCCGCGGCCTCGACAATTTTCAGCGCTCGTTCGAGCGACTGGTTATGATTCCCCGATATCTCGGCGATGATAAGAGGTGCCCTCCCCAACCCTACTGATCGCTCCCCTATTTTCAACACTTCAGAACCTCTTTAAGTAGGACGTCGATTCGACAGAGTATCCGGACTCCGTGAACAAACGATGCGAGCGCTTGTTCGTCCCAAGAACATCGGCGCGAAAAATATTGATGTCGTGATGATCACGCAAGAACCAGGATTCCGCACCCCGCAACAGATTACGGCCAAGGCCCAGACCTCTGACCGCCGGATTGAGATAGATGGAAACCTCTGCCTCATCGTATTGCACGTCAAATCGAACAACGCCAATAGGTAACCCATTTTGCTCGCCGATGAGTAGCTGCCTGCTCGGATCACTCAGCACCGACGAAAACCATTTCTGGTGATCTATAAAACTGATTAGGTCTGAGCTACGTGAGGCCATCCTAATATCAGGGTTATTGCGCCACTCGAACAGTTTTTCTGAGTCATCTGGTATCGCTGTTCGAATCAGAATATCGCTGCACCCTAACGCGCCAACGACGTGGAGTACGCCGTTCCCATCCACGGCCTGCATTCCGCAGCGGGAAATGGCCATTCTAAGATGGCTATTTTCCATGAGGGCGACCACATGCCGCCTAATCGCATGAACCAGTTTGCCGTTCAGATTCGGTGCATATAGCAAGCATTCCGAGGCCGCATCGGCAAGCTGTCGTGATTGATTGTCAGCTGCACAAATACTCAACGAGGGCAAACCCAGACAGCATCGCTCCCAGATTGCCGAGCCGCCAGCGCCAATTGCGAGATCAGCTGCTACCATCAACTCAGCCATTTGGTTTGTTTGCACATGTAAAACAAATCCGTGTTTATTGCATGCCTCTTCAATTTGTTCGCGATGCGGATGCTGCGCCCCGATTACTACGTCCACGTGCCAGTCATGAATGCCGATTCCTGCGAGGGCATCGATAACGGCTATGGTGTAGTTAGCGGCATCCACTCCGCCGAATGAAACCAGGACGCGCCTTACCGGCCCAACGCGAGGCTTGACCTGCTTTCTCAGCTGCCGGAACTCGTCCCGCAGTAATGCATAGCGCGGACCGAGCAATAGCTGACAGTCGACCGGAATTTTTCCGACATAACGAGTACCCATATTCGCGTACAGATTAAGGTCAAGGAGCACATCGCAGTCGTGATGGCGGTCAGCGAGATCGTCAATGACCAAGATTTTTCGGGCAATTGGACGTAATTCTTTCTCCCAACGGCTATCAAGTGCGTAGTGATCTACGATAAGCCAGTCCCAGTATTGATCAGTGAGGCTGTTGACGGTGTCGGTTGCATCCTTAGTCTGGCTGACGCCGAGCCAGTGTGAATGAGGAAGTCCGTCCAAGGCGTCTCCGCCTTTATATTCGATGAATTGCCTAAATTCATGGTCACGTGTGAACAACATGCTGCGGAGATGATCTGAGATGTAACGGCTCACAAAGCGAGTCCGGGCCCCGTGCTTTTTAAAAGCATCGGCAAGAGTCAAACATCGCATGAAGTGACCGATGCCAATCTGGGTTGATGCATCTACTCGAAAGGCAATATTCATTACATTACGAATCTGTCTTGCTGAGGAAGCAAGCCGTTGCCATCTCAAAATCCTCGACATCATCAATATCCATGGCGGACATCCAGCTCAACGTATGAAAAATGTGACCTGGCACATAATAAGTACGGGCGGATTTCAAGGTCGGAGCACGGGCAATCCATATCGCGCCACTTGGACAATATAAGGCTGGCAAGTCCTGAGAGCGCGCGACTCGAGCTTCAGGAAACAGGTAGTCAGGAGAACCATTCTCATCCAATCTGACCGCCCACCAAGGATTCATCCAGCCAAACCGAAAACAGCTAATCTGCGACTCGGCACCCTGTTCAATAAAATTCCTAACCGCAGCTTGTATGTCTATAGCATTGCGCATCGGGCAATTTGCCATAAGTTGTGACACGACATCAAACCTCTCGCCCCAATGCTGCTCTGCCTGCCCTAGTGCGGTGAGGGTTGCTTCACTTGATGGCGTAATATCATCGGCTGCTGAATCACGGAGAAACGGCACCGCGGCACCATAAGATCGTGCCACATCCGCGATCTCTGGATCATCCGTTGACACAAGCACTTGATCGAATTGACCAGATTGCAGTGCAGCCTCAACGCTCCATGCCAGCATGGGCTTGCCGTGCAGTTCAAGGATATTCTTGCGCGGTAAGCGCTTCGAACCACCACGGGCCAAAATGATCGCAATGTGTTTCATTACCAAAGACTCCAGCCACCGTCGACAGCGAGCGTATGCCCCGTCACTCCTGAGCATTTTTCCGATAAAAGAAAATCCACCGGGCCGGTCACTTCATCATCTCTTAGCATGCGTCCCATTGGGCAGAGTTTTGCGTAGCGTTGTTTGAACTCTTCATCTGCTCGCCCTTCAACGCCGCCGAACGCAACACAATTCACTTGCACACCTTTGCTCACAAGCCGTACTGCTAGTTCTTTGGTTAAATGCGCGAGCGCTGCTTTGGCGACGCCGTAGTGCAAGGGAGATTGCGTGACCGGATCTTCATAGAGGTATGGATTTGCAGCAACTGCTCCATACATTGAGCCCATATTCACGACTCTGCACAAACGGCTATTTTTCTGCATTACCATTGCCATGGTCAATTCGTAAGGCACGATGACATCCAGCAAATACTCGTTGGCAAAGCTGTCTCTACTTACGAGACCGTTCTCTTCAACTTTCAGATAATCGACACTCCGTGCATTATTAATTAGACAGTCAGGCTGAATGTTCCGTACGTCAAGTTGCTCCAATAAGAGTTTTGTCGAACAAGATTCCGTAAGGTCTGCCTGGATTCCCACTAACTTCTCAGCGCAACTCGTGTGCTCCGACATTAGCTTCATTCCTGATTCAGACTGCCGAAAAATACCCACAACCTGATCCCCAATCGCCAGAAAATGACTGACTAGAACGCTGCCAAGTTTTCCGCTTGCACCCGAGATCAATACCGTTCTTGATTTCACAATTTCCGCCCGCGCTCAATCAAACCGATAACCTCCAGGATGAAGGTGGAACTTGTTCGTTCATCACGATGAATTATCCCCTGCACAAACTGGTGCAGAGCACTCTTGAAGGCGGCATAGGTATCCTCGAAAAACAGGTCTATCCAGCCGGATTCGCCTAGGACTCTCAGAGCGAGTGGCGCATACGTTGATCCAAGCGTGCTGATGAGCGCATCGAACCCTCCTCTGTATTTAACGGCCAATGTAGTTGTCTCATCAGAATGCCAGCATTGAGTTCGCTCCACTGCCCCCCGGTCGTGTGCTATCAGGAGCAGCGGTTCGATGACATGGATGGCATATTTTCCCCAATCTTTCGGGACGGTTGCATGGATTTGTCGTAAACGGCCTATCTGTTCCGACTGAATTTCAGACAGTTGAAACTCTTTCGCATACCGCAAGGCCGAGCAAGAAAATATCTGCCCTGGATAGCGCTGCATTGCGAATATCTGCTTCGCTTCGGCAACCGTCAAGGCGAGAGGCTTATCGATATAAACCGGGATTCCGGCTTCAAGAAACGGTGCCGCGAACTTAAGATGAGTCTCGGCATCGTCACGCGCCAACAAGACTCCATCCACTTCTCCAATCATGTCGGTGAATGATGCAACGACATTCGGAACTAGTGCCGCTCTAGCCACATGGGCAGCAATACTCTCGCTTTGTGCCCAAACATGAGTGACCTTCGCTTCCGCAATCGTATCTTCAGGAAAGTGCTGTTTTTCCAGGTAGCGTGGGATGACGGGAAAACCACAATTCTCCATATAGACAGGGTCGTAGCCATTGAATATGGCGGACCATGAATAGGGGTGGCCGTTCCCGGGAGACAGGCCAATTACGCCTAGACTCAAAGGATTCACGATAGATTCCAGAGTGCGGGATTTACGAATTCTGGAGCATGACAGGACAATCCTGCCGCATTGAAAGTTCGCTCGCCGAAAAAGTCGGAAAGACAAGCCCGAAACTGCTCCAGACTCTCGACGCCCACGAGAACAGTATCGACAAGGACTATGTCACGCACATAACTTAGGGCCGCTTGGGCCAGTGTCATGCCCTGCACCTCCGCTGCAGAGTGCCACATTGAGAGCAGTGGGCGAATCGGGTCGAAATACGCTGGTACCTGACGCAAGGGCATCAACAAAAGCCCTTGCAGAAATACCGACCTGGCATGGATTTCGACACCCTCACTCTTCAACATGTCCAGGCGGCCATTGGTCAATAGTCTTTGGTCCAAGACGCTGATTGGAAGCTGCACGATATCAGGAGTAAACACCTTTAACACAGCATCGATCTGCTCTGCGTCGTACACTGAAACGCCGATTTTTTCGACAGCCCCTTTTTCTTTTAAAGCCATCATTGCGGCGAGAAGTTTTGTACCACCCGGAACGAGCAGGTCATTTGCATGATGTAGGAGCAAACCATAGATATTTTTTGTCGAGAGTTTTTCAAGAGACTGTGAAAAAGCCTTCGTAATCCGAGATGCATCATCATCCGTTATGACGCTGGTCGCGAATCTCGGTGTTTTTGTTACTACGTCAAATTCGTCAAGGCAGTTCGATCCCAAGACTCGCTCTGACTCTCCATACAGTACCGCTGTATCCAGCACCCTAATCTTTACTCTCTGTGCTTCGGTGAGAATTGCTGCGACAGTTTGAGGAGGGGTGATTTCTTTCTCACCAGAAATACCATAGGGGAGCCCCCATTGCACGGTGCCCAATCCAAGCTTATCGCCTTGGCTCATAGCCATAGCGCGTCACGCAAGGCACTGATGACATAATCTTGTTCCTTTACTGACAAGCCCGGATACATTGGCATACTGATGGCATCAATGTGGTAACGTTCTGCCTGAGGGCAGTACCCTGGCTTAAATCCCATCTGTTCATAATATGGCTGGCGATAAACAGGGATGTAGTGCAAGTTTACTTGTATGCTGGTCGCCCGCAGTGCTTCATATACGTGTCGGTGTGTTTTATCGATATCGCCAAGTTTCAGGCGAATAACGTAGAGGTGAAACCCGGAATAGCAGTCAGGGTTTTGCCATGGTGTTATGACTGGAAGATTGGACAATCCGCTACCGTATCGTTCTGCGATAGCGTGCCGCTTAGTCACAAATTCCTCTAAACGCCGCATCTGGCTAACGCCTAGTGCCGCATGTATATCCGTCATGCGATAGTTGAATCCGAGCGCTGTCTGTTGGTAATTCCAGAGCTCTTCAGCCGGCCTGGATTGCATATCTTCTAAATTGCTGGTAAGGCCATGGCTACGTAGAAGGCGCAATCTCTTGGCGCTCTGGGCGTCGTTGGTCAATACCATGCCCCCCTCACCCGCCGTAATAATTTTGACCGGGTGGAAACTGAAAACGGTCATGTCACTGTATCGACAATTCCCGACGGGCTCCCCTTTGTAGCGACCTCCAATGGCGTGTGAAGCATCCTCGATGATCCGGAAACCATATCGCCTGCTTAGAGCATGAATGCCAGCCATATCACATGGTTGTCCGCACAGATGTACCGGGATAACAAGCTTTGGCAAGTTCCCGGTTCGGTCCGCTTGCTCCAGCTTTTCTGCTAAACACTTTACGCTTAGGTTGTATGTTTTAGGATCAATATCCACGAAGTCGACTGTTGCGCCACAGTACAAGGCGCAGTTGGCGCTAGCGACAAAGGTGATTGGCGTTGTCCAGACCACGTCACCTTTACCAATACCCAACGCTAGGCACGCGATGTGTAATGCACTGGTGGCGCTGTTGACGGCAACGGCGTGTTGCGAGCCGCAGTAGTCCGCGACGACCTGTTCAAATTTCGGAACTACCGGGCCTTGGGTTAAAAAGTCTGAGCGCAGGACTTCAATGACTGCATCGATATCGTCTTGGTTGATATCCTGTCGCCCATACGGAATGGTTACCATCAAATGCTACCAATCTTCTCTCGGTTCTGCTCGACCCATTCACGCAAGGTATTGATGCTCATCCAGTCGGTGTTGTTGTCCGAACAATAGGTAAAACCACTACTTACCGCTTTGCCGTCACTTATACGCTCGGGATCCAGGCTCCAGTTATGGATCGCTGGCAGTATCTTGTAGTGATTGGCATATTCGTAGGTGTGCGGCGCGTCTTCTGGACCTATCATTTGTTCGTGGAGTTTTTCACCTGGGCGGATTCCGACTACTTGTTGAGGCGCATTTGGCGAAATTGCTCGTGCGATATCTATGATTCGCATGGAGGGGATTTTCTTCACATAAATTTCACCTCCGACCATATCTTCAAAGGCATGCCAGACGAGGTCTACGCCTTGTTCTAGTGTGATCATGAAGCGAGTCATGCGATCGTCCGTAATTGGCAATGCTCCCTGGTCATCAAGCGAGAGAAAAAAAGGGATCACCGAGCCGCGCGATCCCATGACGTTGCCGTAACGAACAACGGAGAATCGGGTATCGCCGCTTCCTGAGTATGAGTTTCCAGCGATAAACAGCTTATCCGAGGTCAGTTTGGTGGCGCCATACAGATTCGCCGGGCTACTCGCCTTGTCGGTCGAGAGCGCCACCACGCGTTTTACCCCTTGGTCGATGCAGGCATCGATTAGATTCATGGCACCGATTACGTTGGTCTTCACACACTCGAATGGGTTGTATTCCGCTGTCGGCACGATCTTGGTGGCGGCTGCATGAACTACATGATCGATACCGTTGAGTGCGCGTGCGAGACGATCCTTGTCGCGCACATCACCGATGAAAAAACGAACACGCTCATCATTGCCATAAAGTTTAGCCATTTCCCATTGTTTCATCTCATCACGTGAAAAGATGACTAGGCGACGAGGGTTGTATTTGGCCAACGTCATAGGCACAAAGGTATGGCCGAAAGAGCCTGTGCCGCCAGTGATTAGGATTGATGAATTACTAAGCATTGGATTACTTCCCTGACTCTATTGAAGCCACATTATGCTGCCTGACTTACGATGTCCTGATAGCTACCGATTCGCTTGATTCCGCCATCGCCCAGTTCCACTATTTGCGTACAGTTTTTCAAGGTGGTAAGGCGGTGAGCGATGATGAGCACGGTCAGATCCTCGCTGAGGCATTCGATAGCCTGCATGACGGCCTCTTCTGTTTCGTTGTCTAGCGCGCTGGTGGCTTCGTCGAAAATAATGACGTCGGCTTGTTTGTAAAGCGCCCGGGCGATGCCGATGCGTTGGCGTTGACCACCGGACAAACGAACGCCACGCTCGCCCACGACGGTTTGATATTGTCTATTCCAAGTCTCGATGGTATCGGCAATCTGTGCCTGGTGAGCGGCCTGACGCACCCGCTCGGGGTCAATCTGGTTCTTAGGCACGCCAAAGGCAATATTTTCTTCGATCGTGCTGTCGGCAAGGAAGATGGCTTGCGGGACGTGCGCGATATGCGCTTGCCAGGCGCGATGATTGTGAACGGTGATGGGCTGACCATCGATCTCGAGCGTACCTTCATTCGGTTGCAAGAGGCCCATGACAATATCGAGCAGCGTGCTCTTGCCGCTACCCGTGGTGCCGACAAAGCCGATTCGGCAGCCTTTGGCAATGGTGAGATCGAGCATGTTGAGCACCCATGGGGTTTGCGGGCTATACCGAAATGAGAGCTGTTTTAGACTGATCTGATGCTGGAAAGACAAGGGGGTGATAGTAGGCCAAGCTGCATGGCTGGGTAGTGGCTGATCGAGCAACTCCAGCGTGTCCTGCAAAGAAGCTTGCCCACTCTGAATGCCAGACCACGACGCATATGCCTGCTGCAATACAGGAAGCAAGCGTTGTGCGCCGAGCGCGAAGGCGCCAAGAACGGGGATGGCCCTGGCAATACCGTCCGTTTGTTGTGCCAAGGTATAGGCCAGTGTAGCGATTAGCAGCATACCCAAGGCTTCCATCCCGTAACGTGGGCTAAGACTGATAAAGATACTATTGCCCTGCGCGCGGCGCAGAGGTAGATCGGCGTCGCGATAGACTTGGCAATAGGTTGATTGGCTGCCGTCAATCAAAACATCACGTATGCCGCCTAGCCCCTCCTGCAGGGATTTGATCACATGAATGGACTCGCGGGCGATGCATTGGCTATCGATCAAAAGTCGGTTACGGGTAAGTCGAATGATAAAAGCATAGATCAGGCCAAAACCACCAAAAGCCGCTAGAGCAATGACCGGGTCTACTGACAACAAGGCAAGCAGGATCGTGCACAGCATGATGCTGGCACTGATCAGGGTCAGGGCTGGCACGATAATGCTGTAGATGACGCTGTTGGCTTTGCCTGCAATGCCACTGATCACTTCACTGCTGTTACGGGCAACATGGACGGCATAGGGTTGATAGAGTGTGCGGCGGTAGATACTGATACTCAGGTCAGCGCCGGTTGCAAAGGATAGCCGTGTGCTGGCCCAGAGCAGCAGCAGGCGCATCACACCCGTCATGAGAGCGGCCAGCCCAAAGATAATGCTCAGTGGCAACAGGAGTTGCTCAGGCCTGGTCAGGCCCAGAGTTTGAATTAATGGCTGTGCTGCCGGATGTTCAAAAACATGTCCTGGGGCTGTCAGCACGCCAAGGAAGGGCAGCACGGATCCGATACTTAGAATTTCCGCGAAAGAAGCAAGAATCATCAAAGCGAGTAGAAGTCCGAACTGCCTCCTCCGCCGAGGGTTGATGTGGTGCCAAAGGCGGCTCAGGAGCTGAAGGATGGGTTGGGAGTGTTGCACTGGGTTTATGTCTGGCATTCAGGATTCGTGACCGCACTCACGGGTTGTGTCCTTGCCCGAAAATCGGCATAGGCTTTGGCAAGCCCTTCTTTCAGACCGACTTTGGCCTCCCAGCCTAGCGCGTTGATGCGCTGACTGTTCATCAGTTTGCGCGGCGGGCCGTCAGGTTGTCCGGGGTCGAAGGCGATCTGGCCCTGGTAGTCGATGACTTTGCCAATCGTGCGTGCGAGTTCGTTGATGGTGATGTCGTACCCGCAGCCGACATTGATCAGGCTGTTCATGGGCTGGGTGTGGGCATCGTAGGTCGCCTTGTCGAGGTTCATGATGTGCACACTTGCATCGGCCATGTCATCAACGTAGAGGAATTCACGGCGCGGTGTACCACTGCCCCATATGGTGACCACAGGCGCATTGGCGATCTTGGCTTCGTGAAAACGACGGATGAGCGCGGGGATGACGTGGCTGTTTTCCGGATGATAGTTGTCGCCAGGGCCGTAGAGGTTGGTGGGCATGACGCTGCGATAGTCGACGCCGTGGCTTTCACCGTATTGGCGGTTGTAGCTTTCGCAGAGTTTGATGCCGGCGATCTTGGCGACGGCGTAGGGTTCGTTGGTGGCTTCCAGGGGGCCGGTGAGTAGTGCATTTTCACTCAGAGGCTGGGGAGCAAGCTTGGGGTAGATGCAACTGGAGCCAAGAAAGAGCAACTTTTGCACACCCATGCGCCAGGCCTCGTGAATGACATTGGCTTCGACCATCAGATTTTCGTAAATGAATTCAGCCGGGTAGGTGTTGTTGGCGTGGATGCCGCCAACTTTGGCTGCCGCAAGGTAAACCTGGTCGGGTTTTTCCGATGTAAAGAAGTCATGGACAGCGGCCTGATTGGTCAGATCAAGTTCGGTACGGGTACGCACCAGGAGATTGGTGAAACCCTTCTCCTGCAGCTTGCGCACAATCGCAGAACCCACCAGGCCAAGGTGTCCGGCCACATAGATTTTGACGTGCTTGTCCATATTTTCTTGCCGCTTACTCGTGGTAATCAAAGGTGGCGTAGCCATGCTTTTTCACGAGCTCGTCGCGTTCGGCGCTCTTCAGGTCTTCGCGGACCATTTCCGAAACAAGTTCTGCGAAGCCAGTCTTTGGGGTCCAGCCGAGCTTCTCCCTGGCCTTGGTCGGATCGCCGAGCAGGGTTTCGACTTCGGTTGGGCGGAAATAACGGTGGTCGACCTTGACGATGACTTTGCCGTTCTGGTCGGTGCCCGTTTCTTCGATCCCCTGACCTTGCCAGGTGATGGTGATGCCAAGTTCCTTGGCGGCAACATTAACGAAGTCGCGAACGCTGTATTGCACGCCGCTGGCGATGACAAAGTCTTCCGGCTGGTCATGCTGTAGCATCAGCCACTGCGCCTCCACGTAGTCGCGGGCATGGCCCCAGTCGCGCAATGAGTCCATATTGCCCAGGTAGAGGCAGTCCTGCAGGTTGAGCTTGATGCGCGCCAGGGCACGGGTGATCTTGCGCGTAACAAAGGTCTCGCCGCGCAGCGGACTTTCGTGGTTGAAGAGGATTCCATTACAGGCGAAGAGTCCGTAGGCTTCGCGGTAATTAACGGTGATCCAGTAGCTGTAGAGCTTGGCCACGGCATAGGGGCTGCGCGGGTAGAAGGGGGTACTTTCCTTCTGCGGGGTTTCCTGTACCAGGCCGTAGAGTTCAGAGGTGCTGGCCTGATAGAAACGGGTTTTCTTCTCAAGGCCGAGGATGCGGATGGCTTCGAGAAGACGCAGGGTGCCGATGCCGTCAGCATTGGCTGTATATTCAGGCGTTTCAAAACTTACCGCCACATGGCTCATGGCGGCAAGGTTGTAGATCTCGTCGGGCTGTACCAGTTGAATGATGCGGATCAGATTGGTCGAGTCGGTCAGGTCGCCGTGATGCAGGATGAATTTACGGTTATCGACATGCGGATCCTGATAGAGATGGTCGATGCGGTCAGTATTGAAGAGCGAGCTACGACGTTTGAGGCCGTGCACGATATAGCCCTTCTTGAGCAGGAATTCGGCCAGATAGGCGCCGTCCTGGCCGGTTATTCCCGTAATAAGTGCAGTTTTATTCATTTTTCATCTTTCATCTTCCGTGAAATTGTGCAAACGGTTAGCGACGTTCAATGCCCAGGCACGCTACCGCCCTTGGATTGAGCGTCATTCCAAAAAACGCGATTCTCCGATTATCTCGACAGCATGTCTGGCTGACGCCCGACATGCTGCGGCTTCTAGGCCGCCTTGCGCACCGCGCAGGCTGGCAAACCAATCTGCTGCGGCCTTGCCAGAATATCCATCAGCAGCATTACTCTCGCTTCGCCATCCGCAGTTTCATACAGGCGGAGCAACTCCGCCTCAATCCCGGCAAAAGGACCGTCAACCACTTTCAGCCGTTCGCCCACTTTAAACAGCGCTTTCTTCTGAGCGGGTTGTTCAGCCAGCACGACAATTAGTGCTGATGGTATGCGCGCAGCTACACCACCGAACTCGACCAAGCGGGCAACCCCGCGTGTGCTGCGGATTGCCGACCAGTTGCTGCGACCGGCTTCAAGGTAAACAAAAAGATAGCGTGGAAACAAAGCTTCCGGTAGCGTGACCCGATGCCCTGCGCGCAAGCGCTCGGTCATGAGCGTTGGCAGGAAGCAATCGAAACCCTGATTGCGTAGATTTTCCAAAGCGCGCGCTTCCTGGCGCGGCCTGGTATAAACGACATACCAGCCCGATTCATCCGCCTGCGCTTCGCCCGTCGCGGCCGGAATCAATGGACCTCTCCGATAGTCAGGTGCTGAGTTTGAGGCTTAGAAGCCAACACTTCGCGTCGCAAGGCGGCAATCTCTTCTTGTAATTCGCCATACTCGCGCATTTTGTTCTGGAGAAAGCTGACCGTAACCAGCGCCTTTTCTTCAATGCCGCTAGGTGTCAGCAAATAGGCATAGGCGAGCTTATTGTCCGCCTTGCGGAAATTGTTGATCTTGACCAGTCCCTTCTCAACCAAAGCACTCATGCAGTAATTGGCTTTGCCAACGCTGATGCCCAGGCGAGACGCCAGATCACGCTGACTGATTTGCGGCTCATCGGCGAGAAGTTTCAATAGTTTGTAACGAAGCGCTTCACTGAGCACGACAGGCATCCAGAACATGTTCAACAGTTGAACGCATTGTACCAAAGAACCTCAATATTCAATACCGCAGTGCACTGGCTGGTCGAGCCAGTGTCATTTTGTTACGCAAGCTCTGCGGTAGAATGACGGCGTGGATAAACAATACGGTACAAAAAACGTCTATCTGGTTGGCCTGATGGGAGCTGGCAAGACGACTATCGGGCGGGCACTGGCAAAACGTTTGAACCTCGATTTTGTTGATTCAGACCATGAAATCGAGGTGCGTACCGGCGTTAGTATTCCAACGGTATTTGAAATCGAAGGCGAGGAAGGCTTTCGCAGACGCGAAGCTCAGGTAATCGCAGATCTGTCACGACTGAGCGGGCAGGTTGTGGCGACTGGCGGCGGGGTCATATTGCGCCAAGAGAATCGCATCAACCTGCGGGCAAGTGGCTTCGTTGTCTATCTCAACGTACCGCCACACACCCTTTGGGAACGTACGCGCAATGATAGAAACCGGCCGCTGTTACAAATTGCCGATCCTTTGCTCAAACTCAAGGAGCTCTTCTCGCAGCGCGATCCCTTCTATCGCGAAGTGGCTGATCTGGTGGTTGATGCAAGCCGGAGCAATGCACAGGCTGTTCTGCAATTGTTAGTCAAGGAGGTTGGAGAGCGATGGAAACTGTAGCGATTGCCTTGCCGGGACGAGCCTATCCGATCCATGTCGGCCAGGGAATTCTTGACCGCTGCGAATTGCTTCTCCCCTATTTACGCCAAGCCAAGGTTGCCATTGTCACCAACACAACGGTTGCACCACTTTACCTACAGCACTTGGCGCAACCATTGCGTGATGCAGGCATTGATGTTGTCGAGATTATTTTGCCCGATGGCGAGCGCTTCAAAAATTGGCAGACGCTTAATACCATTTTCGATGTGCTGCTTGCGCGCTGTTGCGAGCGTTCAACCACAATGATCGCCTTGGGGGGCGGCGTTGTCGGTGACATGGCCGGATTTGCGGCCGCCTGTTACCAGCGCGGCATGCCCTTCATTCAAATGCCGACAACCCTGCTCGCGCAGGTCGATTCGTCAATCGGTGGCAAGACAGCAATCAACCACCCGCTTGGCAAGAATATGATTGGTGCTTTTTATCAGCCGAGCTTGGTGCTGGCCGATATCGATGTCTTGAATACCTTGCCTGATCGCGAGTTACGGGCGGGCCTTGCCGAGGTCATAAAAAACGGATTGATCCGGGATTTGCCTTTTCTCGATTGGCTTGAAACGAATCTGGAGCGCTTGCTGGTGCGTGAGCCACAGGCGCTTGAATATGCCATTTGCCGCTCGTGTGAGAACAAGGCCGAAGTTGTTGTTGCAGACGAACATGAAAACGGCGAAAGAGCATTGCTCAACCTTGGTCACACCTTTGGGCACGCGATTGAAACCGGCATGGGATACGGCGAATGGTTGCATGGTGAAGCTGTGGCGGCAGGCACCATGATGGCCGCAGAACTGTCCCGTCAACTCGGCTGGATCAGCGCTGGTGACGTCGAGCGTGTGGAAAATCTGTTCCTTCGGGCCGGTTTGCCGGTCTTTGGTCCGGCCATGGAAGTGAGTCGTTATCTTGAACTGATGCAGCACGACAAGAAAGTGCAAAGCGGCAAGTTGCGTCTCGTGCTGTTCAAGCAGATTGGTCAGGCGGTAGTAAGCGATTGCGCAGCACAGACTGAAATTGCCAAAGCGATTGCTGCACGCTCACCCCATGTTTGAGCTCGCTCCTTATGCCGTGTCAATGGTCAACTCGCGGGGCCGTCGCCACGCCGACAAGTCGCCATCGCATCGCAGTGAGTTTCAGCGCGATCGTGATCGCATCGTGCATTCGACTGCGTTCAGGCGCCTCGAGTACAAGACGCAAGTTTTTGTTAACCACGAGGGCGACCTTTTTCGAACACGCTTGACGCATACGCTCGAAGTCGCGCAGATCGCCAGAGGCATAGCACGCGCGCTGCACCTTAACGAAGATTTGGCGGAGGCCATTTCGCTCGCCCATGACCTGGGACATACCCCGTTCGGCCATGCCGGACAGGATGCGCTCAATGAGTGCATGCGTGGCCAGGGAGGCTTTGAACACAATTTGCAAAGTCTGCGTATTGTTGATTTGCTTGAAGAGCGCTACGCCGCATTTGACGGACTCAATCTGTGTTTCGAGACGCGCGAAGGTATCGTCAAGCATTGCTCACTAGAAAATGCTCGCCAATTGGGCGAACTTGGCGAGCGTTTTATAAACCGCACACAGCCTTCGCTGGAGGCGCAAATCTGCAATTTTGCTGATGAAATTGCTTACAACAATCATGACGTCGATGATGGATTGCGCTCTGGCCTGATTTCGCTTGAGCAACTGGAAGAAGTCACTTTATTTGCATGCCATAGTGCTGATGTGAGGGCAGCCTATCCGGGCCTTGGCGGGAGACGCTTGGTGCATGAAACGATTCGTCGCATAATCAATGTCCTGGTGTGCGATATGATCGAAACGACGGCGGGCAATATTGCACGACAGCGACCCAAAGATCTGGCTGAAACCCGGCTGGGCAGGCCGTTGGTTGCCTTCTCGGATGAGCTGCGTGAAGCGCAGCGAGAAATGAAACGTTTCCTGCACAAGAATCTCTACCAGCATTTTCAGGTCTTGCGCATGACCAGCAAAGCGGGGCGTATCGTCAGCGACCTTTTTTCGGCATTCGTCAGTGACCCGCGCATGCTGCCTCCCCAGTATCAGGAGGCTGGCGACCAATCACGCAGGATAGCTGACTACATTGCCGGGATGACCGATCGCTATGCGATCAAGGAACACCGCCGAATGTTTTCGGTAGGCGAAATTTGACGAACTGCAAACAACGCAGAATCTTTGACCTCCATATTGCCTCCTGAAAAATGATCAGGATTTCAAAGCAAGAAGAACTTCGTCCAGCATTTTCTTGGCATCGCCAAAGAGCATACGGTTGTTCTCCTTGTAGAAAAGCGGATTATCAACACCGGCATAGCCTGAGGCCATGCTGCGTTTCATGACGATTGAAGTCTTGGCCTTCCAGACTTCGAGTACCGGCATGCCGGCGATCGGGCTGCTCGGATCATCCTGTGCGGCCGGATTGACGATGTCGTTGGCGCCGATGACCATGGTCACGTCGGTTTGCGGAAAGTCATCGTTGAGTTCATCCATTTCAAACACAACGTCATACGGCACCTTGGCTTCGGCAAGAAGAACATTCATGTGACCGGGCATGCGACCGGCAACCGGATGAATACCAAAGCGGACATTGATGCCCTTTTCGCGCAGGAACTGGGTGATTTCATAGACCGTGTGTTGGGCCTGCGCCACCGCCATGCCATAGCCAGGAACGATGATCACGTTCTTGGCTTCGCGCAAGAGTTCTGCCGTCTCGGCGGCAAGGATCGGAGAAACTTCACCCGCTGGTTGCACATTACCCCCAGCAGACATCGGCGCTCCACCGTCAGTGCCGAAACCACCGGCAATCACGCTGATGAAGTGGCGATTCATGGCCGAACACATGATGTAGGAAAGAATCGCACCGCTCGAACCAACCAGGGCGCCGGTAACGATCAGAAGATCGTTGGAGAGCATAAAACCGGTGGCTGCTGCGGCCCAGCCCGAATAGCTGTTGAGCATCGAAACCACGACCGGCATGTCAGCGCCGCCGATGGCCATCACCATGTGAATACCGAAGAGCAGCGAAACGATGGTCATGACGATCATCGGCGTCATTCCTTCAGCAACGGTTGTCGCGTGCAGGAATTCACGACCGAAGTAGATGACGAGCAGCAGTCCAGCCAGGTTCAGCCAGTGACGGCCAGGTAGCAGGAGCGGTTTGCCGCCGATCTTGCCCGACAGCTTGCCGAAGGCAATGACAGAACCGGAGAAGGTGATCGCGCCGATCAGGATGCCGACGTACATTTCCATCTCATGAATTGCTTTTTCAGCACCAGCCAATCCGGCAGAAGCAGATGGATCAATGTAGGTAGCGTAGCCTACCAGCATCGCGGCAAGGCCGACCATGCTGTGCATCAAGGCAACGAGTTCCGGCATCTGCGTCATCTGTACGACGCGGGCGGCATAAATGCCGATGCCGCTGCCAACGACCATGGCCGCGATGATCCACGGCAGGCCGGCGGCGGTAACTTGCGGACCAAATACGGTTGCCAGAACGGCTATGGCCATGCCGATCATGCCGTAGAGATTTCCGCGCCGCGCAGTTTCCTGGTTGGAAAGGCCGCCAAGACACAAGATGAAGAGGATGGTTGCCCCGATATAGGAGACTGTTGCCAGATTTCCAGACATATTTCTTTTCCTTACTTACGGAACATGGCCAGCATGCGCTGGGTGACGGCAAATCCGCCGAACATATTTATGGTGGCGAGGACGATGCCGCCGATAGCCAGCGAGCGTATCCATACGGGGGCAAGATCTCCCGAAGGCGCAATCTGAACCAGCGCGCCAATGGCGATAATGCTGCTAATAGCATTGGTTACGCTCATCAGTGGCGTATGCAGTGCCGGCTTGACGTTCCAGACCACCATGTAACCGACGAAGCAGGCCAGCACAAAAACCGTGAAATGCCCGAGGAATTTTTCGGGAGCAGAAGACCCGATGAGCCAGAACAGGACAGCAGCCACACCGAACAGTATCGCCAGCTTGTTGCCAGGCAACGGCTCGCTGCTACTACCGTGGCCGTGGCCTTTTTTGGCGGCGGGCGCGGCGGTGGCGGGCTTCGCTGCGGCGGGCGGTGCCGCAGACAGTTTCGGCGCCGGGGGTGGCCAGGTGACCTTGCCTTCTTTGATTACAGTCAGGCCGCGAATGGCTTCGTCTTCCATGTTGACGTCGATGATGCCGTCCTTGGTTTTGCACAGTTCCTCGGCGAGGCGAAACAGGTTGGTGCTGTACAGCGTCGACGACTGTCGCGCCAGGCGGCTGACCAGATCGGTGTAGCCGATGATAGTGACGCCGTACTTCACCACGGCCTGGCCAGGCTCGGTCAGCTCGCAGTTGCCACCCTGCTCGGCCGCCATGTCGACGATCACGCTGCCGGGCTTCATGCTCTTGACCATCTCGGCGGTGATTAGCTTGGGCGCGGGCTTGCCAGGAATCAACGCGGTGGTGATGATGATGTCCACTTCCTTGGATTGCTTGGCGTACATGTCGCGCTGGGCTTTCTGAAAGCCCTCGCTCATCACCTTCGCGTAACCGCCGCCGCCGGAACCTTCTTCCTCGTAATCAACCTTGACGAATTCACCGCCCAGCGACACAACCTGATCGGCTACTTCGGCGCGCGTGTCGTTGGCGCGAACGATGGCGCCGAGGTTGGCGGCAGTACCGATCGCCGACAAGCCCGCCACGCCAGCACCGGCAATGAAGACCTTGGCCGGCGGAACCTTACCGGCCGCTGTGATCTGGCCGTTGAAGAAGCGGCCGAAGGCGTTGGCGGCCTCGATGACGGCGCGGTAGCCCGCGACGCCAGCCTGGGAGGTCAACGCGTCCATTTTCTGGGCGCGGGAGAGCGTGCGCGGCAGCGAGTCGATGGCCAGCACGGTCGCCTTCTTAGCGGCGAGCTTCTGGAGCAGCTCCGGATTTTGTGCCGGCCAGATGAAGGAAAGCAGCGTGCCGCCTTCGCGCAATAGGCCGACTTCATCAGTGCTCGGGCCGCGAACCTTGAAAACGATGTCGGACGTAGCCCACAGCGTGGCGGCGTCGCCAATGATTTCTGCACCAGCAGTGCGGTAGACGTCGTCACCGAAGTTTGCAGCATCGCCAGCACCTGATTCGACAGCGACCTTGAAACCCAGTTTGATCAGTTTCTCAACGACATCGGGAACAGTTGCGACGCGCTTTTCACCCGCAAAAACTTCCCGCGGTACTCCGATAGTCAGTGCCATTCAGATCTCCATAACCTCATGTTAAAACAACTCGATAACCGAAGGAAACACCCCAGGGGTGCAGAGCCAGCAGTGCTTTTGTTGAGACTGACTACGTCGACAAGCGAGCGAAAAAAGTACTGTTACGTACAGCATCAGTTGTCGAAAACTGCCCGGAACTTTTTATTATCGGGCATCGTGTTTCACGCCCGGACCAGTACTCTACCATGAGGGCTATGGCGAAAAAAGTCGTCATTCACTCTTTGAAATAGCTACAAACCTACGGGCGAAACCCACCGCCTCCATCATCCTCGTTCCCGACTTCCAGCGCCGTCAGTCGTGCAACGTCGTCGAGAACTGCATCCAGGCCCGTATACAGGGCATTCACGACTTCGTGGGCGTGGAATACCCGATGCCGGCGTTGCGTATTCGCCGGCCGGAGGATGTCGAGATCCACCAGTTCCGCGATTGCGTCATTGGCGGCGGGGAACGTGACATCAAGACGCTCGGCGACAGCATTCACCGTGACGACGGGCTGCCCGAGCAGCAAGTTTGTTACGCTCCAGATCGCCGCATGCCGGCGCTTCCCCTTTTCGGCAAGGATGCCTTGCCACCGCCCCTGAATGTCTCGCAGGTTCGCGAAAACCTGCACGGTATGGCGACACGAGGCGACGACGCTCTCCAAGAACAGGCGCATCCAAGGTGTCCAGTTCAAGCGCGTCTGCGCTTGCCAGAGTGTGTCGTAGTACTCCTGTTGCCGGACCTTCAAGAAGGTTGCCAGGTGGATCGGTGGCGCGCCCGCTGCCTTGAGCATCAGCGGCAGCAACAGACGACCGGTCCGCCCATTGCCATCAAGGAACGGGTGGATAGCTTCGAATTGAGCATGCGCGATCCCCGCGCGCATCAGGATCGACACTTCAGCAACACCGTCCGGCTCGTACTGCAAGAGCTCGACCATGCCTCCCATGAGTCGTGGCACCTCGGCCGCTGGCGGCGGGATGTAGCGCGCGGTCTCCAACCGCATCCCGATATAGTTCTGAATCGTCCGCCAGCGGCCAGGATCGACTCGGTCCTGGCCTTCGAGCAGCTTCGCGTGCAAGCTCTGGATCAAGTCAAGATCCAGCGCCGCTTGCCCCCGGCGATCGACCTCCCGACTTCCGAACATAAACGCGCGAACATACCCCAAGGTCTCGTCGGCGTCCTGGTCTGGGCGCGCGTCTTCGGTACCGGCCTCGATCTCATGGATCAAGAGTCCATCGAACCCGGTATGCGTCCCCTCGATCTGACTGCTGTCGACAGCCTCCCGCCGATTCAACATGTGAAAGACCAGATCCGCGAAGGCTTTGTTGCGGTCAATAACTTCGCCAAGCGCCTCCAGTTCCCGGCGCGCGAGCACGAACAACCCGTGGCTGGCCGGCACATCGATGGACGTCGGTACCGGCGGCGGAACCACGGCATAACATCCCGATCGATTCGGAATCGGGATGCAGGATGCCTGCAGGCTGGGGTGAAGGTCGGATTTGCGCATGTGAAAGATTAAATGCCGACGCAGTTATTAAATGTTTATCCATTCTATCTTTAATTTATCCGCCGAGAAAAGCAGCTATCCGAAGCTGGCGCTAAACGCTAAACTCGCACCGACAACCTGAGCTGCGGAATCCATGCAATCCATGCAAAATGAATACACTCCGCTCGACGCCGACGAGTTGATGAACCTGGCGGAGCGCATTGAGCACCTGCCTACCGCTGATGCCGAATGGGTAGGCCGCCTGTACCAGGAATGCCTGCGCGCGCGAATGCACGAGGCCGAATTGCTTTCGGGGCCGGTTGGCGCTGAAGGCGGGGGCGAAGACAGTGAGTTTGAAGCGCAGTTGGAACAAGTGGCGCTCGATGCCGCAGAGTGGTTGCGAACGTTGTGGGACGTTGGTTACATGGGCGCCGGCAGCTTCCCCTCGCAACCACGTTCGGCCTTTCCCCTGGTCGACCTGGAAGACGTGCACAAGTCATCGCTCTTCGCCCGCATCCGGGAAGGTAAGCGGCCACTGCCCTTCCCGCCGCCGACACGACAAGGCTTGCCGTGGCACGATCTGGTCGAAAGCCAGGAAGAGACGCATCAGGTCGATGCCGAAATTGTTCGCAACGAATCAGAACAAGCTGTTGCGGCAATCATCGCCGCCTGTCCCGATTGGGGCATTGTTGAAGAAGTCGTCAAGGACCGCGTTTACATCGTTCAGCATCGCGCCAAAGGGCCTTTGTTCAGGCTGCACCTTAACCATCCCGCTGCCACCTTGCGCCGTGAGCCACCCAGATGGACCCGACGAATTCGTTTGCAGGACCGCGGCGGTGTGCGCAGTTATACGCTCGAATGGACGCCGGCCGACGGCGGCGTGCAGCACGTTCCGCTGCGCGCCGCCACCTGGGAACGCGCCGAATCCGAAGCAGGCTACTGGATCGCCAGCAAGCACCCGCAGATGTACGGGCAAGTGCGCTTCGAGCGCGTCGACTAGCCAACGAGAAACAGCAAACCACCAAGTCACCAAGATTCACCAAGCAAAACAACTTGGTATTTCTTGGTGCCCCCTTGGTGTCCCCCAAGGGGATTTCCTGCGGGGCATCTTGGTGGTGGATTTTTTTCCACCTCTTGCTGCTCAGAGCAGGATCGGCTCGGGCTTAAGTTCGACGCCAAACTTCGCACGCACATCGCGCTGAACGGCCTGCATCAGCGCCATGACGTCACTGCCCGTCGCTCCGCCGCGATTGACCAGAACCAGCGCCTGCTTTTCGTACATGCCGACCGGGCCGAGGTCCCGGCCTTTCCAGCCGGCCTGCTCGACCAGCCAGCCGGCAGCCAGTTTGCTGCGACCGTCGGCCTGCGGGTAGTGCGGCAAACCGGGGTGGCAGGCCAGCAAGCGGTCCGCCGCTGCCGCATCGACCACCGGATTCTGGAAAAAGCTCCCGGCGTTGGCCAGCTGCGCCGGATCGGGCAGCTTGCGCCGGCGGATGGCAATGATGGCATGAGCGATCTGCTGGGCGCTTGCGGTGACGATGCCCTGCGCCTCAAGCTCGGCAGCGACATCGGCGTAGCGGGTAAGCGGCTGCCAGACCTTGGGCAGACGAAAAGTCACGTCGGTGATCGCCAGACGGCCGTCCAGATGCCAGCCCTGCTGCTTGAAGACACTGTCACGATAGGCGAAGCGGCAGGCGCTGTGGTCAAGACGCACGGTCTGGCCAGTAAGCATGTCGCAGGCATTGAGGCAATGGAAGCGATCAGCGACTTCCAGCCCGTAGGCGCCGATGTTCTGGATCGGTGCGGCGCCGACCGTTCCGGGAATCAAGGACAGATTTTCCAGCCCCGGCCAACCCTGCGCCAGCGTCCAGCCGACAAAGTCGTGCCAGTTCTCGCCGGCGCCGGCGCGCACGTACCAGGCATCGGCATCTTCAGCGGCCAGTTCGCGGCCTCCGATGGCCATATGCAGAACGAGACCATTAAAATCGCCAGTCAGAACGAGATTGCTGCCGTCGCCGAGAATGAAGCAGCGTGAAGGGACTTTGCCGGCAAGCAGGGTGAGCTGATCGGCCGAATGGATCTTGGCGTAAAGCGCCGCATGTGCAGGCAGCGCCAGCGTATTGCGTGCGACCAGATTGGCCTCGCGTTCGACGAAATCGGGAAGATTCACCCCAGACCTCAGCGCACAGATCAGAGCAGCGGCGCCAACCAGCGTTCGGCTTGCGCAACACTCAAACCGGTGCGTTGCGCCCAGTCTTCGAGCTGATCACGGCCGATTTTGCTGATCGCAAAATAGCGTGCCTGCGGGTGCGCCAGGAAAAACCCCGAAACAGCCGCCGCCGGTGTCATGGCAAAGGATTCGGTCAGCCCCATATCAGCGTTGACCGTAGCGTCGAGTAGCGCGAACAGCGGCCCCTTGACGGTATGATCCGGGCATGCCGGATAGCCGGGTGCGGGACGGATGCCCTGATATGCCTCGCCAATCAGCGCATCGCTGCTCAAGGTTTCACCTGATGCATAGCCCCAGTAGTCGCGCCGCACCTGCGCGTGCAGCCACTCGGCACAAGCCTCGGCGAGGCGGTCGGCGAGCGATTTGAGCATGATCGCGCGGTAATCGTCGTGTGCCGCTTCAAACTGCGCGAGTTTTTTCTCGATTCCCAGACCGGCGCTGACGGCGAAGACACCGATCCAGTCAGGCGTACCTTGACCCGCGACAAAATCGGCGAGGCAGTAATGTGGCTTGCCCGCCGGGCGTTCGTGTTGCTGGCGCAGGTTGTGCCAGACCATCAGTTTTTCGCTGCGCGATTCATCGGCATAAAGTTCGATATCATCATCAACGGCATTGGCCGGATATAAGCCAAAAACCGCGTTGGCGGTGATCCACTGTTCAGCGACCATGGCGTTGAGCATGGCCTGGCCGTCGGCAAAAACCGAGCGTGCCGTTTCGCCAACCACCGCATCGTCGAGGATCTTCGGAAACGCACCCGCCAGATCCCAGGTTTGAAAGAAGGGCCCCCAGTCGATATAGGCGGCAAGCGTGGCCAGATCGACATTGCGCAGCACGTGCAGGCCGGGCTTTAGCGGAGCGGGCGGCCGATAGGCGGGATCGGCATTCCAAATAAAACGATTGCTGCGCGCAGCGGCCAGTGTGACGAGCTGGACGCCTTTCTTGTTGGCATGCTGCACACGAACCTTCTCGTAGTCGGCAGCAATTTCGGCCTTGAAACCGGCGGCATTGTCGATCGACAGCAGCTTGGTGACGACGCCCACAGCGCGCGAGGCATCGGGCACATAGACCACCGGGCCGGAGTAGTGCGGCGCGATCTTGATTGCCGTATGCGCGCGGCTGGTCGTAGCGCCTCCGATCAGCAGCGGGATGGCTTCACCCTGGCCGCCGTCAGCAAAGCCCAGACGCTGCATTTCAGCGGCGACGTGGCCCATTTCCTCAAGCGACGGGGTGATCAGTCCTGACAGGCCAATCGCCTGCGCGCCGTGCTCCTTCGCGGCGTGCAAAATCCGGTCGCAAGACACCATGACACCCAGATCAATAACATCGTAGCCGTTGCAGCCGAGCACGACGCCGACGATGTTCTTGCCGATATCATGGACATCCCCCTTGACCGTGGCGATAACGATCCGGCCCTTGCTCGTCGCGCCAGTGCGCAGCTTTTCGGCTTCGACAAAGGGGATCAGATGTGCCACCGCCTGCTTCATGACCCGTGCCGATTTGACGACCTGCGGCAGGAACATCTTGCCGGCGCCGAAGAGATCGCCAACGACGTTCATGCCATTCATCAGCGGGCCTTCAATGACCGACAGTGGCGGCTGGCCGGCGGCTTCGAGTGCGGCGCGGCACTCCTCGGTATCAGCGACGACGAAGTCGGTAATTCCCTTGACCAACGCGTGCGAGAGGCGGGCCTCAACATCCAGCTCGCGCCACGCAAGGTCGGGGCCCGTGTCTTTCGCCTTGCCTTCCTTCACCGTCAGGGCAAACTCAACCAGTGCTTCGCCGGATCCCGGGTTGCGGTTGAGCACCACCGCCTCGACTTTCTCGCGCAGTTCTGCATCAAGATCGTCATAAACGCCAAGCATGCCGGCATTGACGATGCCCATCGACAGCCCGGCCTTGACCGCATGATAAAGGAATACGGTGTGGATCGCTTCGCGCACCGGGTCGTTGCCGCGGAATGAAAAGGAAACGTTGGAGACGCCACCGGAGACCTGCGCGTGCGGCAGCCTGGCGCGAATCCAGCGGCAGGCTTCGATGAAGTCAACGGCGTAGTTGTCGTGTTCCTCAATGCCGGTGGCGATGGCGAAGATGTTCGGATCGAAAATGATGTCCTCGGGCGGAAAACCGATACCGAGCAGCAGATCGTAGGCGCGTTTGCAGATTTCGGTTTTGCGCGCATAGGTATCAGCCTGCCCGGCCTCGTCAAAGGCCATTACCACGACCGCTGCGCCGTAGCGGCGAGCGAGCCTAGCATGATGCAGGAAGGCGGCTTCGCCCTCCTTCATCGAGATCGAGTTGACGATGCCCTTGCCCTGGATGCACTTGAGGCCGGCCTCGATAATCTCCCATTTGGACGAGTCGATCATGATCGGCACGCGCGAGATGTCAGGCTCGGTGGCGATCAGCTTGAGAAAGCGGTCCATCGCCGCTTTCGAGTCCAGCATCGCCTCGTCCATATTGATGTCGATCACCTGCGCACCATTCTCGACCTGCTGGCGAGCGACGGCCAGCGCATCGTCAAGGCGGCCTTCAAGGATCATGCGCGAAAAAGCTTTCGATCCGGTCACGTTAGTGCGTTCGCCGACGTTCACGAAAAGTGAATCCTTGCCGACGTTAAAGGGTTCGAGTCCCGACAGGCGCAGTTTCTTTTCAATTTGCGGAACCGCGCGCGGCGCGCTGCCGGCAACGCCTTGGGCAATTGCCGCAATATGCGCCGGCGAGGTACCGCAGCAGCCGCCGACGATGTTGACGAAACCCTGTTTCGCCCAGTCGACGATTTCCACGGCCAGTTGCTCGGGCGTCTCATCGTAGCCGGTCGGCGACAGCGGGTTGGGCAAGCCGGCGTTCGGGTGCGCCGAGATAAAACAGTCGCAGATGCGCGACAGTTCCTCGACGTACTGGCGTAGTTCCGCAGCGCCGAGCGCGCAGTTCAGACCAAAGGACAGCGGGCGAATGTGGCTGAGCGAATTCCAGAAGGCTTCGGCGGTCTGCCCGGAAAGCGTGCGCCCGGAAGCATCGGTGATCGTCCCCGAAATCATCACCGGCCAGCGCCGCCCGACCTTCTCGAAATGCTGCTCGATCGAGAACAGCGCCGCCTTGGCGTTGAGCGTGTCGAAAATCGTCTCAACCAGCAGGATATCGGCGCCACCGTCGCACAGGCCGCGGATCGCTTCGCCATAGGTGTCAACCAGTTGGTCGAAGCTGGTATTGCGATAGCCCGGATCATTGACGTCCGGCGAAATCGACGCCGTGCGCGAGGTCGGGCCGAGAACGCCGGCGACGAAACGCGGCTTGGCCTGATCCTTGGCGGTGTACTCGTCGCAGGCCGCACGGGCGAGTTGCGCACCGGCGAAGTTCAGTTCATAAACGATGGCCTCCAGTTGGTAGTCGGCCTGCGACACGGCCGTGGCGTTGAAGGTATTAGTCTCCAGAATGTCGGCGCCAGCGGCCAGATACTCGGCATGAATGCCGCGTATCACTTCCGGGCGGGTGAGCAGCAACAGATCGTTGTTACCCTTCAGGTCGTGCCCATGGCCGGCAAAGCGCTCGCCGCGATAATCGGCTTCATGCAGCCGGTGGCGCTGGATCATGGTGCCCATGGCGCCGTCAAGAACGAGGATGCGTTGCTGGAGCAGGGTTTTGAGTTCGGCTGTGCGGTCGGGCTGCATGATATCTACCTTGGTGCGTGATGTGTAAAGCAAACAACCCGCCGGCGAAAAGCGCGACGGGTTGTCATGGGCGGAATTTACGTACCCAGCCCCGGCTTGTCAAATACTGTCGCCGCAATCCGAGCAGGAGATCAAGGTTATAATCGCCGCGGGAAGTCGGCCAGGCAACCGCTGGGCGAAAGGCGCAAGTCTTAGCCGAGAGGAAAGTCCGGGCTTCGCAGAGCAAGATGCCGGTTAACGACCGGGCACCGTGAGGTGACGGAAAGTGCAACAGAGAATAGACCGCCTAAGCACGGGGAAACCCGGGCCGGTAAGGGTGAAACGGCGCCCTGGCGAAAGCCGGGGCGGTCGGGCGAGAGTCCGGCCGAGGTAAGAGCTCACCGCGGACGTGGTAACACGGACGGCACGGCAAACCCCATCTGAAGCAAGGCCAAATAGGGAAGCGCATGGCGTGGCTCGCGCCGCTTCCGGGTAGGCTGCTTGAGCGTGCTGGCAACAGTACGCCTAGAGGAATGGTTGTCCACGACAGAACCCGGCTTAACGACCGGCTTCCCACCTCTTTTGATCCGTATGAACCGCCTGCGCTTCAGGCAAGCGCGTCGCTGATCATGCCGATCGCTTCCCCGGCCGATCCGAATGCCTTGGCGTTGATGGAGCGTGGGCATTTCAACGGTATTAACCAATCAACCAGTCACCTGCTCAACAACCGTTTCGCTAGAATCGTGGGGTAGTCCTGCCTATGCCCGGCAATGAGGTACAAATAGGTATCGCTGCCGATCTGTCGGTAGACCAATTTGTGATGCGAGGTATAGACGTTCTGGTAGTCCAAGATGCCCACTGATGCCAGTTCTTGGACAGGCGTTCCATTGAAAACTCCAGAGTCAACTTTCTCCAACTTGTCAAAAATCTCGTCCTCAGCTTTCAGCCATGCGACTTCGCCCCACTTGTCGAGCATGTAGTCCTGAAGCGAAAGCAAGTCCGTCTGGGCATCGGGAAGAATGATGACCGCCATTATTTTCGGCTTTGACGAGCAGCCAGCAGTTGCGCCCTTGAGTCCGCAGCGGAAATGCCTTTCCCGTATATGCGGTCCTTCTCGCCCAAGGCGATGATTTTCAAAGCCGCAATGAGCGCTTCCTTTTCCTGAAACTGCTTGACGCCCTCTATCACCATACTGGCCTCACCATTTTGGGTGATAACAAACGGATTCCCATTCATTTCCAGATCTTCGGAAATCTTGGCCGCATGGCTCTTCAGGTACGAAATGGACTTGATGTTGGCGATGGACTGCATGTTGCCTCCCAGAATTCGACAGGTCTGAATTTAGTACCGAATTTAGTTGGTGTCAATACTTACCCCGCCTGCGCTTCAAGCAAGCGCGGCCCCAACAGGCCATTGAGCGCTGACAGATCGTCCTCGCTTAACACGCCGGCCGCAGCTTTGAGTTTGAGCCCCTGAAACAGGGTCTCGTAACGCGCCTTGCTCAGATCACGCTGCGTCGTATAGAGCTGCTGTTCCGCGTTCAGGACATCGATGTTAATGCGGATGCCGAGCGTATAACCAACCTGATTCCCCTTGACCGCGCTTTCTCCCGAGAGCACCGCCGAATCGAGCGCTTCGATCTGGGCCAGGCCGTTGGTGATTCCCGCGTAGGCCTGCCGGGCGTCGCTGGCTGCCTGCCGCCTTGCCGCTTCGAGATCGGCGCGGGTTTTATGGCGGTTGGATACAGCTTCGGCGACCCGTGCATTCGTCGCGCCGCCCGAAAAGATCGGGATGTTCAACTGCACACCAAGCGCCTTCGACCTGGCCTGGGTTGAGTAATCCACCGGGGTTGTCAGGCTGCCCGAAGCATAATTGCCACCGTAAGACGCCGTAAAGTCCACGGTCGGCAGATGTTCCGAACGGAACTTTTTCACTGCCGATTCCGCCGCCATCAGCGCGGCCTGTTGTGCGCGCACCAGTGGATTATTGTCTTTGGCCTGGCTGATCCAGGCCTCGGGATCGTCTGGCGCAGGCCTTGGCGCAACGACCGATGGACGCAATACCGCAAGCCGGGTGGGTAACTGGCCCACCACCTTCTCAAGTTCTGAACGCTTGGTCTCCAGCTCGTTCAGGGCGGCGACCCGTTGCGCGCGGGCGAGGTCGATGCGTGACTGGGCTTCATGCACATCGGTGACGGTTGTTGTCCCGGCCTGAAAACCCCGTTTGGCAATTGCCAGTTGTTCGCCCATGGCCCTAAGTTGGGCATCGGCCACGGCGATGCCATCTTCGGCCACCACCACATCGAAATAAACCCGCGCCACGCGCAGGACAAGCTCCTGTTCGGCCTGGGCAAACTGCGCCGTGGCCTGCTCGACAATCGATTCGGATTCACTGTAAGCGTAGAGATTCTGGATTCGGATCACCGGCTGGGTCAGTTGCAGCGTCCAGTTCCAGGTATTGACATCGCGTTGCAGGGCCGGGGCAGTGCTGAAGGCCGTGTTGGCCTGTGTGCGGCCATCGTTGCCAGTGGCCGCCACAACCGGCAAAAGCCCGGCGCGCGCCAGCGGGATTTTTTGTTGAGCCGCCGCAAGCGTGTAACGCGCCGCCTCGAAGCCCGGATCGTTAAGCTGCGCCAGTCGATAGACATCGAGCAAATCGGCAGCGCAGGCCAATCCCAACGGCATGATCGCCGACAGACCGGCACAAACTGTCCGGTACATCAGACGCTTCAGGCGCTTCATCGTTCGCGCCCACTGTCGTACAGCGTTTTCTGGATCGGCGAGAGCAGATATTCCATGACCGTGCGTTGCCCCTGGTTGATCTCGGCAACCGCCTGCATACCCGGAACCAGCTTGAAAGTCTGCCCCTGGGCTTCCAGCACCTGGGTCTTGAGCGCGATCAGCGCCTTGTACGTGAGCTGGGCCGGCACCTTTTCTTTTGCCGGGTCTTTGGACGACGGGCTGGCGCCTTCACTCGCATCCGGGCCGACATGAATCACCTCACCGTCGAGCATGCCGTATTTCTGGAAGGGATAGGCCGCCAGCTTGACCTTGACCTGCTGCTGCGGATAGACAAAGCCGACATCGTCGTTCTTGACCATGACCTCGACCACCAGGGGCTCGTTCTCAGGCACCAGCGAAAGCACGACGGTGCCGGGCGAAACCACCGTGCCAATGGTATGGGTGGCAAGATCCTTGATGATGCCGGCCTGCGAAGCCTTGAGTTCGAGCAGGCCGGACTTGTGTTCCTGTTTGAGTTGCTCCTGTTGCAATTTGCGGTAATTCCCTTCGGTCTCGACCCGCTCGTTTTGCAGTTCACTGCGATACTTTGACGTAATCTGACTCAATTGCTTGCCGGCCTGAGCCATGGCCGCTGCCAGGCTGGCGACGGTTTCCTCCTGGGCGCGCAGGTCACGGGCTTTTTCGAGGTATTCGCGCTGCTTATCGCGCACGGTAACCTGGGCGACATACCCTTCCTTGCCCATATCGCTGAAGGAATCCGACTGCGCTTTGAGGATCGGCGTGACCTCGCGCAACTTGGCCAGCACCTCCTTGCCGGAGTCATAATCGCGCTGGGTTTTTCTCAAGGCGTCCTGAGCCTGACCCAGAGCGTCCTGGTAGGACTGACGGCGATCGCGGTACTGCGCCTCAACCGAACGGAATAAATCATCCGGATCAGTCACCGTGCGCTTGAGCGGCTGACCGGCGAGTTCGGCGTCGATGCGCCGCAGTTGCAGGGAACGCAAGGTCAACTCGGTGGCTATCGTTTGCTCGTCGGCCTTGGCGATTTGGGTATCCATGCGGATCAAAACCTGACCGGCGCGCACCGCTTGACCTTCCTGAACCAGAATCTCCTGGACAATGCCGGCATCGGCGGGCTGGACGATTTTGACATAGGTCTGCGGCACCAGCCGCCCTTCAGCGCTGGCAATGATATCCAGCTTGCCGAAAATCGCCCACAGCAGAAGAATGACAAAAAGCGTGCTGACCACATACAGCACCGTGCGCGGCAGCCTGGCCGGCGGACTCTCCTGAATGGACAGCAACCCCGGAGCAAAATCAAGCGCCTCGGGCGAAAGCGTTTTGGTCACCGGCAGGTTCATCAGTGCGTCGTCGGCACGGGTGTTGGCGGCCACTCGTGCACCGTCATCGCGCCCTGTTTGGCGGCATCGGGAAGCATCGCACAGACCTGGCGACCGCGGAAGATCGTCTCGCGCAAGTCCTTGAGTGTTTCCTCCAACTGGCCAAAGGGCGCCACGGCGTCAATGATCCATACCGCCTCGCCGCTTTTCCATTCGTGCGGGGCGATTTTTGGTTGGGCGGAGCGCAAACGATCCGCCACGGCTTCATTCACCAAAGCCCAGGTCACGAAGGCATAGGGCAGACCATTCTTGGTATAAAGCCGGCATTGGTCGAGTACGACGGGCGGCAATACCGCCCAGTCCAGATCGCCGACGAACATGAATTTCTTGATCGGATCACGAGCGTAAAGCCACAAGGCCGGCCCGAGGATAGGCAGTTTCGACAAGCCGTCTTTGGCTTGCTCAAGCGCTGCCAGAGCAGCGGCATGCGCGTTGTTTTCAGACATTTCATTTCTCCAAAATTGGCGCTGTGCCAAAGGCGGCACAGCGCGTCGGCGATGACCGCCAATGATAACTCTGCAAAACTCAGTTATCCTTAAAAACCCAGTTGTTCACCGCAAAGACGCGAAGGACGCAGAGTGCCGCAAAAAACATCAACAGCTTAGCTCTTGTTATTTCTGCCCACAGCCCTCATCCAAATGGCGAATGGGGAAATCCATGCAATCCCTTGTTTTCTTTGTGATCTTCGCGTCTTCGCGCCTTTGCGGTAAGGATTTTAGAATCAAAGCCGAACCACCCCCTCCTGCAACTGCGCCGTAGTCTTCAGCGTCTGCGCCCCAGTACCCAGGTGCGGGTCGCCGATGAGTTGCTGCGCAGCAATGAGTCCAACACCCCCAAGCGACCCGGTGTTACCGTACTGGTAGGCCAGATCGCCGCCCAGCGCGGCGCTGTTCGAAGCGGCCAGATGCTTGTCCAGGAGCGCATGCATCGCCGTCCAGCTGGACATGTTTGAATCCGCCGCCCGTGCGGCATCGAAGGCCGCGACCAGGCCGGTGAAGTCGAAAGTCTCGACCTTGTGGTTAAGGAGCGGATCAGCGCCGCCCTCGGCGTAGCCGGCCAGCGCCTCGGCAACGATTTGCAGGGTGACGATCGGCCGCGACGGCAGTGCGGCATACCAGCCATTGAAGGTCAGCTTGTCGTCAGCGCTGACCTTGAGGACCAGGTCGTTGCTCGCCTTGCTGAAGGTCAGGTCGTTGTAGGCAAAGTTGCCGCCAAGCGACAGCGTGTCGCTGCCGGTGCCGCCAGCCAGCACGGTGTCCTGCCCGTCCCCCTTGTTGAAGAGAATGACGTCGTTGCCCGCGCCGGTGTTGAGCGTGTCATTACCCAGGCCACCGAGGAAGACTTCGGCGCCGGCACCGCCGGTCAGGGTATCGGCACCAGCACCGCCGTCAAAGAGCGCATTGCCCGCCGTGTCGATTAGCGCGTCATTACCAACGCCGCCTTCGAGGATATCGGCCCCGGCGCCCCCATTTAAGGCGTCATTACCGGCACCGCCGATGAGCATATTGGCCGCACTATTGCCGGTGAGCATGTTGTTCAGGGCGTTACCGGTGGCGTTGATCGCGGTGGCGCCAGTCAAGGTCAGGTTCTCGACATTGTCGGTCAGCGCGTAGCTGACGCTAGCCTGGACGAGGTCGGTGCCGGCGTTGAGCGCCTCAATAACGACATCGCCGGCGCCGACTACATAAGTGTCATTACCTAGGCCGCCGGCGAGTGTATTGGCCGCGCTGTTGCCGGTGAGCACGTTGTTGAGCGCATTGCCGACGCCGTCAATCGCTGCTGCGCCAGTCAGCGTCAGGTTCTCGACGTTGTCGGTCAGCGTATAGCTGATGCTAGCCTGGACGAGGTCGGTGCCGGCGTTGAGCGCCTCGATGACGACATCGCCAGCGTCGACCACATAAATGTCATTACCCAAACCGCCGGTCAGCGTGTTGGCCGCGCTGTTGCCGGTGAGCACGTTGTTCAAGGCGTTGCCGGTGGCGTTGATCGCGGTGGCGCCGGTCAGCGTCAGGTTCTCGACGTTGTCGGTCAGCGTGTAGCTGATACTTGACTGAACAAGGTCGGTGCCGGCGTTAAGATTCTCGCTAACGACATCGCCGGTGTTATCGACAACGTAGCTATCGTTACCCGCACCCCCAAGCATCGAATCGGCGCCGCTACCGCCATCAAGACTATTGGCCGCACTATTGCCGGCCAGAATGTTGTTCTGCGTGTTGCCCGTACCATTGATGGCGCTCGTTCCGGTCAAGGTCAGGTTCTCGACGTTGTCGGTCAGCGTATAGCTGACGCTAGCCTGAACGAGGTCAGTGCCGGCGTTGAGCGCCTCGATGACGACATCGCCAGCGCCGACCACATAGGTGTCGCTCCCCAGACCGCCGGCGAGTATATTGGCCGCACTATTGCCGGTGAGTACGTTATCGAGCGCGTTACCGGTGGCGTTAATGGCCGCCGTCCCAGTCAGCGTCAGGTTCTCGACGTTGTCGGCGAGCGTGTAGCTGATGCTTGACTGGACAAGGTCGGTGCCTTCGTTGAGCGCCTCGATGACGACATCGCCAGCGCCAATCACATAAGTGTCATTACCCAGGCCGCCGGTCAGCGTATTGGCCGCGCTATTGCCGGTGAGCACATTGTTCAGGGTGTTGCCGGTGGCATTGATAGCCGCCGTTCCGGTCAGCGTCAGGTTCTCGACGTTAGCGGCGAGCGTGTAGCTGATGCTCGCCTGGACGAGGTCAGTCCCCTCGTTGAGCGCTTCACTGACGATATCGCCAGCGTTATCGACGACAAAGGTGTCGTTGCCCAGACCACCGCGCAGGGTGTCAGCCCCGGCGCCGCCAGAGAGGGTATTGGCCGCGCTGTTGCCAGTGAGCACGTTGTCGAGTGCGTTGCCCGTGCCATTGATGGCCGCCGTGCCCGTCAGCGTCAGGTTCTCAACGTTGGCCGCGAGGGTGTAGCTCACGCTAGCCCGGACAAGATCGACCCCTTCGCCGAGCGCCTCGACAACGATATCACCGGTGTTGTCGACCACGTAGGTGTCATTACCCAAGCCCCCCCGCAAGGTGTTGACCGCGCTATTGCCGGTGAGCACGTTGTCGAGTGCGTTGCCGGTGCCGTTGATAGCCGCCGTTCCGGTCAGCGTCAGGTTCTCGACGTTAGCCGCGAGGGTGTAGCTCACGCTGGTCTGGACGAGATCGACTCCTTCGCCGGCCGCCTCGACAACGATATCGCCGGCGTTGTCGACGACATAGCTGTCATTACCGGCCGCGCCGGTCAGCACGTTGGCCGCGCTATTGCCAGTGAGCACGTTGTCAAGTGCGTTGCCGGTGCCATTGATGGCCGCTGTGCCGGTCAAGGTCAGGTTCTCGACGTTGGCCGCGAGGGTGTAGCTCACGCTAGCCCGGACAAGATCGACCCCTTCGCCGGCCGCTTCGACAACGACATCGCCGGCAATGTCGATGGCATAGCTGTCGTCGCCCTGGCCGCCGCTCAGCGTACTGATGCTCGCACCAGCGATGATCGTGTCATTGCCGCCCCGGCCCTGGGCAGAGGTGGCGTCGGCCCACATCTCGATGATATCCGCCGCGTCCGATCCGATCATCGAACGATTGGTCAGCTCTGCCGCTGTCCATATCGTGCCGTCGGCAAACTGCAGCTGTTCAACGCGCTGCCTGTTGTCAATCCAGGCATTGATCGTGATCTGGTCCCCGGCATTGGCAAACTTGAGCACCAGATTGTTGCCCGAGCGGCTGACCGTCACGTCCGCCGGGGCGATTCCCGCACCCAGCACGATACGGTCGGTCCCCGTGTCCAGGGCGCGTTGATTGGCGTAGGCCACCTCGTTGATGGTGTCCGCACCGTCGCCCAGCTTATAGCGGTAGGTGTCCGAGCCGCCGCTGCCCCAGAGTTGGTCCGTCCCGGTGCCGCCTTCGAGGATGTTGGCTGTTCCCGTTTCCGTATAGCCCATGCCGGCGTGGTAATAGGTAGTGTAGTCGCCGGCCAGAAGCACGTCGTTGCCGGCACCGCCCAGCACGGTGTCACTGCCGCCGCTACCAATTAAGGTCCTTCAGACATTTCTGTGGGTCAGTAGTACGCTTTCGCGCATGGTCTTCAAGGAGGGCGTGCGATGGAAAGCGTGGAGTTGTATCGGCAATTGCTGGGTCTGACGTTGCCGTGGGCGGTGGAGCGAGTCGAA